>NZ_DS990556.1:1346502-1428934 GCF_000155635.1 Cyanobium sp. PCC 7001
CAGAGAACCCAAAAAACGAGAGCCCCGCGCGAGGGAACAAAGCAGGGTTCCCTGGCTCCCACCCACAACAACCAGCCCCAGCGCAACCAGCCACCCCGGCGTCACCAGCCCAGCCGACCCATACCGAGCTGGTGGTCGGCGCCATGGATGCCGAGCTGCTGGGCCCCGATGACCCCGGCGTGGTCGAGGCGGTCTTCGCGAACCTTGGCGGGGTCCTGACCCTGGAGCAGATCCGGGTCGATATCGACCGGCAGCTGGCGGTTAGCGCCGATCGGCGCGAAGCGGCACCGCCTCCAGTAGCACCAGCTCCAGCCCCGGCCTCGCCGGGGACCGCCACCACCACCCAGCAGCTGGTGTCCGAGGCGCTGGGAGCTGCACGCATGGCACCCACCCACCCGCAAGCGCTGCAGCTGGTAACCGAGCGCCTGGCCGGCCGCGCCACCCGCCAGCAGATCGGCCGCGCGCTCGATGCGCTGATCGAGGAGGAGCGCGACGACGAACAGCCCGATCTGGGGCTGTGATGCCGCCCCGATCGCATCCGCCGCGGTGCTGCCCTCACCAGCCCCCACAGCAGGCAGCCGACCCAGACCGAGCCGCACCCCAACCCCCTGCACCATGAACCGATGACAACCGCCGCAGCAGCCAGCAGGCCGCAATGGGCCAGGCCGGCGCCTGGCATGACACCGGAGCAGGCCGCGGCCTGTATCCGGCAGGCATGGCGCACCTACAGGGACAGACCCGCCGCGCCTGATTCCCTGCTGGCGGGGGGCTGGGAACAGCTGGAGTCAACCCTGCGCGATAGCGGATGGTGCCTGTCCCATGCGGGCGGCGCTTGCCATCGCCACCCGGGGAATGGCCCGCAACGGGGAGGGACACGACCTGAGCCGTGCGGTTGAAATTGCCTTCACTGGCATCGGGGGGTGGATGGTGTGACGCCGGCTCCGCCCACCAGCTCAACCGCCCTGCCCGCTTCGCTGTGACGTGACCATACTGAAGACATGTTCGTTCTGAACACCATGGGCATGATTCCGATCCACAGCCCTTCTCCCCTACGCCGCCTGGCCTTCCCGGCCACTGCCATGGCCTTGGTCATGGCCTGCAGCGGCACACTCCCCGCCCTGGCTGCCGTGGCGCAGCAGACAGCCTCGCCCATTCCCCAGCAGCTTCTGCTGGCCAAGGACGAAGACGACAACGACAAGAAGAAGAAAAAGAAGAACAAAGAGGAGAAAGAGCAACCCAGGAAGAAATCCGATCAGAATAAGAAACAGCAACAGAATAAGAACAAGGATAAGAACAGAAATAACAACACCGACTCCATCAAGCGGTCTACCCAACAGCAACGCGAGCTCAACCAGAAGCAAAAGGATCGGATCTATGACAGGGGTGTGAAAGACGGCAAGGAGAAGGGCTACGACAAAGGGGTGCGCTCCGGCTACCGCGAGGGCCTCAACAAGGGGCGCGACCGCGGCTACCAAAAGGGCTACAACAGTGGCTATCGCAGGGGGTCGGACCGCTGGAACGACTGGGACAGCAACCGCTGGCGCAGCTACAACAACCGCAGGAACCGCAACATCTGGACCCGACGGACCGTTGTCAACAGCTACTACGGCAATCCCGGCTGGGCCCGTAACAACGGCTGGTACAACAACCGACCCTGGGGTGGAGGCTGGTATGGCGGCTGGGGCTCCAGTTCCCCACCGTGGGGCTGGTGGTTCGGTCAGTCGGTGGTTTGGGGCATCACCACCCTCGCCACGGCGGCCATCATCAACAACGCCGTTGACCGGGCCATCCAGCAGCGCCAGCCCACCGTGCTGGTGCCGCAAAGCAACTGGCAGCTGTACTACGGCAGCGTGCAGCCGATCGAAGACTCCGGGGTGACCTTCGCGGTCTACAACGGCGGCGGCACCTACCAGATGCAAGCCGACTGCAATGAGGGCCTCCTCAATGGAGAGGTGCCCACCAGCCCGGCGGAGGCCCAGTTGATCAACGCGGCCTGCCAGGTGACCTTCGGGGGCCAAGGCCAGATCTGAAGGGCGGAGAACCCCCTGCAGCCGCCGCGCTGGCCCTGCTGGCGAGCTGCGCCGCTCACCCGATCGGGGGATGCCTGGGCCGCACCCGGTCATCCCATCGGGGGAGAAGGCATCACCCGATCAGGTGACAGCACGCCCTCACCCAGTCACCCCATCGGGGGATGCCGAACCACCCGATCGGGTGATGCCGGCCGGCACCGCGGCGGCCCCGCGGCTCCCGGCATGGTCGGGCTGCCTGTCACCACTGCGGCGGCCCTGGCTGCCAGCCCTGCCGGCGATGCTCTCGCCAGAGCTCCCGCGCTTCCCTGGCTGGCAGCTCACGGCGCCATGCCAGCAGCGCCGGCTCCTGACCCATCGCCTTCCCCTTGATCACCTCGAGGTGGTGGTGCCAGTTGCCGGTGCGCAGCCAGCGGAATCGCAGCGCCCAGCCGGTGGCGGGATCGATCAGCCACCAGCCTGGGTTGCCAGCCATCGCCTGCAGCGGAACGCTTCCAATGCTGACGCGAGGCGGTTGGGTCGCCGGGACAGGCGAACAGGCTCGCGATTGTCGCGCCCAACTGCCTCGCGTCAGGCGTGGCACTCGAAAGATCGAAGCCGCGAAGGGGGCTGGAGCCACAGGGAGATACGACACACCAACAGCAAGGCTGTTTTGTATCCGCATGAACGGCAAACCGAAAAGCTGTGGTTAGCTTGGCGAAGTACATGGCCTTCCCTATACACAGAGCCGATGAAGAGACTGGAAACAAGAAATAGAGGGGCCAGAATCGCCCTGGGCTGGAGTTCATGAATAAGCCTATTCTTCTCTCCGAAGCACTCGCCACTCGAATCGCTACGTTTCAATCAGATAAAACCATGACCAAGCCATCAAGCAGTGATCAGGCTGGCGGGAAAGCAAATGATTACCGCAATAGACTGCTCGTCACGAGAAGGCACACCAAGGGCAAGGAGCACCTCGCTTCAGTCTTAAACTGGTGGCTTGGCCGCAGCGGCCTTAGCATTCGCAGATTGAGCGCTCTTGCGGATTGGGCATGCGGCGAAGACGGCATCCTTATTCATAGCCAGGTAAGCCATCTTCGCAATGGCAACATCAAGAAGCCAGGACTTACCAATCTCGACAGCTTCTACGAAATCAATGTTGCTATCTACAGGTGGCAAGTTGAAGGCGCTAGCGAGTGCCACAGGCTCTATGGCCCTCACAAGCCATTTGGCATCGATGATGCCTGGCTAGACGACTCGACTTGGCTACACCACCCAGAACGCCACAAGGAACCTCTACGGTTTGGGGACTGGGCTGAGCTAGCGGTTGGTTTGTTACAGCTGCCATACGTCGGAGACCTGAACCTGTCACCCTCAGAGGCTCGCGACCTAAGCGAGAGGTTGGCCACCATGCTTGATGATCTTGCTTGTGCCACTGGCCTTGGCATCCGAAGCGGCTTGGATGCAGTGCTGGCTGCATACCCAGCCAAGGATCCAGGACGTAGGAAAAAGCTACGAGCTGTAATCACTGGTCAGGCGAATTACGAAGTCGATGAACTCGGTATTGAGCTGGCAGACATTGCGATCGCTGTTGCAGCCCTCAGGAGAAAGCCTCCAAAAAGTATTACGGCTTCGAGTCTTCACGCGGAGCTAATGGCCACCCGTCGCCGCTCCTAATTCGGTCAGAACTCCTCTCGCGGTGAGAATTAGGGCAGCGACAAGTGTCGGGCCAAGCAACGGCCCGACCGCTGACCCGCTCAGCGGGTGAAGTCGCGCGCGCGGAACAGCGCATCCGCCACCCGCGCCCGCTCCGATGCCCGATGGGAGTGCGAGCGCTCCACCTGCTCCGCCACAAGGTCCAGGGTCGGCGCATGGACGCCGTGCGACCCGTAGGCGCCCCGCTTCTCCAGCTCCGCCAGCACCCGCTGCGCTTCCCGATCACCGAACCGCTCGAGCACCTCGCGGAACGCCTCAGCGGCCGAGATGAACTCATGCGCCGGCCGCCGGTCTGCAGGCCGCTTCGCAGCAGGCCGCCGCAGCTGGTGCGGCTGGGCAGTCCGCCCTGGCCCTGCTGCTGGGCCGATCGTCGATGCCACCGGCGGAGCTTCGGTGATGACGACCGGCGCCGGATCAGCAGGCCGCGGCGGTGAGTGCATCAAGGCCGGAAGGTGGAGCAGCGGAGCGAACATGACGGCGGACAGGTTGCAACATACGCCCCCAATCTACCGGGCAGAGACTGAACCGGAACCCCGAACATTCCAGCGCCGGTAGCCTGTCAGTGGCCCCAGCTTCCGCCCTCATGGCCGCCGCCACACTCACCCGCCCAACACCTCGCCAGCTGGCCAGGCAGGTACAACACGCCTGCGTGCTGCAGATCCCGACCACGGCCGAATGCTGCTGCACCTTTGTAGATCGGCTGCTCTACATGCTCCACATGGCCGACGCTGCACGCGTAGTGGAACGCATCGTGGACAAGACCCCGCGATGGTCGATGATCTGCCGCGCCAGCGGACACCGCCAACGATGGCCCGCCGTTCAAGTCACCCGCTCCGGTGATGCCGTGACATTCGAGCTACTGGCCGACCCTGCCGCGACTGCGAAGCCGTAACCGCTGTTGATCTGCTGCGCAGTAGGACCATCAACGCGGGTGAAGTAAGCCGCCCGGAGTGTGGCCCAGCCGCGCAGGATGGAGCGGCACCGCATCAGCCACACATGCCCACCAGCCAGACCACCACAGCAGACCAGCGCCCCAGCCTGCACGAGCTGGCCGGCCTGCTGCTGGAGCAGCTCGACACACTCGAGGCCGAACCGGACGCATCGCCAGCAGAGGCCCGGCGGATCATGGCGGAGATCAGCCAGCGCCTACCTATGGCCGGTGCCAATCCCGAACCCTGGCGATAGCCTGAGCGGCACGAATGAAGCCAGGCAATGCACCGACCCAGCGCACGCCACCACAGCAGCCCGCCCGATGATGACACCCCGCACCCGCCCGGCTGGCCTGATCTGTGTCCTCTCGATTCCGCGCAATCCAGACGCGCAGCCCGTGCCATCGCGGCGGAGAAGGTGTCCGGAGGCTCGCTCAATACTGAACACTTCGCCTACAATCAAGCCAGCAACTTGGGGGCCGGTGGTGATGATGAACGTAAGCGGGCCACTGCCAGAGCCCGATAGGGAAGGCTCCTATCTGCTGCACTGCGCCAGCTGCGGTTATCCGGCCCGGCTGACCCCAGCACCTGCAGCCACCTTCACGCGTTTACACTGCGTCCACTGCGGATCGATCGCGCGCATCTGGCACGCCCCAGCGCCCGGGCAGCCCAGCAGCAGCGGGTGGCCCTGCCTCACGGAGCTGGGCGCCGACGCCCACGACCCAGCGCCAGCCCTGGCACCCGCCAAGTCCGCCGCCAAGTCCGACGCCCTGGCCGCTGCCCGGGCTCGTCTCGCCGCGGCCTACGACGCGCCGGCAGCACGGCACCAGCACCGCCCCGAGGCCGATCCCTGGGCCGAACCATGCCCGCCAGACGCAGACCGGCGCACCCTGGCCGGCTGGCTCAGCCGCGGCAATCATCCAGCCCGAAGGCTGAGCCCCGCCATGGTCGCCTCCCGATACCGCCGGCGCTTCAATGCCGAGCCCCGCAAGCGTGGCGGCACCAACGCCTACACCTTGCGCGAGCTGCTGCTGGTCAAAGCCCCGGCCGATCGCATCCGCCGCTGACCAGCCCTCCCCCTCGATCTGCCCAGCTGCTCAGCAACGGCTGGCACCCCCGGCAGAAAGCACCCCCCTCCCCCCTGCGAAATGCCCCCCGGGGGGCCTGGGAACTGCCCCCTCCCCGTCGATGCCGGGCCCGCCCTGGCCGGTTGATCCCCCTCCCCCTCCCCCGGCCGCCGGGACCATCGGCGCCAGCCGTCGCCAGACCCGGCAGGCCGGGGGCGGTGGGGGCTGCACCGCCAGCGGCAGCAGCAGGTGGCCGAGCCAGTGCCAGGCCGCGCAGCCCTGCCCAGCGCTGGAGAGAAAGTGAAAACGAAACGATCGAACATCGCCCCGCCCCTGGTGTAACCGACCGTCAGCAGGAGTTAGCTATGGCAACTGTGCCGCTCTAAATGTTACGGGTCCTTTGGGTGGGGGTATACCCTACGGGTGATCTGTGCCGCTCGCTTTTTCTAGCGCCAGGGATTTTCAGGGTTAGCAGCCAGCACCGGCCACACAGCTGGGACGCGCCTGAGAACCATTCTCAGGCGAGTGAGAATGATTCTCAGGCGAGTTAACCCCCAGCAGCAGCGCGAGTTAACAGGCAATAGGCCGGCCTAACCCGAACATTCGGCGATGCGACCCGCTGCAACCCTGGGGCTCAGCTCTCCACCGACTCCAGGCGGATGGTGCGGCCGTGCAGGTGGGCCAGAACGGCCGGAACGTTGACCCGCAGAGGTGAGCGCCGCCCGGGGCCGACGCGACACAGTGCCACCGCAGAAATCAGCCCCTCACGGCGGAGCCGCCAGAAGGTGGTGCGACTCATGCCGAGCTTTTCGAGCGCCTCGCCGAGCGGCAGCCAATCCGACTGCCACCCGCCAGCATCGAGCAACTGAAACATAACGACCGAACCTGAACCACGTCCCTAGGAAGAAGCCTAGCGCCCGCGATTGTGTGGCTGAAACACTGCGAACCACCGCAACCATGGCCCGATCTACTGAGGGATACCAGCCCACACTGCGAGCTTCCACATACAGCTGCGCACTGCTTTTTGACTACGCCCTCCAGCTGGAGCTGCGCCCCAACGATCCCGCAGACAAGCGTCACCGGGACATCGAGAACGTCTCGGACATCCTGCGCGCGCTCGGGTTCCGCAACTGCCGGGGAAAGGGCGTCCCAGCCGCAACCATGGCCGCGGCGCGCCAGTTCGAGGGGATGATCTGGGAAGGTCGGGCGATGGGCACCGGGACGGTCGAGGCAGGTGGTGCCCTCACCAGCACAGTGCTCGGGTCAGTCGCCAACGCGCTCCGGCCCGCCACGGCCCTGGTCGAGTGCGGCGTGCGCCGGCTGGAGCTGAAGTCAGACGAAGCGGAGGGAGAGGTTTTCTTCCCGGGCGCTGATAGTGGTGTCACCAGCGCCGCCTGGGTGGCCGAAGGGGGCACGATCCCAGAGATCACCCTGCCGGTTCGAAATCAGACCTGCACGCCTCACCTGATCGGTGCGGCGCTGGACGTATCGCGGCGACTGATGAATCAAACGGCGTTCGTGATGGATGATTTCGTCCGCAACGAGATGAGCGCCGCCATCCGGACCACGGCCGAGAGTGGGTTCCTGGCAGGTGACGGCACCGGCGGCGCACCGATCGGGATCCTGAACCACCCCGACGCACCAGCTGCCACCAACTGGGCCGGTGCGCTCCCAACCCGCGCGGAGCTGGCGGCGATGATCGAGAGCTACATCAGCGCAGGCGGCGGGCTCGGCAGCGCCGCGTTCCTGGTCTCCCCCAGCCTGGTGGCTGACCTGCTGCTGCAGGACAGTGCCCCGGATGTGGGCAGGTATGTGCTGGAAGTTGACCAGAGCGCCAACCCGCCCGGCTGGCGGCTCCTGGGGGTTCCCT
Organism: Cyanobium sp. PCC 7001; assembly: GCF_000155635.1. NCBI lineage: Bacteria > Bacillati > Cyanobacteriota > Cyanophyceae > Synechococcales > Prochlorococcaceae > Cyanobium > Cyanobium sp. PCC 7001. Next base: position 1,354,091 of record NZ_DS990556.1, read on the forward strand.
GTGGGGTCTCAGCTGGCGTCACCGCCAACACCGTGGCCTTGATCGACACCAGCCGAATCCTGGAGGTGTTCTGGGGGGCTCCAACGGCGCAGGCTGACCCCTACGCCCTGGCAACCAGCGGCGGAACCCGGTTCATCACATGGAACGCGGCAGATGTGGCGGTCATGCAGCCGAGCACGATCATCGCCAGCACCGTGGCGCCCTGATCGGCGCACCGTCAGGGGCCGGGGGAACCCTCCGGCCCGATCACCGTCATCCAGCGGGGAAGCACTGGCGGCGGCTCGGCGTTCCAGCCCCCCAAGGTGGTGCGGCGGAACCGCAAACCCTTCCCCCGGCCCCGGCCAGCAGCGCAGACGATGGCAAAGCCGAGCCGTGGGTCAGCTGGGTCCCTGACGGGCTGGCACTGATCAGCCGGGCGTAGGTCTGCGGGGTTGGGGTTTGCGGAGAAGCCCAGCAGGATCACGCGCTCACCCCAGTCAGCAGGGAGAGCGGGTGGAATCCCAGCCCAACCTGCTGGGGCTGGCGGTGCGGCCTGCTGCTCGCGTAGGGACGTGCTGACCTGCTCCAGCTTGGCCACGGTCTTGGCGATCGCCTCAGAGGCCGCGGCTCGAGATGCGGGCGCCTCGAGCCGCTCGGCGGCTGTAAGCATGCCGGCCAACTCCTCGCGCAGCTCCGCTTCCTGCTGCTGCTGGGGGCGGGTGGAGAGCCTCGTCAGCTCTGCCCACAGCTCGGCATCGAAGTGCTTGAGCGTCTTGCGGGCCATGACCTGGACCGACCTGGTGGAGACGCTCAGCAGCGCCGCCAGGCCATCGGCCGTCAGCTGCGGGCCAGTGAGCCAGTCCGGCTCAGCGCAGCAGGGCCCCGACCACGGGAGCCGATCGGTGCCCTCAGCACCCGCGGCCAGCCATGCCGCGTAGTCGAAACGGAGGCCGTAGGGCGCGCCGCACTGCACCAGCTAATGGCCCCCGAATGACCCAATGGACCCAGCTTAGCCCCGATAACTCACGCATCCTTCACGCGTGAGGCCGACGGGCAAGGTCTGGAGCCAGTGGTGTCAACGACTCTCAGCTAGGACGCTCAGCCTTCTAAGCAGCCGGTCGTTGGTTCGAATCCAACAGGGGGCGTTCTGTCGGGGGGATTTCCGCCTGGCAGCGGGGCGGCGATCAGGCCTTGATGGCGGCGCGGCAGATGCCCTCGACCGCGGAACCCCCTGGCCAGTTCAGCGGCATTCCCGCCAAGGTGCGCCTGCTGCCCCTGGAGGGAGATGGCCAGGGTTTCAACGCCCTGAGCTGGCGGCGCCTGCCGGCAACGGGTGGACGCCATCGGCAGGCGCAATAGAGTGAGAACGGTTCTCGTTTTATCTGTGGTCGCTGATCCTGGCTCCTGGCTCCGGCCGCTGCTGAGCCGTGCCGCCCTGCTCACCGTTGCGGCATCGCTGGTGGCCTGCGGTGCGCCGCGGCCGCTCCCCGGGCCAGGCGCCGACACCCAAGCCGGCGACCTCAAGGTGGTGACCACCTTCCTGCCGATCACCCTGTTCACCCGGGCGGTGGCGGGCGACTGCGCCACGGTGACGGCTCTCATCCCCCCCGGCAGCGGCCCCCACGACTTCCAGGCCAAGCCAGGGGATGTGGCCACCCTGCGGGAGGCTCAGGTGCTGGTGAAGAACGGCCTGGGGCTGGAGGGCTTCCTCGACAAGCTGGTGGCGTCGGCCGAGAACGCATCGCTGGTGGTGGTGGATTCGAGCCAGGGCGTCGCCACCATCGACACCCCCGAAGACCACGGCCACGGCGACGGCCATGATCACGGCCATGCCCACGGGCCCGTGAATCCCCACATCTGGCTCGATCCGCTGCGGGCGGTGCAACAGGTGGAGACCATCCGCGATGGCCTGGTGGAAGCCGATCCCGGCTGCGCCGAGGGCTACCGCCGCAACGCCGCCGCCTACACCGCCCAGCTGCGGCAGCTCAACGGCGAGATCGCAGAGCAGCTCGGGCCCTTCCGCGGCCAGTCCTTCGTGGCGTTCCACGACTTCGCTCCCTACTTCGCCGAGCGCTTCGGCCTCGATGCCGAGTTCGTGGTGGACGTGCCCGAAATCAACCCCTCCCCCGCCGATCTGATCCGGGTGAGCGAGATCGTGAAGCGCAGTGAACTGAAGGCCTTGCTGAGCGAACCCCAGGAAGGCAACCGGTCGTTCAATACGCTGGCTGGGGACCTTGGCGTGGCGATCGTGGTGTTCGACCCCCTCGAAACCGGCTCCGAGCAGGCCTCCGGCGATCCTTCCACCTATCTGCAGGTGATGCGCAGCAATGCCGCCAACCTGCGTCAGGCCTTCGGCGGATGAGCGGCATCAGGGGCCCGGCCGTTCTGGAGGTGCAGGACCTCACCGTGCAACGCGGTGGGCTGCTGGCCGTGGATGGCGTGAGCTTCCAGCTGGCTCCGGAAACGGACACCGCCCTGGTGGGCCCCAATGGCGCGGGGAAGAGCACCCTGGTGGCGGCCGTGCTCGGTCTGTTGCCCCGGCAGGCCGGCACGGTGCGGATCCTCGGCCACACCCTGGGCCCGGCAGGGCAGCTGCCCCGCTCGGTGCGCGCCCAGATCGCCTACCTCCCCCAGACTCTGGCCCTGCAGGGGCGTTTTCCCCTCACGGTGGCGGAATTCGTGGGCTTCGGGTTCGATCCGCCGGGCCCGCGCCTCTCCTGGATCGGTGGCCGCGGCCGCCAGGGGGCGGTGCGGCGCGCGTTGGAGCGCACCGATTGCGCCGATCTGGGAGGGCGGCTGCTGAGCGAACTCTCCGGCGGCCAGCTCAAGCGGGTGCTGCTGGCCTTCTGCGTGGTGCGGCCCCGGCAGCTGCTGGTGCTGGACGAGGCCCAGGCCGGTCTGGACGCCCCCTCCAGCGAGCGGTTTCAGCAGCTGTTGCTGGAGCTTCGCCGCCAGGAGGGCTGGACGGTGCTGCAGATCTCCCACGATCTGGAGATGGTGCGGCGCAGCTGTGATCAGGTGCTGTGCCTCAACCGCCGCCTGCGCTGCTGCGGAGCCCCGGACCACGCCCTCAGCCCCGCCCGTCTGGCCGAGCTCTACGGGCCGAACGTGGTGCCCTACCACCACCACCACCACAGCGCCGGCAGCGGTGGCATGCGTGGCTGACCCTGCAGCGCTCTCCACCGTGCTGGCCCAGCCGTTCATGCAGCGGGCCCTGCTGGGCGGCCTGCTCACCGGCAGCCTCGGCGGACTGTTGGGCAGCTTCGCGGTGCTGCGCCAGCTCTCGTTCTTCAGCGATGCCCTCGGCCACTCGGCCCTGCTCGGCATCACCATCGGCATCCTGCTGGGGATCAACCCCACCCTGGTGCTGATCCCGTTCGTGGTGACCCTGGCGCTGCTGGTGAACCAGCTGGTGCAGCGCAGCCGCCTGCCCGCCGATGCTCTTCTCAACATCGTGTATTCCACCTCCCTGGCGCTGGCCGTGGTGGCGCTCAGCCTGGTGGAGACCTACCAGGGCGGCATCCAGCAGCTGCTGTTCGGCGACATCCTCGGCATCGCCTGGCACGACCTGGCCGTGATCACCGCGCTGCTGCTGGGCGCTCTGGTCTATCTGGCCCTGAGCCTGCGGGCTCAGGTGCTGCTCACCCTCAACGACGACCTGGCCAGCGCCTTCGGCATCCGGCCCAGCTGGCACCGCCTGGCCTTCATCGTGTTGCTGGCGGTGGTGGTGGCGGTGTCGATCAAGGCGGTGGGGGTGCTGCTGATCAGCGCCTTTGTGGTGATCCCCGCCTGCGCCGGCCGGCTGCTGAGCCGCCGCTTCCCGGTCTACGTGGCCAGCTCGGCGGCGATGGGTGGGGGCTGTGCCCTGCTGGGGCTGCTGGGATCGGGGCTCACCAACCTGCCGTCGGGGCCCTGCGTGGTGATTGTGCAGTTCACCGTCTTCGTGCTGGCGCTGCTGGTCAGCCAGCTGCGGGGCCGGTCTCCGGCGGCGCCCTGAGCAGGGCCCCGACCAGCCCAGGGCCTGGCCATCACTGCAGGAGTGGGCGTGGATGCGGGCATCACCTGGGCACCTCTCGAGCCGCGGGTCGTGGCTTCGAATCCAGTGAGGGAGCCTGCACTGGACCGGCAGGCTCATCTGAGGAGAGCGGCCAGCCACGGACCCACCCGTGCCGCCAGCGCTCCCGCCGCGGCAGCCACGCCGATCAGCTGCAGCACGCCCCAGCGCAGCCCCAGCAGCGCCCCCAGGGCCAGCCCCAGCACCACGGCGGCGGGGAGCGCGAACTGGCCCGCAGGCCACAGCACCGGCCCGGCGAACACCACCGCCAGGCTGGCGATCACCCCCACCACCGCCGCCGTGATGGCCGTGAGCGGCGGGCCCAGGCGCAGATCGCCGCGGCTGGCCTCCACCAGCGGTGCCCCGGCCAGGATGAAGCCGAACGACGGCAGGAAGGAGAACCACACCGTGACCAGGGTGGCGGCCACCGCGGCGGGCCAACTGCCCTGGGAGCCGTTCCAGCCGCCCATGAAGCCCACGAAGGCCACCACCATGATCAGCGGCCCGGGCGTGGTTTCCCCCAGGGCCAGGCCATCCAGCATCTGGGCCGGGCTGAGCCAGCCGAACTGCTCCACCGCCCCCTGCACCACGTAGGGCAGCACGGCGTAGGCACCGCCGAAGCTGAGCAGGGCCACCCGCGTGAAGAAACGGGCCATCAGCGCCGGGGTTCCCTCCCAGCCCGTGGCCGCCGTGAGCAGGGCCAAAGGCACCAGCAGGGCCAGGCCCCAGGCCAGCAGCGTCACGGCCAGGCCCCGGCGTGAGAAGCGGGCGTGGGCGGGGGTGGGGGGTGTGGTCGCCATGGATCGGCTCTCGCGGCTCCTCCGGTTCCCCGTTGACCGGGGTCGGCCACGGGGGCGGGGGCGGCCGCGGAGGGAGCCGCCGCTGTGGCGCCCCGGCCCAGCAGGAGCACAGGCCGCCATCGCCCCACCACCAGGCCGGTGAGTGCGGCCGCCCCCACCACCACGGGATAGGGCAGCCGCAGGACGGCCAGCGCCAGGAAGGCGGCCGCGGCAATCCCCACCAACAGCGGCGTGGCCAGGATCCGCCGGCCCAGCCGCCAGGCCGCCACCAGCACGATCGCCAGCACCGCGGGCTTGAGCGCCGCGAACACCGCCACCAGCAGGGGCAGCTGTCCCCAGAGGGCGTAGGCCGTGGCCAGGGCCGTGAGCACCAGCACCGACGGGGCCAGGAACAGCCCCCCGGCGATCAGGCCGCCCGGCACCCCGTGCATCAGCCAGCCCAGGTAGGTGGCCAGCTGGGTGGCCTCCGGCCCCGGCAGCAGCATGCAGTAGTTGAGGGCGTGCAGGTAGCGCCGCTCGCTCAGCCAGCGGCGCCGCTCCACCAGTTCGCGGTGGAGCAGGGCGATCTGCCCCGCCGGCCCACCGAAGCTCACCAGCCCCAGCTGCAGCCAGAAACGGGCCGCCTCCGCCAGGCTCACCCCGGCGACGGCGCGGCCCGGCGCGGAGTCCAGGCCTGTGGACGCGGAACGGGCCATGCCGGGGGATCCGGATCAGTGGGACGCGGCCGCCATCCTCATCGGGCAGGGCGCCAGAGCCGGGTGCCCGCCGGCACAGTCGGGGTAGGCGCTGGCCGTCATGCTCTGGAGCGGCGACCGTTCCGCTGCCAGCGCCTCTTTCCACCGTGCCCGATGCCCTGGCCGCCACCGCCACCGCCAGCGTCAGCCTCGGCGCCTTCGAGCTGGTGCTGATCGCCCTGGCGGCGGTGCTGGCCGGGCTGGTGAACGCGATCGCAGGCGGCGGTTCCCTGATCAGTTTTCCGGTGCTCACGGCCGTGGGGCTGCCGCCGGTGGTGGCCAACGTGACCAACACCGTGGCCCTGCTGCCGGGCTACGGCGGCGCCGCGGCGGCCCAGCGCAGCGACCTGCTCGGCCAGCGCTCCCGCCTGCTGCTGCTGATGCCGGCGGCGGCCCTGGGCGGACTGCTGGGCGGGATGCTGCTGCTGCTCGGCGGCGACGCGCTGTTCGGCAGCATGGTGCCCTGGCTGATCCTGCTGGGCACGGTGCTGCTGGCCCTGCAGCAGCGGCTGCGTCGCTGGCTGCTGGCCCATCCCCACGCCAGCCGGCCGGGGCGGCTGGAGCGGCTGGCCGTGGGTCCGGTGGTCCTGGCCTCGATCTACGGCGGCTATTTCGGCGCGGGGCTGAGCGTGATCCTGCTGGCGGTGCTGGCCGTGATGCTCACCGGCAGCCTCACCCGGCTCAACGGTCTCAAGCAGGCCCTGGCCCTGGCCGTGAACCTGGCCGCCGCCCTGCTGTTTCTGGGCTCGGGTCAGCTGCACGCCACGGCGGCCGTGGTGATGGCGACGGGATCGGCGGCCGGCGGAGCCCTCGGCGGCCGGCTGGCCAGCCGGATCAATCCCGAACGGCTGCGGGCGGGGGTGGTGCTGCTGGGGCTGCTGGTGGCGGCGGCGTTCTTCCTGCGCTGAGGGGCGCCGGGGGCTGGGGCGGCACGGCGGGTGCGGGGCGCACGGCGTGCCGGCGCCGGCCCGCCAACTCCCCGGCGCGGAACAGCAGCGACTCCCCAGGCAGAACGCTCTGCCACTGCTCATCGGAGGTAAGGGGCTCGGTGCTGAGGATCGTCACCACATCCGTGGCCGAGGTGAGGGCGGCGAAATCCACCTGCAACGGGGCATCGGCGAGGGTGGCCCGACGGAACGGGGCCCGGCGGGTGAGCCAGTGCATCCGACTGGTGGCGGTGGCGAAAAGCCACTGGCCATTGCTGATCAGGGCATTGAAGGTGCCCCGCTCCGCCAGTGCGGCGGCACAGCCATGCAACCGCTCCAGCAGGGCCTCGGGGTCGTGGGGATCGAGCGGCCCCTGATCCAGCTGCTCCAGGATCCAGCAGAAGGCGGCCTCGCTGTCGGTGGAGCCGAAGGGGCGGTACCGGGGGCCCACAGGGATGGTGCCCTCCAGATCGCCGTTGTGGGCAAACGCCCAGGTCTGGCCGCGCCAGCGGCGGGAAAAGGGGTGGCAGTTCTCCAGGGCCACCACACCGCGGGTGGCCTTGCGGATGTGGGCGATGCTCACCAGGGCCCGGGGCGAGCGTTCGGCCAGCTGCTCCGCCAGGGCGGAGAAGGCGGCTGGAGCCTCCTCCCGCAGCAGGGTGAGGCCGCGGCCATCCGGGGTGAAGCTGGCCAGCCCCCAGCCGTCGGCGTGCTCGCTGGTGCCGCCGCCCCGCCGGCTGAGCCCCCGGAAGGAGAAGCCCATGTCGGTGGGGGTGTTGGCGTTGAGGCCCAGCAGTTCACACATGGCGAGGTCGGCGGGTGATCTGCTGCGGCACCGGGCGCTGGTTCGGTTGGCAATGGCCCACCATTCTCTCGGTTCAGCAGCAGGCCTGAACAGGGACGCCCCGGTCCTGTCAAGCCGGAGCACGCCGCTGAGCCCCTGGACCAGAGCATGCCGAGCAGGTCATCCGGCTGCGCGGTGAGCCCAACGGCCTGGTGATGCGGCTCCCAGACCAGCGATGGAACCACCGGAGCGCGGAGCAGGCCGTCAACAGCAGCGCAGCCAACAGCACCGCATCAGAGCGCAGCAATGCGCAGGAATGATGCCCAGGACATCAATCGCCGAAACCGCAGTGATGGCACGGGATAACAGCGATGAAGCAGTACGGTGCGCCTAAGAATTGATGCGCCGAGGGTTGACATCACAGGGCAAGATGGTATTGTTGTTTCAACGGATGTCGCAGCGAAGCGCGTTTTGATTGCGCTCTTTTGCTGCAGTGTTTCCTCAATTGGCCCATTCTTCAACCGGGCCGGGCGGATCCCTGCAGATGTGCGCCCATCCCCTTGGTATGCAGCGCTGAGCTTGGATCTCAGCCAATCCGAGGCCACCACGTGCCCGCATCGAGGCCTGTAGCGAAGGCCCGAATGCCTGCATCCGTGCTGATCACCCTAATCAAATTCTCTAAAACGACGTTATGAACACCACCACCCTGAGCAACACCACCACCCCCACCAACGCCCCGTCCTCTGCCAGCGCTGTGCAGGACAACCGGCCGATGAAGCTGCGCGAAGCCGATGAGCAGCTGCGCCAGGCGATCCTGAACAAGAAGGAAGCCCAGATCGAAGCCTGGTCGCAGCAGATCGATCAAGTGCAGCAAGCCCTGGATTCAGCGGCTGACAGTGTCCGTACGGCCACCGAACTCCGTCTGGCCGAACTCACCCAGGCGCGCGATCAGGCCCAGGCCCAGCTGGAGCAGCTGCAGCAGGCCACCCAGGAGAGCTGGGAATCGCTGCTGCGCAAGAGCGATGACGTGTTCCAGACCCTGGCCCAGCGATTCCACGACTTCGCGATGCAGCAGCGCTGAATCCCGATCCCGCACTGGCACGCCTGCCATGCCCCGATCGCCGGTTCCGACTGCGATTCCCCGATCGAGACCATCCCGACACCCAGCACCCCCATGCCTTCCATGACCACCGAGACCACCAACAGCAGCAACCGCACCGCCGCCAGCGGCGTGGTGGATTTCGCTGAAGCGTTCCGCAACCACGCCGCAGGAACCACCCCGGCTGGCCTCACCGAACGGCTGCTGCCGGAAGTGAACGGATCGTTCTGGCTGCTGGTGACCAGCCATGCCCTGGCCGACACCACCCGCAATCAGGTGCTGCAGATGGTGCTCACCCGCGCTCTGCCCACCGGCGTTTCGATCGCCCTGGCGGTGGACTGGCAACCCAAGCAGTGGGGTCTGCCTGACAACACCCCGCCCACGGCTGAGGTGATGCGCCGGTTCAGGCCGCTGGCCCAGGCCGCCCAGCTGATCCGCTGCAGCGCCGATGAAGCCGAGAGCTTCTTCGCCAGTGATGACCCCGGCACGATCCACCGCCAGATGCCCCAGAAGCCGGCGGTGCTGATCCGCCAGCGCGATGGCGCCCTGGCCTGGTGCATCGGCGGCCGTCAGGGTCGCGTCGCCCGCGAGCTGCTGCAGGGCGAGAGCGGCTTTCTGGCCCACCTGCTCGACAACCTCTGCGCTCACCCGGAGCTGCTCGGCAACGCGGGCCCCGGCATCGACGCCATCGCCGATCCCGATGGCCTGGCCGAGCAGCTGCTCAACGCCGCGGCGGCGGCCCAGGCGGAGCCCGCAACGGACTGAGCTCCGCCCAAGCCGGACCGCATCACGACGGCTACTGCACAGGGATCTGCACCGGCTCAGCGCCGGGGGCAGGTCCTTTGCGCGGCACCGTCACGGTGAGCTGGCCATCGCAGGCGGTGGCGCTCATCGCGGCGGCATCGGCATCCTCGGGGAGATGGAAGCTGCGGCTGAAGCTGCCGTAGCTCCGCTCCACCCGGTGCAGGCGCTCACTCTCGTGCTTCTGCTCCTGATGGCGCTCGCCCTGGATGGTGAGCACCCCGTCCTGCAGGGTCACCTTGAGGTCGTCCTTGCGGACGCCGGGGATGTCGGCCCGCACCTCATAGCCATGGTCGGATTCGGAGATGTCCACCCTGGGATGCCAGTCCTGCAGGGCGGAGCCGGCCAGGGCTGAACCGCTGCGGCCGAAGGGCCACGGCAGCGACAGGGTGTAGCGGTCGAAGAGATCTTCCACATCCCTGAGGGATTCACGTTTCAAGAGAGCCATGGTGCTGACCTCCTGGAATGAAGGGCTTCTGATTTGACTATCCATCCGCCCCCGACCGGTGAGAAGGTGCGGAGGGCCGTCCTTCTCTCCCGACATTCCCAGCCATGGCCACAACGCTGATCACCGGCGCCAACCGCGGCATCGGCACCGAGTACTGCCGCCAGCTGCAGAGGCGGGGGGACACGGTGGTGGCCGTGTGTCGCACCCCCTCCCCGGAGCTGGAGAGCCTGGGGGTGCGGATCGAACCGGGGGTGGACATCACCTCCCCCGAGGCCATCGCCGCTCTGGTGCGGCGTCTCGACGGCCTGCCGCTCGATGTGGTGATCCACAACGCCGGCATCCTGGAGCGCACCAGCCTGGAGGACCTCGATGCGGAGAGCATCCGGCGCCAGTTCGCCGTGAACGCCCTGGGGCCCCTGCAGCTCAGCCGCGCCCTGCTGCCCCTGCTGCATCCCGGCTCAAAGCTGGCGCTGATGACCAGCCGCATGGGTTCGCTCGCCGACAACAGCTCCGGCGGCTCCTACGGCTACCGGATGTCGAAGGTGGCGCTGTGCATGGCCGGCAAGTCGCTGGCGATCGATCTCAAGCCCCGCGGCATCGCCGTGGCGATCCTGCACCCCGGCCTGGTGAGCACCCGCATGACCGGCTTCACCCCGCAGGGCATCAGCCCGGAGCAGGCGGTGCGGGGACTGCTGCAGCGCATCGACGGGCTCACCCTGGAGAACTCGGGCACCTTCTGGCATGCCAACGGCGAGGTGCTGCCCTGGTGAGGCACTGCCCTCTGGTGAGGCAATACCCTGGCGGCCCCTGCTCTCACAGCGCCACCGCCTTAACCCCGCCCTAACACCCATCAACTCTTCTTGATGGGACACTGGCTGCAGCTGCGGGCTGGGCATGAAGGTGGGCATCAACGGCTTCGGCCGCATCGGGCGGCTCGTGTTCCGCGCCCTCTGGGGCCGGCCGGGCATCGAGCTGGTGCACGTGAACGACAGGGCCGGGGATGCCGCCGCGGCCGCACACCTGCTGGAATTCGATTCGGTGCACGGCCGCTGGAGCCACGCGGTGAGCGCCGGCGCCGGGGGATTCCAGGTGGAGTCGCAGGCGGTGGGCTGGTCCCAGGCCGCCGATCCGGCGCAGGTGCCCTGGCGCCAGCTGGGCGTGGAGCTGGTGCTGGAGTGCAGCGGCACGCTCAAGACGCCCGAAACCCTGGCGCCCTACATCGCCGATCTCGGGGTGGAGCGGGTGATCGTGGCCTGCCCGGTGAAGGGCAGCGTGGCCGGCGAGCCGGTGCTGAACATCGTGTTCGGCATCAACCACGGGCTCTATGACCCGAGCCGCCACCGGGTGATCACGGCGGCTTCCTGCACCACCAACTGCCTGGCGCCGGTGGTGAAGGTGGTGCACGAGACCTTCGGCATCCGTCACGGCTCGATCACCACCCTTCACGATGTGACCAACACCCAGGTGGTGGTGGATGGCTTCAAGGCCGATCTGCGCCGGGCCCGCTCCTGCCTGCACAGCCTGATCCCCACCAGCACCGGTTCGGCCCGGGCGATCGGCCTGATCTTCCCGGAGCTGGAGGGCAGGCTCAACGGCCATGCGGTGCGGGTGCCGCTGCTCAACGCCTCCCTCACCGACGCGGTGTTCGAGCTGGAGCGGCCGGTGAGCGCCGAGGCGGTGAATGCCGCCTTCGCGGCGGCGGCGCGGGGCCCGCTGCAGGGAATCCTGGGCATCGAAACCCGGCCCCTGGTGTCGGTGGATTTCGTCAACGACAGCCGCAGCGCCATCGTCGATGCCCCCTCCACGCTGGTGGTGAACGGCACCCAGCTCAAGGTCGTCGCCTGGTACGACAACGAGTGGGGCTACAGCTGCCGGATGGCCGATCTGGCCTGTCACGTGGCTGCGGCGGAGGGCAAGTGATGGGGGCCCTCAGCCCACGGCAGCCCCTGAGCGCGCTGCAGCAGTACGCCATCGTGACCGCCAACTACTGGGCCTTTACCCTCACCGACGGCGCCCTGCGGATGCTGGTGGTGTTCCACTTCCATCAGCTGGGCTACTCCACCCTGGAGATCGCCTTTCTCTTCCTCTTCTACGAGGTGTTCGGGGTGGTGACCAACCTCTACGGGGGCTGGCTGGGGGCCCGCTTCGGGCTGAGGCTCACCCTCTGGAGCGGCACCCTGCTGCAGGTGGCGGCCCTGCTGATGCTGATCCCCGTGGCCGAAACCTGGCCGAAGTGGTGGAGCGTGGCCTACGTGATGGTGGCCCAGGCGATCAGCGGCATCGCCAAGGACCTCAACAAGATGAGCGCCAAGAGCGCCATCAAGACCGTGGTGCCGGAGACCCCCGACGACCACAGCCGCGGCGAGACCCAGCTGTTCCAGTGGGTGGCGATCCTCACCGGTTCCAAGAACGCCCTCAAGGGGGTGGGGTTCTTTCTGGGCGGCGTGCTGCTCACCACGATCGGCTTCAACGCCGCCGTGGGCGCCATGGCCGCCGGTCTGGCCCTGGCCTTTCTGATCACGCTGGTGCTGCCCGGCGACCTCGGCCGCATGAAGCGGAAACCCGCCTTCACGGCCCTGTTCTCGAAATCCCGGGGCATCAACGTGCTGTCGCTGGCGCGCTTCTTCCTGTTCGGCGCCCGGGATGTGTGGTTCGTGGTGGCCCTGCCGGTGTTCCTGCAGGCGGCTCTGGGCTGGCGTTACTGGGAGGTGGGCGGCTTCATGGGCCTGTGGGTGATCGGCTACGGGATCGTGCAGGGGGCGGTGCCGGCCCTGCGCCGCAGCTGGGGGCAGACGGCCCCGCCCGGGGTGGCGGCCGTGCAGTTCTGGAGCGCCGTGCTCAGCGCCATTCCGGCCCTGATCGCCATCAGTCTCTGGCGCCAGACGGGTCAGGCCGGCATCGCCGTGGTGCTGGGTCTGGCCGTGTTCGGGGTGGTGTTCGCCATGAATTCCTCGATCCACAGCTACATGATCCTGGCCTACACCGAAGCCGAGGATGTGAGCCTCAACGTGGGCTTCTACTACATGGCCAATGCCGCCGGCCGGCTGGTGGGCACCCTGCTCTCGGGTGCCCTGTTCCTGGTGGGTGGGCTGCAGGCCTGCCTCTGGTGCTCGGCGCTGCTGGTGGCCCTGGCCGCGCTGACCAGCACGCGGCTGCCCACGCCGCCCCGCCAGGCGTTGCCGGCCTAGCGGAATTCAGGCTTGCGGGTGTCGTCGAAGCTGCGCCGCAGGGCCGCCTCGATCCCCAGGCCCACCGGCAGATCCCCTCCGAAGGAGGTGCCGAGGATGTGCCGGTAGAGCTTGGATTCCACCAGCCTGTAGGTGTCCGCCGGCAGCGGGATGGAGCCCGCCTGTTCCACGAAGCGCAGGCCATTGCCCACGGTGTAGCCCACGAAGCTGCGGATCTCGTCATCGGCGAGCATCTGCCGGTCATTGACGTAGATGAACAGCGGCCGTGCCAGCGGCTTGTAGAGACCCTTCTGCACCGCGCTCACCGAGGGCGGCACCGGCTCGGCCCCCGGGGCAGCGATGGGCAGGGCCCTGATCCGTTCAGCATTGGCGGTGTAGTAGGCGAAGCCGAAATAGGCCATGGCGTTGGGATCGCTGGCCACGCAAGCCACCAGCACCGTGTCGTCTTCGCTGCTCTCCACATCGGTGCGGGCGTTGGCCTTGCCGCCATTGATCGCCTCGTTGAAGTAATCGAAGGTGCCGGAATCCGCTCCCGGCGCGCAGAGACGCAGGGGGTTGTCGGGCCAGGCGCCGTTGATCTGGTTCCAGCGCTTCACCCTGCCCTGGGCAGACCGCGACCAGGTGCGCTGCAGCTCCTCGGTGGAGATCGCGGTTGCCCAGCTGTTGCCGGGGTTCACCGCCACCGTGAGGGCATCGAAGGCCAGGGGCAGTTCGATGAAGGTGATGCCCGCGTCGGCGCAGACCTGGAGCTCCTCGCTGCTGATCGGGCGCGAGGCGTTGGCGATCGGGACCTCGCCGGAACAGAAGGCCCGCAGGCCGGCGCTGGTGCCCACCACGCTGAGCTCCAGCTTCACGCCGCGGCCCCGGGCGGTGCTGCCGTAGCCGGCGATGGCACGCTCGAGGATCGGCGACACGGATGCTGGAGCCCGTGATCCGGATGGGGGTGACCTGCGGTTCCGGGGAGGGGCCGCAGGCGGCCAGCAGGGCCGCCAGAAGCGGCAGCACAGCCGCGGCCGGGTGGTGGGCAGCCATCGGAACCGGGCGAGGGACAGACCTCCAGCGTGACCAATCAACGTGAGTTGTTGGTTAAGGAACGCTGGTGTCCGCCCCTGTCCGTTACAGCGCGAATCGGCGCCGGGCTCGAAGATCGTGGGGATCGCCCGGACCGATGAGCCCCCTGTTCTCCTGTGCCGGATGCGGCGTGCAGATCGAGCGTTCCCTGCGGCTCTACATGCAGCAGAAAGGCCGCGTGTTCTGCTCCACCTGCATCGACCGGCAGGAAGCGGAACGCCAGGACCCTGGTCCGCACCCTGGTCCCCAGGAGCCACCGTCCGCTGATGCGGATGCACGGCATCCGTCAGGGTGATGGTGCCTGAGTTGTTGTCCCCATGGCGGATACCCCCTATCTGATTGCCCTGGCTTTTCTTGAACAGAACGGCAGCCGGGCCCTGCCGTTGGCGGGTCGATCGCTGCCTGCCGCAACCGCCGGCGACGGGGATCCCAGCGAGGATCCCGGCGAGGCAGGCCGCGATCTGGCCCTCGAGCTGCTGCTGCGGGTGTGGCAACGCAGCGACCAGGGGGCCCTGGGGCGAGCCGCCGGCGACACCAGCCTGCTGCTCGTGGTGATGCCGATGGAGGCGATGAACGCCCAGCTGCCCAGGCTCAAGGCCGCCTGGATCGCCGGGGGCGACACCGCGGCGGTGCTGCAGGAGCTGAGGGCCCTGGTGTCCCAGGCCTGGACTGTGACGATCGCCAAGTACGAGCCCGTGAGCTTCCGCCCCTACCCCAGCGCATGACCCCGCCCGTGATCCTTAAGCGGTTGACCGGCGCCGGACGCGCACGGGCAGGCCGTCGGCGGGAAAGATCAGCAGGTTCTGGCGCTGATTCTCCAGCGACGCCGGGCCGTTGACCAGCTCCCAGGTGTAGTGGCGCAGCAGCTGGGCCAGCATCACCGTGGCCTCCAGCATCGCCAGATGTTCGCCGATGCAACGGTGGGGCCCTGTGCCGAAGTCGATCATCGGGGGCGCCAGCCCCTCCGGGCCGCCCGGCAGCCAGCGTTCGGGCAGGAACTCCAGGGGCCTGGGGTAGGCCAGCGGATCCCGGCCGGCCCCCTGCATCGACCAGACCACCGTGGTTCCCGCCGGCACCCTGCCGACCCCCTCCAGGTGGGTCTCCTTCACCACCTGCAGGGCCGTGGATCCCGAGGCCACCGAAAACAGGCGCAGCGTCTCGCGGATCACCCCCCGCACCAGATCCAGTTCGCCGATGCAGGCCGGTGTCAGGCCGCCATGGCGTTCCCAGGCCTGATCCACCTCCTGCCTCACCCGGGCCAGCACCTCGGAGTGGAGTGCCAGCGATCCGGTGGCGAAGGAGAGGGTGTGGGCCGTGGTGTCGGTGCCGGCGATCAGAAATTCAATGGTCTCGGCCAGCAGGGTGTCCTGGTCGTAACGGGGCTCCTTGGCCGCGATCCGCACCAGCAGCGACTGGCGGAACAGGGGGCTGAGACCTGTCTCGGTGCAGGCGCTCCCATCGCCGCCGCCCCCATCCCGCAGGCGCAGGGCGAGGGCCACCCGGGGGGCGAGCAGATCCTCCAGCACCCGGCGGGCGGCCCAGTAAGCCCGGGAGGTCCGGGTGGGCAGATGTTTCATCCAGGGGCTCTCACCGGCGGCGAGCCGGAAGAAGCGGCGGCCGAGCACTCCCATGGCCTGGTAGGCGCGGGCCACATCCAGGGGCGGGCCTTCCGGGCTCTCCGCCCCGTCCTGCAGGGGGATGCCCAGCATCAGGGTGGCGATGACCCGCATCGCCAACTCCACGAACAGGGGATCCAGGGCGATGGCCTGCCCGGCCGGTGCATGCGCGATGCGCTCCAGAACCAGGGCGCTGGCCTGCTGGAGCAGCGGCAGATGGGCGGCGGTGCTGGCGGCGGTGAACCCTGGATTCCAGGCCCGGCGCCGCCACTGCCATTCCGCCCCCTCCTCGCCGATCAGGATCGGGCCTCGCATGTCATTCCAGGCCCGCCGCATGGCGGGCGAGCGGATCAGGCAGCCGGAACGCATCCCCTGCACGATCGCGGACTCGATCAGGGCAGGGCGGCTGAGCACGAGCACCGGCTTGCCGGCCCAGTACACATAGGCCGGGCCGCACGCCCGGCTCCAGTCATGGAGGAGCTGGAAAAACTGCTTGCGGCGTACGGCGGCCAGCACCGCCGGCAAGTGACCGAGCAGCGGAACCCCCGGCGGTGACGGCAGCCGCCGCAGGAGCGCAAAGCGTCGGCGGCGCCGCCAGGCGCCCCAGGCCAGCAGGCCCGCCGCTGCCAGCAGCGCGAGAAGGAGCAGGCCGGGCAGCGGGATCAGCACGGCGGCAGCTCCTGAAGACGGTGGCGGCCCGGCACTGCCGGGATCGGTGCAGGCCTCATGGGGAGACGGCCCGGCGGCAGATCCAGGCCAGCCTGGCCGGAGCCTGCGGATCCGGCGTGCCGGCATAGGCGACCCAGGCTCCATCCGGGTCCTGAACCTCCAGGCGGCGATCGTCGCAGCGGGCCCGCATCCGGCGTTCGCGCACCTGCCAGGCCGGCCCCGTTGCCGGGCGCTGCAGCAGCACCACCGCCCGGAAGGCCACCAGCGGCTCGGGGCCATCGGCGGCGGGCACAGGATCGGCCAGGTACTCACCGGCGCGCAGATCGGCCCGATCGAGCGCCCGCACAAACACCCACTCCCGGCGCGCCAGGCCCTCGGGCGGGCCCTGCTCGAGCAGGGCGGTGCGGACCTGGACCCAGGCCGCCGGCTCGGGCGGGGGCGTCCAGGGCGGGGGCACCTCGGCCGCTGCCTGGGCCCGGGCCGCCAGAGGCTGCAGCCCGACGGCAAGGAGCAACAGACTGAGCCCCCAGGGGCCAGGGCCGGGGCGACGGACAGGGCTCATGCCGTCAACCGATCCGTCGTCAACCGATCGGCCAGGGCCCCGAGCAGTCCGGCCCCATCGCCGCGCCAGGCGCTGCCGTGCATGCAGGCGAGCAGGGCCGGCTTGGTGGCGGCGAGCTTCTCGAGCAGGGCACGGGCCTCGGTGGTGTGGGAGAAATAGTCGAAGGCCTGGCGGAAGGCCTCGCTCGGCCCGAGGATGTCGCCCTCGGTGACGGGCGGGAGATCGGCCCCTCCCTGGGTGAACAGATCACCGCAGAACAGGGTCGCGGTGTGGTCCTCGCTCAGGAAGCCGCAGTCCCAGCCATGGGGCAGGTGGGGGGCGTCGAGCCAGCGCACGGTGTGCTGCCCGAGGCAGAGGGCCTCCCCGTCCTGCAGGGCCCGGGGCGCGCGATCGGCCAGATCCTCGATCGAGACCATGGCCGCCACCGTGCCGCAGAGGGGCCTGGAGCGGGGCGCGACCGCCAGCCATTCATTCAGGGAGCCGCACTCGTCGGCCTCCACATGGGAGAAGGCGATGTGGCGCAGGGTGTCCACCGGCAGCACATGGGCGACGGCCTCCCGCACCAGGGGAAAGATCCGGCGCGGTCCGGTGTGGAACAGCAGGGGTTCGTCGTCCCGGATCAGGTACTGGTTGAAGGAGAAGCCTCCGGCGCCTTCGATCTGCACGGGCGTGCTGATGCGGTAGATCCCCTCCGCCACTTCCTGCACCTGGGTGCCCGACTCCGCGTTGGTCACGGTCATGACGTGCTCCCCCGGTATCGGGCCTTGTTCAGTGGGGCCGGCGTTGTCTAGCTCGCCGCGAGCCTGGGGGCCGGCCGGTTGAGCACCAGGAGCACGGCTCCCACCAGGATCAGGGCCGGGATGTCGCCGAAGAGGTTGGCCTGCTCCATCGGATCGCGCAGGGCCTGCACCAGCATCACCAGCCCATGCACCAGGCTCGACCAGCCGGCGAAGCCGATCAGGCTGCGGTGCTCCGCCGGGGCCCGGGCCGCCAGCAGCAGGTAGACCCCCAGCACCGCGAAGGTGGCCAGGATCATCTGCTCGTATTCCGCCTGGCGCGGCATCCACATGAAACCGTCGGGCCAGAGCACCGTGAGCGGGTAGAGCCCCACGGTGTACACGATCCCCACCGCGATCAGCGCGATGCGCAGGGCTTTGTCCTGGTTGAGGCTGTCCATGGGTTCCGGCCTGCTGCGATGGCGGCGCATCTTGGGGTTCTCCCTCTTTAGGCATGGTCCACGGGCCTGGCCACAGGGCGGCGCAACGCTGTCTTCAGCGGCCAGGGCCGGCGTCCGGCTCGGTGGCCTGCTGCCGCAGCTCACTCACCACGCCGTTGCGCTTGAGGGCACTGATCGCCCGGTCGATCCGCTCCGCCGTGGCCGCCGGCAGGCTGGGGGAGAGCACGAAGGCCTGGGATTCGGGCCGGATGCCCTGCAGCGCCAGGATGGGCCGGGCGCCCTGGAGCGGCGCGTGGATCAGCGCGTAGCGCAGCTGCAGGTTGTCGCTCAGCAGGGCATCGACCCGTCGGGACACCAGCTGGTCGATGCCGGAACGGAGGCTGGGCAGGGGCACGATCGCCACCTTCGGCGGGGTCCCTCCGGCGTTGAGCTCCTGCAGCAGGGCCTCGCTCACGGTGCCGTCACGCACCCCCACCCGCAGGCCGCGCAGATCGGCCACGGAGCGGAGACGGGAACTGGGCAATCCCTGGGCCTGGCGGGCCACGTTCACGGTGAGGTAGCCCACCAGCAGCGAGGCCGACACGATCCGCACCAGGTAGGCCAGCAGCACGATGCCCTGGCCGCGGCTGGTGGCCACGAGGGTGTTGCTGCCAGGGCCGGTGGCCAGCATCTGGAACACGGCCGTGAAGCTGCGGGTGCGGCCGCGGCTGAGGGTCTGGGGCTGCTGGCCGTAGTGCTCCAGGCGCCAGATGAGCAGCGCCAGCAGGGCGATCGCCGCCAGGTAACCGCCCAGCAGCTGCAGCAGGGTGGGGGTGAACAGGGCCAGCAGGAAGGAGCGGCCCAGATCCAGCCGGCTCTGCAGCACCATCACCGCCAGCCCGTCCTCCTGAAACGGCAGGCTGAAGCGGTAGCGCTGCAGCCGCTCGGGGGACACGTTGATGCACCCCACCGCCACATCCAGATCGCCGTTGCGGCTGGCCTCCAGCATCGCCTGCACCGACGGCCACTCCGAGAGCACGTAGGGCAGCCGCTCGCGGGTGGAGATCCGGCTCCACAACTCCACCGCGAGGCCCCGCCAGTCGCCGCCCTCGCGGTCACTGCAGGGAGGCGCGCCATCCACCACCCCCACCCGCAACACCGGCAGGGCCGACTCAGCCCGCCCACCCGGTTCCAGCGCTGCAGCAGTGGCTGGCATGGCGATGGCCAGCAGCACCGCCACGCAGGACCTCAGCCAGGGGGCGGGACGGGCCCTGGCGATGCGGAAGGCCCGGCGTTCTGGCATCGGGGGATTCTGGCGCCCCCCCTGGCCTGGACTCGGGCGCCACGCCTTGGCATGAGGAGATATGAACCCCCTCCGGGGCCTCCAGGGGCATTGCCTACGTTGAATCGGGCGGTCCGGCCCGGCCTTTCAGCATTCCCGCCCGGTCCAACACCATGCGCCCGTCTGCAGCTTCCCGCGAACAGGCCCGCCTGGAGGCGCTGCAGGGCTACCGCATCCTCGATACCGAGGCCGAGCAGGCGTACGACGACATCACCCTGCTGGCCGCGCAGCTCTGCGACGTGCCGATCGCCCTGATCAGCCTGGTGGATGCCGAGCGCCAGTGGTTCAAGTCCCGGGTGGGTGTGGATGTGGAGGAAACGAGCCGGGATGTGTCCTTCTGCGCCCACGCGATCCTCAGCGATGAAACGCTCGTGGTGCGGGACGCCCGGGAGGACGACCGCTTCCAGGACAACCCGCTGGTGTGCAGCGAGCCCAACATCGTGTTCTATGCCGGGGTGCCCCTCCGCACTCCGGAGGGGGCCCGCATCGGCACCCTCTGCGTGATCGATCACCGGCCGCGGGAGCTCAGCCCCACCCAGCTCCAGGCCCTGGAGGCGCTGGCGCGGCAGGTGGTGCTGCAGCTGGAGCTGAAACGGGTGTCCGATCAGCTCGCCGGCGCCCTCGAGCGCATCGACGTGATGGAGGAGCTGATCCCGATCTGCTCCTACTGCAAGGGCATCCGCAACGACGAGGGCTACTGGGGCACGGTGGAGGCGTTCATCAAGAGCCACGCCAACGTGGAGTTCTCCCACGGCGTGTGCGAGGCCTGCATGGCCAAGCACTTCCCGGAAGTGCCGCCCCTGCCCTGATGTCTTCGTGTCCCCTGATGGCAGCCCTGATCCGCCGACTGGCCCTGCCGCCGCTGAGCGCCGGTGTGCTGCTGCTCACGGCCGTCGCTCCCGTGGCGGCGGAGAGCCTGCAGGTGGAGCTGCGCGAACCGGTGCGCTACCGCTGCGACGGCGGAACGGAGCTGGTGGTGACCTACGGGCAGCTCAGCGACGGCAGCCTCTCTTTCGCGCGGCTGCAGCCCCCGGGCGAGACGCTGCTCACCCTGCCGCAGCTGGTGTCGGGGTCGGGGGCCCGCTACAGCACCGAGCAGCTGTGGCAGTGGTGGAGCAAGGGGGAGGAGGGCTTCCTGGAGCGCCGCGATGAGCAGGGAGAGTGGACCACCGAGCTGGGCGGCTGTCTGAGCGGCTGACGGCCAGGAGCGCCGTCACGTGATGCCGCCGAGTGCTTCCACCCCGCGGCAGTGGATCGCGCGGGCGTAATCGGTCCAGGTGCCCTGGCCCCAGTAGCGGAAGCAGCTGGTTTCCAGCAGCAGCAGATGCAGCAGGGCCTCCTGGTAGGCAGGCGATCCCGTGACGGCGGGATCCGCGGCCACCAGCGGGTCGAACACCTGGTGGAAGAGGGCGCTGAGCTGCTGCATCGGCTCGAGCACGTTGGCGTAGCCCTCCACCCAGCTGAGGTCGTTGGTCCAGGAGGCGCCGGCCATGGAGAAGGAGGGATCACGCGCCTGGAGCTCGGCGATGGCAGCTTCGGTTGAGGCCTCACTGGATCCGCAGGTGGAGGCATGGCCTGAAGCACCGCCCACCTGCTGCCAGAGCCGGTGCTGCCCCACCGCCTGGATCGGGGGGAACGCGTCGGACGGCACGCCGGCGGCCTCCAGCAGCTCCAGATACTCCGTGCCGTTGAGCGCCACGGTGCCCTGAGCGGTGTCACCGCCATGGCTAGCCCCCTCGCCGGCGATGCGCTGGTGGGCCTGAACGAAGGCGGGCGGGAATTCATTCATCATCACGCCGCCGTTTTCGCCATCGGCGATCTGGGACACCAACGGCGGAATGGAGATACCGCCCAGCACCACCCGCTCCAGCCCCAGGGCCTGGTAACAGGGCTGCATCTGGCCCACCAGCTTGGTGTCGGAGCCCTGGGTCTTGATCAGCGCCGTGATGGACACCTCCGCGCCGCAGGAGCTGCGGGCCACCAGGCGGTTGGGGATGAACAGCTGGTCCTGGCGCAGCGCCGAGCCATCGGGGTTCTCCACGCTGTGCTCCTGCACCAGCAGCCAGCGGTAGCCGCACTCCCGCAAGGCACTCACCAGGGCGAAGAGCGTGTCGGGGTGGTTGGGCAGGGCCATCTCCGGCAGCGAGAAGCCCTTCACCCGCTGGAGCATCTCCATGCCGAACAGGGCGGCGACGTGGTGCTGCCAGGCCTGGATCTGCAGCTTCAGATCGGGAATGGGCGTGGAGGGCGCCACGGCGTGGCCCCAGAACGTGCCCAGCCACTCCACATGGGGCTGCATGGCTGGATCGGTGGCCAGGAAGCGCAGCGCCTCGAGGATGTCGCAGCGGCCCATCTGCTCGAAACCCCAGAGCAGGGTGCCGGAGTAATCGAGCTGGATGCGCGGGTTGCAGCCTGCGGCGAGCAGTTGGGGAAGGATGTCGGCCAGGCGGCGGTAGCAGTGGGCGAAGGGTTCGGCGTTGTGGTTGTCGCCCTCCCCCGGGTGCTCGAACATGTACTGCAGATGGGAGATCAGCTCCCCGTTCGCGCCGGCCGGAATCGTGGGCTGATGCATGTGCAGCGCGCAGGCGAAGCCGGAGCGGATCTCGTTCAGATCGAGATTGGTGTGCGGCAGGGCCACGGGGCCTGGCCGCTGCACCAGGGCGTGGAGTTCGGCTTCGCGGCCGGCGATCGGTGGCAGGGCGGACAGGCGCAAGACGGCGAGCAACAGCGCTCTTAGAGTTGCACCAGTCGGTTGTTCAGCCAGTGCCCAAGCCCACCCTCGTTCTGGCCGCAGGGCTGCTGGCCCTGCCCGTGCTCACCCCCGGCGAGGCGGTGGCCCAGAAGCGGATTCCCAAACTGCCGGGCTACGACGAGTGCCCGCTGGGGTACGTGAACGACCTCAAGCAGCACTGCAATTCCCCCATTTACTACGAGGTGAAGCCCACCAACGGCAAACCCTGCGACTCCGGATGGATGAACATCGGGGCGGGCTACTGCAAAAAGAAGGAGCTCGGAATCTTCTAGGGCTTCGTCCCTAGGGCTTCTTTCCTAGGGAGTCGTCGGAACCGGGCGGGCGGCGTCGATCAGCACCGCCGCGGCCCGGGCCGCGCTGGAGGCGGCGGTGGGATCGCGCCGCAGGAACCCCACTGCTGCGGCGCCCTCGATCAGCAGTTCCAGCTGGCGGGCCAGGGCCAGCGGATCAGGCCCACCCAGATCGGCGCAGAGCTGCTCCAGCAGCTCGCGGCAGCGGTCCTTGAAGGCCGTGGCCGCCCGCCGCGGCAGGTCATCGTCGTCGGGGTACTCCCCGGCGGCCTTGGCGAACAGACAGCCCTGGAAGCCGGGGGAGCGCAGCCAGTCCTCCAGCCAGGCGAACACCGCCAGCAGACGGGCCCGGGCCGGATCGGGCGCCTCGACCGGCACCGCCTCCACCCGGGCGACGATCTCCGCGGCGAGGGTCTCGCCGCGGCGCTCCAGCACGGCGGCGATCAGCTCCTCCTTGGAGCGGAAGTGCTTGTAGAGGGTCATCTTGGCCACCCCGGCCTGCTGCAGCAGGGCATCGATGCCCACGGCGCGGTAGCCCTCGCGATTGAACAGCTCGAGGGCGGCCTGGAGCAGGGCCTCGCGCCGGGACGACGTGGCCGTGGCAGTGGCAGTGGCAGTGGCAGCGGAGCCGGTGGCGGCAGCGGCTCGGGTGGGAGACGGGGGCACGGCGACAGAGCGGGCCATCAACCTAGCCAGCAGACAGATCGGTCTGTTACTCTTTCTGCGCAGACCGGTCTGTCTACACGCGACCCGGCCAGTCCTCCCGTTCCTCACCACTGCACAGGCAGCCCCGCCATGATCAAGCTCTACGGGCACGAGCTCTCCGGCAACAGCTACAAGCCCCGGCTGCTGCTGCATCTGCTCGACGTCCCCTACACCTGGGTGCGGATCGACCTGATGAAGGGCGAGCAGCGCTCCGACGCCTTCCGCGCCCTCAACCCCTTCGCCCAGGTGCCCCTGCTGGAAGACGACGCCGACGGTGCCGGCGTGCGCATCGCCGATGCCCAGGCGATCCTCGTGTACCTGGCCCGTCGCCATGGCGGCGAGAGCTGGCTGCCCCTGGAGCCCCTGCCGATGGCGCAGGTGATCCGCTGGCTCTCCACCGCGGCCGGCGAGGTGCGCCAGGGCCCCGAGAACGCCCGTCTGCATCACCTGTTCGGGGCCAAGGCGATCAACCGCGAGCGTGCCGAGCAGAAGTCGGCCCAGATCCTCGGGCTGCTGGATCAGCACCTGAACAGCCGCCGCTGGCTGGAGTTCGAGCGGCCCACGATCGCCGATGTGGCCGTGTTCCCCTACGTGGCCCTCGCCCCGGACGGGATGATCGACCTGGCCCCCTACCCCCACGTGCTGGCCTGGCTGGAGCGGGTCCGCCAGCTGCCGGGCTACGTGCCGATGGCCTGACCCCCCCCCCTTTCCCCCGAGCGAGCGCACCATGGCCGACCCCGGCTGGAACCGAACCTCCTCGCCCTTCCACGCCGGCGAGCTGGCCATCCAGGCGCGCCTGGGAGTGCGGGACAGGCTGGACCGCCAGGGCCGGCGGGTGATCCGACCGGTGCTTCCCGAGCAGCACCGGGAGTTCTACGGCGCGCTCCCCTGCGTGCTGGTGGGCTCGGTGGACGGCCAGGGCCGTCCCTGGGCCTCGGTGCTGGCGGGCCCGCCGGGATTCCTGGCCACACCGGACGAGCGCACTCTGGTGGTGGCGGCCCGCCCACCGGCGGGCGATCCCCTGGCCGCCAACCTGCGGCTGGGTGCGGCGGTGGGTCTGCTGGGCATCGAGCTGGCCACGCGCCGCCGCAACCGGATCAACGGCCGGGTGGCGGCGCTGAAGCCGGAGGGCTTCACGGTGCAGGTGCAGCAGACCTTCGGCAACTGCCCGCAGCACATCCAGGTGCGGGAGCTGCGGCAGGCCCCCGCGTCCGCCACACCGCCGCCGGTGGTGGCCCTGGATCGGCTCGGCGCGGCGGAGACGGCCCTGATCGCAGCAGCCGACACCTTCTTCATCGCCACGGCGGTCGAGGCGCCTCCGGCCTCGGGGATGGACGCGGCCCGAAGCGACGACGACGTTCTGGGAGTGGACGTGTCCCACCGCGGCGGCCCGCCGGGCTTCGTGCAGGTGGACGATGGCCGCACCCTCACGATTCCGGACTTCGCCGGCAACAACCACTTCAACACCCTGGGCAACCTCGAGCTCAACCCCCGCGCCGGGCTGCTGTTCGTGGATTTCCGGCGGGGCGACCTGCTGAGCCTCACCGGCACGGCGGAGGTGGTCTGGGACGGGGAGGAGATCCGCAGGCACCCCGGCGCGGAGCGTCTGCTGCGCTTTCACCTGGAGCAGGGCCTGTGGCTGCCGGCCGCGCTGCCGCTGCGGTGGTCCGAACCCGGCCCCTCGCCGGAAGCGGACGGCCCCGGGGTTTGACCGGCCGGGGCGAGACGGATCAGCCCGAGCCACCGCGCCAGAATCCCCCCTCGCCGAGGCCGACGCGCCGTTTCCCTTCGATGGCCACCCTGTGCTCGCCCCTCCGCGTGGGGCCGCTGGAACTGCCGAACCACATCTGGAGGGATCCGGGTATCCACAACCAGGCCCAGGTGGGGGCCTGAGCCCGGCGGCCATGCCCTGGGCCCCGGCGCTGGCGATCCCCCTGGCCCTGGTGGCCTTTCTCTACGCCACGGTGGGCCACGCCGGCGCCTCGGGCTACATCGCGGTGCTGGCCCTGGCGGGGCTGCCGGCGGCCACGATCAAGCCCTTGGCACTGCTGCTCAACCTGGTTGTGGCCAGCCAGGGCAGCTGGCAGTTCTGGCGGGCGGGCCACCTGCGCTGGCGGCTGTTCTGGCCGGTGCTGCTGGCCGGGCTGCCGGCGGCCTTCCTGGGGGGCTGGCTGGATCTGCCGGGGGTCTGGTTCCAGCGGCTGGTGGCGCTGGTGCTGCTGGGCTCGGCCGTGCGCTTCCTGCGTCAGCCACGCGATCCGGAGCGGCTCACCAGGCCGCCGCTGGCGCTGCTGGTGGCCTGCGGTGCCGGCCTGGGGCTGCTGGCGGGGCTCACCGGCACCGGTGGCGGAGTGTTCCTCACGCCGCTGCTGCTGCTGCGCGGCTGGGCCACCACCCGCCAGGCGGCGGCGGTGTCGTCGCTGTTCATCCTGGGCAATTCACTCAGCGGCCTGCTGGGGCTGGCGCTGGTTCGCGGCCCGGCGCTGCCCGCGGCGCCGCCCCAGCTGGGGGTGCTGGTGCTGGCGGTGCTGCTGGCCGGCATGGCGGGTTCGCGGCTGGGCAGCCGCCACTGGCCGGTGAGCTGGCTGCGGCGGCTGCTGGCCCTGGTGCTGCTGCTGGCGGCGGCCAAGCTGCTTGGTCTGGGCGGGGAGGGCTGAGCCGCGCCGGCCGGGGCAGCATGGGGCGGCAGCTGCAGCTCCGTCATGCACCGTGCCGCCACCCTGATTGGAGCCGCCCTGGCGCTGGCGGGCTGCGGCGAGAGCCAGGCGCCACAGAGGCAGGCTGCCGCCATCACGGGACCGATCAAGATCGAACTCCACCCGAACGACCCCTCGCTGAGTTTCGGCGTGCTGCCCCGCGGGGAAGAGCGCACCGTGTTCAAGGTGGGGTTCGGTCGCAACGGCATCACCTGTGCGGGCAGCCGTTTCGAGGAGGGCTACACGCCGGTGGGACGGTTCAAGGTGAATGCGATCCTCAGCGACGACCGCTTCGTGATGGAGCCGGCGTTGGTGGCCCGGTCGGGCAAGAGCGAGGCCGAGCTGAAGGCCAGCCTGTTCCGCAACATGAACGCGATCGACTTCGACGGCGACGGGGAAACCGGCGAATACGGCATCGGCTACGTGAGCCTGGCTCCGGTGGACAGCGTGCCGCAGCCCTTCGCCTTCAACACCTACGACGGCCGCTTCCGCTGGTACAGCTTCGCCATCCACGGCAGCAACAACGATGCGCGCATCGGCCAGCAGGTGACGGGCGGCTGCGTGAACGTGGCCGAGCCGGTGCTGCGCACGCTGCTCGACACGGTGAAGCTGGGCGATGAGGTGGTGATCAGCGCCAAGGGGCCCTGCACGCCGTGACGGGGCGGCGGGGTGCAGAGCCTGGTACTGCTCAGAAGCTGTCTTCCGTCTGCCCGGCGAAGCGGCCGGTGTAGCTCTCGCTGCCCTGCAGCTGCTGGAACACGAACTGGCAGATGGCGGTGCCGGGATGCACGGCCAGGGGGGCGGGGCCGAAGTTGCTCATCTCCAGCACCTGCTGGCTGTCGATCCCCGGCCCCATGAAGGGGGCGCTGATGTGCACCATCAGGCCGAGCCGGGCGAAACGGCTGCGGCCCTCCAGCCAGCCGCACAGGCCGGGCCCCAGGCGCAGCCGTTCCTGGGTGATGCCCAGCACCGTTTCACCGGGCATGATCAGGATGTGCTGCCCCTGGGGCACCTCGATCTTCTCGGTGAGCTCGCGGTAGTCGGTGTGCTCCCCCACCGCGATCACGGCGTGCACCTTGCGGAACACCCGGAAGGAGGCGGCGAGGGTGAGGTCGAGGGAGGCGGGGCCGAGCCGCTCGGGGTTGAAGGGCGTGACCGTGATCGAGCCCTCCTCGATCGCCTGCAGGATCGCCTCTCTCCCGAGAACGGCCATGGTTGTTCCTGGGGTGGGGCGGTTGTGGATTGTCTCAGGCGGTGGGCAGCGGCTGGCACGGCCGGGCGCCTCTCGACTATGCATGGAGATGACCCCAGGGATCCTCCCGTGTCCAAAGCCCAGCTCAACGCCTTCATGGCCAAGGTGGACGCCGATCCCTCGCTCAAGCTGCGGGTGGATGCGGCTGCCGATGCTGCCGCCGTGGTGGCGATTGCCCACGAGGCGGGCCACAGCTTCTCGCCGGCCTCCTGGAGCCGTTACCTGCGCGGCTGATGATGGGCGCCGTTGCCTGAACCGATCGCGATGAAGCTGCCGGAAGGATGGGCGGTGTGGCTGGCGGTGCTGGCGCTCAACGCCATGGCAGGCGCGATGTGGTTCGTGAACCGGAACATCGAGCGACCCGAAGCCGGCGGCAGCCTCTGGGCCATCCTGCGCTCGCTCGGCTCAGGAGGGGTGGGATAGGCGATCCGAGCGGCTTCAGGCCGGTTCCCTGGGCACACCTGAAACGACACACTTAGGGTGCTCGTGAGGTGTCGCACCGATCACTTCCCATGCAGTCCGCACGTGATGGCGCCGGCCCGATCCACGCGTTGCTGCAGCAGGCTGACATTGCAATCGGAGGCTCCCGCCCCTGGGACATCCAGCTGCACCGCCCCGGTGTGCTGGCGGAGGTTCTGGCCGGGGGATCACGGGTTCTCGGTGATGCCTATGTGGAGGGCGCCTGGGATTGTGAGGCCCTCGATGAATTCTTCACCCGGCTGATCCTCCTTGGCGCCGATCGCCGCTACAGCCATGGTGGCCAGGGACCGAGGTTCTGGGACCGGCTGGTCGGTGCGGTCCTGAACCTGCAGTCGATCCAGCGGTCCACCCGGGTCGCCCGCCAGCACTACGACATCCCCAGTGCGGTGTACCAGGCCATGCTCGATCCATGGCTGCAGTACAGCTGTGGCTACTGGGAGTTTGCCCAAAGCCTGGAGGCCGCCCAGGACGACAAGCTGCGGATGATCTGCGACAAGCTTGACCTCAGCCCCGGCCAGAGGCTGCTCGACATCGGCTGCGGCTGGGGCGGGCTGGCGGCCTTTGCCGCACGCCACTACGGCGTGGAAGTGGTCGGCATCACCCTCTCCTCCGAGCAGCTGGTCTTTGCGCGTGAGCACTGGCAGGAGCGTCGTCTGCGTTTCGAGCTCTGTGACTACCGCCACCTGCCAACGCTGGAGCTCGGGCGGGTTGACCGTGTGGTGTCCGTCGGCATGTATGAGCATGTGGGACGCAGAAATGGCCGAGGTTTTTTCCGCTGTGTGAGCGAGGCCCTGAGCGATCAGGGTCTGGCGCTGCTGCAGACCATCGGCTCGCGCGGCGGCAGTGGATTCACGGACCCCTGGATCAATGCCCACGTGTTTCCCCATGGTCAGTTGCCGTCTTCGGTGGACCTGGCCAGCGCCTTCGAAGAACACTTCCTGCTGCAGGACTGGCACAACTTCGGCCACGACTACGACCGCACCTTGATGCGCTGGAACGCCAACTTTGCCGAAGCCTGGCCAACGCTGAAAGCCGGGATCGACGCGGATCGGCTCCCCTGCCCCGTGGAGCAGTTTCCCCGCTTCTGGCGCTACTACCTCCTGTGCTGTGCCGCCTTCTTCCGCTCAGGCCAGGGTCAGCTCTGGCAGCTGGTGCTCAGTCCGGCCTCGGCCTCGCTCAACAGCCGCTTCCCCACCTACCGCTCCCACCGGCCCCACGCCGCCGCTGGGGCCCCTGGCACTCGCGAGCACGGCGAAAGCCGGCAACGTGTGGATCATCGGCGTTGAAGGGCGTCAGGGTGAGGCCGAAGCAGGCCGCCGGGATCAGTCATGCGAGCCATCACCAGGCCTCCAGCAGCATGGCGATCATCTCCTGGAGGTTGAACTGCAGTTCATCAAGGGTCTGCCCCAGGCTGCGGGCGCCGGGGAAGCCAGGAACGCACCCCACGAGCAGCCCCGTGTCGGGACAGCGCTCGATCACAGCGGAGAAGGTGCGCACAGTCTCAACCCCTTGGAGGTGATTCAACGTAGGCAGCCAATGAACGCACAGCGATCAGATCCTGATCACCGATCGCTCGAAGGCTGGCTGATGAAAGCGTCAGGAGAGATTGCATGCGTCCTGAAGCGGCGACAAACTCAACTTCATAAGTTTCAGGATCGTGAATAGCAACGACAGCCCCAAGATCGCCCGACTGAAGGCCAGCCTCGGAAATGTCCTGGGTGAGAGCGACTGTCTGGTGCAAGGCAAACATGACTTACTCCGGAAATGCGGTGATGAGCCTTGGCTGATTGGAGTGATCCGCAATCAGCCAGACTGTTCTGAACTGCCTCGAAGTTCCATTAGGGCCTATCAACTTAGCACTGATCACAACCCTCATCCCGTAGATGCTTCTCAGGGTCTGCGCAACCACTCCGGTCCGCCCGTGGTGAAGCAGGTCGTCACGAAGTCTTGTCCAGGCTTCGATGGTGTAGCCGAGGGAGAGGAACACCCTGGCCTTGAACCTTGCGACTGGATGCACGCTCGAGAGCAGGTAGTCGCAGATCTTGGCCTTGTCGACAACCGCGTGGTCTGCATGGGGGAGCATTCGTAGGCCGGGGGATCGCCGCAGGGCTTCTCCTCCACCAGTGCCACCCCCGTCACCCCTCGCCAGAATCCCCCCAGGCGCCCCCGGTCCGCCCCACTGCCGCCGTGATCATCTACCTCGCCACCCGGGAGGTGTTCCTCCAGCACGTGCGCGAGCAGCGCATCGAGGAGGAGGTGCGCGAGCGCTACATCGCCATCACGGGCCACAAGGTGGCCGCCACCGAATTCCGTGCCTGGCAGAACTCACTCCAATGCGTGGGCAACGTGCTGCAGTTCAAGGAGATCCCACCCGAGCTGGGCGTCGCGATCGAGTACAAAATTCACAACACCGCCAAGCGGATCGATCTGCTGCTGTCCGGCCGCAACGCCAACGGCGCACCGGCGGCTGTGATCGTGGAACTGAAGCAGTGGGAAACGGTGGAGCCCACCGAACTGGATGGGGTGGTGCGCACGTTCCTGGGCAAGGGGCCGCGCGAGACCACGCACCCCTCGTACCAGGCGATCAGCTACGGGGCGCTGCTGCGGGACTTCAACACGGCGGTAATGGAGCACGGGATCGCGCTGCAGCCCTGCGCCTACCTGCACAACTGCACCGATGGCAGCGGTATCAGCGACGCGCGCTACGGGCCCTATCTGGCGCAGGCGCCGGTGTTCCTGCGCCACGACAACGCCGCCATGGCGGCCTTCCTGCGCCGCTGCCTGGAGGTGGGCGACCGGGGCCGCACGATCGAGCGGATCCGCGATGGCAAGGCCAAACCCAGCCAGCAGCTGGCCGATGCGGTGGAGCGGATGCTCAAGGGCAACACCGCGTTCGTGCTGATCGACGAGCAGAAGGTGGTGTTTGAGCAGGCCCTGGCCCTGGCGCGGCGGATCCGTGAGGGGCGCCACACGGTGCTGCTGGTGCAGGGCGGGCCCGGTACCGGCAAGTCGGTGGTGGCGGTGAACCTGCTGGCCAGGCTCCTGGGGTTGGGCCTGAACGCGCGTTACGTGAGCAAGAACGCAGCACCACGGGCGGTGTACCGGGCCAAGCTCACCGGTTCCCTGCAGAAGGGCGAGTACGACAACCTCTTCTGCGGCTCGGCATGCTTCGTGGGCTGCCCGGAAGGCTTCTACGACGCCCTGATCGTGGACGAGAGCCACCGGCTGATGACCAAGACCATCTACGACAAGGAGGGGGAGAATCAGGTCAAGGAGATCATCCACGCCAGCAAGCTGGCGGTGTTCTTCCTGGATGAGGATCAGCGCGTCACCTTCGATGACATCGGCAGCACGGCCGAGATCGAGACATGGAGCCAGTTCCACGAGGCGGAACTGCAACGGGCCGAGCTGCCGGCGCAGTTCCGCTGCAGCGGCTCCGATGGCTACCTGGCCTGGCTCGATCAGACCCTGGGCATCCGCCCCACGTCGAATGAGCGGCTCGATCCGGGCAGCTACGACGTCCGCGTGTTCGACGATCCGGTGGCGCTGCACGAGGCGATCCGCCAGGCCAACCACAGCAACCAGGCGCGGATGGTGGCGGGCTACTGCTGGAACTGGGCGTCCAAATACCATCCCAACGCCTGGGACATCACGATCGAGCCCTGGGGCTACCGGGCCCGCTGGAACCTCAGCAAGGACGGCAGCGTGTGGATCATGAAGCCGGGCACGGTGGAGGAGGTGGGCTGCATCCACACCTGCCAGGGCCTGGAGCTGGAAACGATCGGCGTGATCATCGGGCCGGATCTGGCCTTCCGGGATGGGCAGGTGGTGACGGTGCCGGCGGCAAGGGCGCGCACGGATCAGTCGCTGAAGGGGTACAAGGTGGGCCTGAAGCGCGACCCCCAGGCGATCCGGCTGAAGGCGGACGCGATCATCCGCAATACGTACCGGACGCTGATGAGCCGGGGCACGAAGGCGTGCTGGGTGTTTGCCTGCGATCCGGAGTTGAACGGGTGGCTGAAGCAGGTAGCCGGCGGAGTGGAAGAGTTCTGACTTATCCGTGTCCATAAGTCATAGGGCGCTTCTGCAGCCCAAGAACTCCATGAAGTGCTGCTTCGACATGATGGAGGGGAGTCAGTGCGCAGGCCCAGAGCAGGGAGGCAAAGACTGGTGACAAGTTTCCCCACATGCTCGCTCTGGCAGCTATCAAGAGACCAGCGTGAACTGACCCGTGGCAACCCGGTCGCCAAAACGCATCAAACTGGATCGCGCAACCGTTGAAAGACGGATTGAAGAGATTCTTGAAAACGGCACACCAAATGCAGAAGTTCTTCTTGCATTTGCCGAATTTATCCACGGGAAACCGTTTCCCGAGCCCGTCTTAACAGTGACACAGCTGAAGGAAGCTGTGTGCAAGGTATTCGGATGCAAGAATGCCACCGAACTGCGCAAGTCCAATGAATTCAATCTCGCCATGGCAGGCCGAGAGTTCAACCTGAAGACCAAAGCGGATTGGCTCAAGCTCTATCGTGAGTGGGTCGGAGTGCCGAAGAGCGAACGCGGGAAATCAGGCAGCACTTGCATCAACGGCATTGATGTGCTTGAGAACTTCAGGCCCTGGCATGTGTTCTCCCTAGACCCCAAGACAGCCACAGCTGACGACATCAAGGATGCCTTTCGAAAACTCGCCAAGGAACACCATCCGGATGCCGGTGGAGATCCTCGCGTCATGGAGCGCCTTCAAAAGATGCGCGATTCACTGCTTGCCTTTATCTAAAACGAGGGATGATGGCAACATCGAAGCAACTCCGAGATGCTTTCTCGTTTCAGGAGACTGCCAAGATTCTTGGCATTAGCGCCAAAAAGCTGGAGAGCATTTGCCAGTTTTTCGATGGCGATACAGACGATGAGTGGGAATTGGTCGAAGGCGAGTTCTTCGAGTACGAGCCAGGACAGGCTCAGAGCCGTCGCTTTTACGAAGAGGGCGTGATGGCGATTGCCAAATATCTTGAAGAGACAGAGGGCGGAAGTATTCTTGCCAAGATCCGAGAGTTCTTCACCCACCATCGAGCCCGCGTGACGCGAACACTCGTCAAGCGGCGAATCATACAAGTTACGCAAGATCGAAGTGCCATTGAGATTCGAGGAAATCTGATCTTTCTACAACAGCGCTCAGTTGTGAGTGTGTTGGGGACGAATGGTAAAGGAATGGCAGGAACCATCCGCAGGATCCAAGAGGAGAGTGCTGGCCTAGAGGGTGCAGAGGGCCTTGAGATTGGCATTCACTTTGATGACTTTGAAGGGAAAGACCAGCGCCATTGGAGCCAACGCGGTATCGTGCGGCTAGCGAAGACGATGAATGAAAAGGGGCGAATCACGAAGGCACGGAAAGCCTGGGTAAAAGCAGTCGCGGATGTTGCTGAAGACTGCTTTGAATCCCAGCGAAAGCTGCTCGAGAGCCATGAATCAAGGGTGAAGGCAACCAAAGATCGTGTTCGCCAGAGGGCATTGCGCAAGGGTGGCTCTGGTTGTGCAGTATCGGGCTGCAGGCCATCACCATCAGATAAACAGCCAATCGAGTTGGAAGCCCATCACCTCTTTGATGCGAGCTCTAGGCCAGATCTGGCTGCCTACGAAGACAACCTCATTGTGATTAGCCAAAGTATCCATCAAAACTTCCACAAGTGGATCGGTGCCAAGCCCTGTGAGCCGAAAGACTTTATCGACTATCTCCTGCGGAATGAGATGAGTTACTTTGACGGGCCTCCCAGCACGCGTAAGCAGAAAGAGAAGAAGCTTGAGAAGCTTATGAATCGCCTGGAGTTGCTGCAGGCCCGATTCGAGGGGAATCAACTGCTGTACTAACGCTGCCCCTGAGTAGCAGGCAGGAAACCTGGCTCGCGAAGCAGAGAGTAGATGGAGGCCTGTACACTCGAGGGGCTTGTTGGGCGTCCCTGGCTAGCAGTTATCACGCAAGAGGGAAAGCAGGTAACCCACGGAGTTCTTGAGCAGTCAATGGTTCAGGAATTTTCTTGAAGAGTTCAACACTTTTAGCCGCTCGGATTCCCACATAAAAGCCGTAGTCAAGCATCAAGCCCTTGTAGCGCCTCCCGGCCTCGCGTGGTGTAATACCTTCGTGGAGAACATGAAGAAGGCGTAGGGCAACTAGCTTTTCAATCATCAAGTACTCAGCGTTATCATTTCTTATTTCAACTAGGAACGCGTTAGTCTTATGTTCTCTGACACAAAAGTTGCGCACCTTGGCCAACACAGTCTTTATGCCACTGACGTCTATAGAGGCATCTGTCTCAAGGTGACGCAACTTATCCTCTGCCATTTCAGATGCCGCTGCATTGACGCTAGTGATTGACACCTTCTTTTGACCCTTGACAGTTGCACGTGTCATGGCTTGGGAGAAAAGATTTAGTGCATCTCTAGGTACTCCTGCAGCAACCCATACTAGACGACCAAGCACGCCAGGGCCGCAAAGAAAACTGATGTCGGGTAATGCTGAGTACAACGCATAGGCATCCAAAATGCTTTGAATGTGCTCCAGTGACTTCTCAGGCATAGTTAGATTATAGTCAAGTCTGAGCACTTGAATGTCATGCGGTGGCTCAAGTCCTTGCCGTGAATCAGGGTCCCATAAATGCGTAAACTGTTCAATTCCAGAAAGTTTAATGTAAATTCGATTTCCACGTGCTATGGAATAGATTTTTGACAGAAGCAACGGCTGGAGAGTCCTGTGGATGACATGAAGATCATCAAGGAAAACCGTAACGCTTCCATATTTATCACTAATCGGTTCAATAGCCCGCCGAATCTTAGGCAGAAGTACGTCGAGGGCGTGTTCTGATATCTTCTTTGAATTCCCTAAGTTATCAAGCCGTTCAAGAAGAATATCCAGTTCTACACCTGACGGTGAAAACCCTTGAGTTGACGTAGTATTTCGACGAACGTATCAATTATAACAGGTATGTCATTTCTGCCTGCGTAAGCTTGCATCGCAAGCCAAGCATAAGGTCGTTTTTCTAATGTCCGCTGATACATTGCATAGGCGAGCAAGCTGCTCTTGCCTGAACCCCTTCGGCCAAATAGTGCATGATTACCATTCGCAGTGACTTGCTCTTCCAAGCCAAAGACCGAGCGTATGTATCTGTCGATGAAGTCTCCAGCCTCAAAGCTATATCTGTCAACAGTTAGACTTTCAGCCAGCTTAGACCGAAGAAGTCGTGACTCAGGGAGCACGAGGCGATCCCCAGGCGTGGGCTTCAATCGCTTAATCGTTGCTCTATTCTCAAATATCTCACCTTGAGGCAATTTTTTGTAGGTTGCTTGTAGTGCACTAAATACTCGCTCTGTAGGATGCACAACATAGATTACCAGGTAAGGCCCGTCAGCTCGCTCTAGGATCTCATATGGAGCATTCGCTAGACCGGATTGTTTTTCAAACTCTTTTAGAAACTCATTGGTTGACTCAATAGGGTAATTCATGGCTTAGGCAAGACCTCTGGCGGACAAGTAGTGCTTGGCTTCGTCCAAAAGCTGATGCACGAGACGCACCGCATCTACAACAGGTATCAAGAGATCTAGCTCTGTCGCTTCATGGTCATAGTCCGCAAGATTGCGATCTGATCGAAGATCGACAAGCCGAGTTTTGTAAGTATCTCGATTTGGAAAATCATCAGGAAAGCTTCCGACATTCTTATGATCACTTACATCTGTGGAGTATGAGCCTTCAACGAACAAGTGGATTGCTCGTCGAGCGTGAAAAGCAGCATAATATAGACTTGACATTTTCTGCCTCCAGTGGCTACGACTTAAGTCATTAGCGAAGGCATAGTGTTCATTCGATAGCCGGAGCAGGCCAAGTGCATTTCTACCAACCTCTTGGGCAATAGCAGAGCGCCCGTTATCGTCAAGGATTCCCGCAAGATTTTGCTCCATGCGTCGTACATTTGACGCAGCCTTCAGAAGGTGAGGAGTCTGAACTGCCATTTGAATTGGTCACAGGTGCAGCTTAGCGCTGCATTGTGTGGATAATTGTCGCACGCCCAAATTGTTATTGGGCGGATCCGCCTAAATCTCTAAACGCCCTCGACCCGTCCGCGCAAGCGGCGAATCTCATCAGCCTGGCAACAGCAGACCCCCTTTCCAGCTACCCCATCTGGCCCTGTCCTTTCAGGCTTGGGTCAGTTTATGCGGACCCGCATAAAATTCCCAGTTCTGGCTTTTGCCCGCCACTGGGCTGCAGGGCCTTCGGTAACAGGCCTACCCACTCATGTCCGACCAGGCGCTACCTGCAGGCCTCTTCGACCACCCCTTCAGCGAAGCCATCCACCAGGCCCTCGCTTGCGGACCGGCGGGCCTGCACCACCTTGATCCACTCGACCCCGCCGAAGCCCCCCAACGCCTGGCCCGCTACCTGCGCGAGCTGAGCGAAGCAGCCCTGGCCTCGTTACCAGAAGCCCAGCGGCAGCAACAGCAGCTGGCGCTGGTGAACCAGATCGTGGCCCTGCTGCACCAGAAGGTACCCGCCGCCGTCCACCCCGGCGACCAGCTGCACCCCAGCGCTCGGCTGCTGCGAGAGCTGCGCGATGCTCCCTTGCTCCCAGGCCAGGCCCCCATCACCCGGCCCCTGATCCCCCTGGCCGATGGCACCCTGCTGATTAACGCTCCCAGCGAGCCCAGCGTGGGCCTGGCTTTGCAAGCGGAGTGTCCTTCAGCTGATCGGATCGACCTGCTCTGCGCCTTCATCAAGTGGAGCGGCCTGCGGCTGCTGCAGGAGCAGCTGAGCGCCCACCTCAACGCCGGCCGCCCCCTGCGCGTACTCACCACCGTGTACATGGGCGCCACCGATCGCAAGGCGCTCGACTGGCTGGTGGCCCGCGGGGCCCAGGTGCGCGTCAGCACCGACACGCGCCGCACCCGTCTGCACGCAAAGGCCTGGCTGTTTCACCGCGCCAGCGGCACCAGCACCGCCTACATCGGCTCCTCCAATCTCTCCCATGCCGCCCTGGTGGATGGCGTGGAATGGAACGTGCGCCTGGCAGCCCTGGAAACGCCGGCGATGCTGCGCAAGTTTCAAGACACGTTCGAGGCCTACTGGGAGGAGGGTGAGTTCGAGCCCTACGGCGCCACTGCCGAGCAGCAGGCCCGCATCGACCATCAGCTGGCCCTGGCCCGTGGCGACGACTCCGCTATTGGATCCGCCGCACCGGTGTGGTTCGACCTGCGGCCCTACGCCTACCAGCGCGAGATGCTCGATCAGCTGGCGGCAGAACGCTCGCTTCACCACCGCTGGCACAACCTCGTGGTGGCGGCCACCGGCACCGGCAAAACCGTCCTCGCCGCCTTCGATGTGGCCCGGCTCCATGCCGACTTTCCCGAGCGGTTCCCCTCGCCCGATCCGCCGCCATTGCTGCTGATCGCCCACCGCAAGGAAATCCTGCAGCAGGCCCTGGCCACCTTTCGCCAGGTGCTGCGCGATCCCTCTTTCGGCGAACTCTGGGTGGATGGCGAGCGGCCCAGCCAGTGGCGCCATGTGTTCGCCTCCGTGCAGTCGCTCAGCCAGCAGGACACGGCTGAGATTCCCGCCGATCGCTTCGACGTGGTGATCGTGGATGAGTTCCACCACGCCGCTGCAGCCAGCTACCTGCGCTGGCTCGACCACATCACCCCCAAACTCCTGCTCGGCCTCACCGCCACCCCCGAGCGCGCCGACGGGCTCGACATCCTCCACTGGTTTGGCGGCCGCATCGCCGCCGAGCTGCGCCTCTGGAGTGCCCTCGATCAGGGCCTGCTCAGCCCCTTCCACTACTTCGCCGTAGCCGACGCCACCGACCTCTCCGCCCTGGAATGGCGCCGCGGCGGCTACGTACCGGCCGAGCTCAGCACCCTCTACACCGGCGACCACCGCCGCGTGGATCTGATCCTCAGCGAGCTCGACAAGAAGCTTGCCGATCCATCCCGCATGCGGGCCCTGGGCTTCTGCGTGAGCGTGGAGCACGCCCACTTCATGGCCGAGCGCTTCCGCGCCCGCGGCCTCAATGCCGAAGCCCTCGATGCCAGCAGCCCCGCCGATGTGCGTCGTGATGCCCTGCGCCGCCTCCAGAACGGAGAGCTGCAGATCCTCTTCGCCGTCGACCTCTTCAACGAGGGGCTCGACATTCCCGCGATCGACACCGTGCTGCTGCTGCGACCCACCGAGAGCGCCGTGGTGTTTCTGCAGCAGCTGGGCCGGGGCCTGCGCCTCTCCCCCGAAACCGGCAAGAGCTGCCTCACCGTGCTCGATTTCATTGGCCAGCAGCACCGCCGTTTCCGCTTCGATCTGCGCTACCGCGCCCTGCTGGGAGGCAGCCGCCGTCAGCTGGAAACCCAGCTGGAACAGGGCTTTCCCTTCCTGCCGCCCGGCTGCCGGCTGGTGCTCGACCGGGTGGCGTCTCAGCGGGTGCTCGACAACCTGCGCCAGAGCCTGCCCAGCCGCCGACCACAACTGATCGAGGAGCTGCGCGCCCTGGCGGCCGAGGGAGTGATCGGCCCCGCCTCCGGCCTGGCCGACTGGCTCGACGCGCTGGGCATGGAGCCGGCGGAGTTTTACGGGATATCCACCGCCCGGTTTCCTGTGAGCTTCACCGCGCTGCGGCGCGAGCTGGGATGGCTCAGCGTCGGGCCTCACGCGGAGGAGGAGCGGCTCACGCGTGCCATCGGCGCCGGCCTGCTCCATCTGGACGACCCCGATCGCCTGCATTGGCTGGCTGCCCAGCTGCAGGCCGACGCACCTCCTGATGTCACCGGTCTGGGCGATCGCGAGCAGCGCCAGTGGCTGATGCTCACCGCCCAACTGTTCGGCACCGGCAAGCGCTGGACGCCCCTGGCCGAAGCCCTGGCGGTGCTCTGGCAGATGGGTGCCTGGCGAGTGGAGCTGGTCCAGCTGCTGGAGCTGCTGGCCGAGCAGGCGGATCACCGGCTCTACCCGTTGCCCTGGGCGTTGCCGGCGCCGTTGCGCGTGCATGGCCGCTATACCCGCGCCGAAATCGAAGCGGCGTTCGGCATCCTCCACGACGACGCCCCCTGGATCCACCGCGAAGGCGTGCTCTGGCACGAACCCAGCCAGACCGACCTGCTGTTCGTGACCCTCAACAAGAGCGAAGCCCTCTTCTCCCCCTCGACCCGCTACCGCGACCTGGCCCTGGGCCCGTCCCTGTTCCACTGGGAGAGCCAGAGCACCACCACCGCCGCCTCCCCCACCGGTCAGCGCTATGTCCACCACGAGGAGCGGGGCTCGAGGGTGCTGCTGTTTGTGCGCGAACACCGCAGGCAGGGCGGTGTCACCGAGCCGTTTCGGTGTCTGGGGTTTGCCCGGTATGAGAGCCACGAAGGGGAGAGGCCGATGGCGATTCGGTGGCGGTTGGAGCGGGCGATACCGGCGGCGTGGATGCCGGCCATGGCGTTGGCGGTTTGAGGGGGCAACCCCCATCAACCCCTCCTAAAGTGAGAGTCTTGGAGGAGTGACATGGCCCTCGCCATCAATCTCAATGAAGAGCAATCCCGTGCCCTCGCCGAGGTGGCTGTACGGCTCAATGTGGCCCAGCAGGACCTGGCGGCAGCCGCCGTTCGCGATCTGTTGAGCAGGCCCTCCGCCGACTTTGAAGTCGCCGCCTCCCAAGTGCTGGCAAAGAATGAGGAGCTCTACCGGCGCCTGGCTTGATCCGCTTTCTCAGCCTCAGCGAGGTTCTGGAGCTGCATCGCCGTCTGATCGCCACCTCTGGTGG
This sequence comes from Cyanobium sp. PCC 7001, assembly GCF_000155635.1. Lineage (NCBI taxonomy): Bacteria > Bacillati > Cyanobacteriota > Cyanophyceae > Synechococcales > Prochlorococcaceae > Cyanobium > Cyanobium sp. PCC 7001. Next base: position 1,393,269 of record NZ_DS990556.1, read on the forward strand.
ATTGCCCGGATTGCGGGACCTTGGCCTATTGGAGGCGTCACTCTCGCAGCCCCGCCAGACATTCTCGGGTACTGATCTCTATCCCACTCTCGTCGATAAGGCAGCAGCCCTTGGGTTTTCTCTGATCAGGAACCATCCCTTTTTGGATGGCAACAAACGCATCGGTCATGCCGCCATGGAAGTCATGCTGATGCTGAACGGGTATGAACTGACCGCTTCGACGGAAGCAGCGGAAGCCACCATTCTGGCTGTGGCCTCCGGAGCGCTTGGGCGCCAGGCCTTCAGCAACTGGGTTCGGCAAATGATCAAGAGCTTGGAATGAGGTGATTCTGCAAAAAGATCACCTTCCGCCTAGGCACTCACTCCGGAACGGCCGACCAGGGTTCATCCATGGAGCACCTCACCATGGTCACTCGCCTCGCGCACGCTCGGATCGCCACCCCGATAGCGGACTTCTATCTCCTCTGGCCGCCGGACCAGGAGATCCAGGGGGAATCGCACCTGGCAGAGTCAGCAGATCTCACGGATCGTGGCCAGGTGGCGACCCTGGAAGGGCATCACCACCAGGACGTCGGCATCGGAATCCCAGCGCGTCGCCACGAGCCAGAGGTGTCGGCGTGGTGGTCATGGGCCTCATCATCGCGAGGCTTCCAAGAACAGGCCACGGTGCCCTGGGCCCTGCCGGTGCCCCTGAGCGTCCAGGGCCGCTACAGCCGCGCCGAGATCGAAGCGGCCTACTGCTGCGCAGAAACCTTGCGGCTACGTGCGGGAACACCGTAAGCAGGGCGGTGTCACCGAGCTGTTTCGGTGCCTGGGCTTTGCCACCGACGAAAGCCACGAGGGGGAGAGGCCGATGGCGATCCGTTGGCGGCTGGAATGGCCAATCCCAGCGGCGCGGATGCCCCCCATGGCCATGGCGGTTTGAAGGAGGGGCGTCAGCAAGGGTTCAGGTCCTGCAGCAGCACACGGCAATGGGCCTTGAGAGTAGGCAGATCAACCTGAATCGAACCCCACACAAGGCGATCACTCACGTTCAGATATTCATGGGTCAACAGATTGCGAAAGTCGATGATCTGTCTCCCTTCCGGTATGGAGGCGAACAGATCTGGCAACCTGCGGGAGATCACCTTAAGCGCCTTTCCAATGATGATGAATTCCCGCTCCACTGCCGAGCGGATCAGGCGGCTTTGACCATAGTTGGATCACGCTGCATAGAGCCTCTACTTGCCAGCTTCGATCGAAGCCTTGATGTAGGGATTGCGAACCGCGTCTTCCATCACAAGGTCAACCGGGGCTGGGAGTTGCTGGCGAAGCTCATTCAGCAAACTGAAGTAGGCTTTGTAGAGAGCTCCCGCATCACAGGGCGGGAATTCCACCAGCAGGTCGATATCACTCACGCCTGGTTGGTACTGGGAGCCCACAACAGAACCGAAGGCATGCAGCCGCGCCACATGATGGCGACGGCATGCCTCTGTGATGGCCTCACGTTGCTGTGGAGTCAGTGCGATGGTCATGGCCCCATTGTGACCTGCCTTCATCGAGGTGATCGGATTCGCTGTCATCTCCGGAACACCGACAGGCTTCTGCGCCGCGGCCCCCTGACCCGTGCCCTGCCAGTGCCCCTGGATCCACCGCGAAGGCGTGCTCTGGCACGAACCCAGCCAGACCGCCGCGGCCAGACCGATCTCATGACAGCCAGCAGCTCCCTTCCGTGCAGGCTGGTGGGTTGATGGCTCACAATGCCGCCCACGTTCCGCTCCGGCGCCCTCTGCCTGAAGAGCCGCTGATGACCAGGCCCCCCACATCCCGGCTGGAGACGTTCGGCCGCTTTCTGCTGCGCGGCCTGCGCATTGGCGCCAGCACGGTGTCGGTCGTGGAGCTGCTGCGCAACCACTGGACCGGCGGCATCAGTGCCGGGCTGGCCTGGTTGGTGTTTCTGCTGGTGGAGCGGCGGCTGCCGCCCGTTCCTGCGGATGCTGAGGACTGATCTTGAGTTCGCGGTGGCCGGTGGAAGGATCGAGCTCCCGACTGAACCGCCACTCCGGCAGCAGCCCCACCACCAGTTCGGCAGTGGTGCGCACCAACGAGCCGGCGCCGAGGTGGCCACGCCGGCCTGAGATCCGGAGGCCCCGATCGTTTCCCCGGTGGTACGCATTTGTGAGGGCAGGAAGACCACCAACAGAACGGCGGCCGGCAGGCCCGCAACGCCATGGCCGCCGGCTTCGACGGTGTGGAGGTGCACGGCGCCAACGGCTACCAGGTGGATCAGGTCCTGCGCGACAGCACGAACCACCGCAGCGACCCCTACGGCGGGCCGCTCCACCACCGCGCACGGCTGCTGCTCGTGGGGCTGCGCCTCTCCCCCCTCAACAGCTTCAACGACAGCGCCGACAGCGATCCGATCGGTGTGATCACCTGGCTGGTTCAGCAGCTCAATGACCTGCCGCTGGCCTACCTGCACCTGATGCACGGCGATGTGCTCACGACGGCCCGGGAGCGCATCCGCCGCGGCGCCGTGCTGAATGCCGCCGATCCGGCCACGTTCTACAGCCCGGGCCCTGTGGGGTACACCGATTACCCCACCCTCGCGGCGGCCTGACTCTCTGTCAGGCGACCACTGAGCGGCAGGGGGATGGTGGTGTCGGCCAGTTGGGGCAGGTCACGGTCCCATCCCCCACGGTCAACGAGCCATCCCCAAACGGCGCGGGGTTCGGGGTTGCCGCTGCCTGAGCGGGAGCACCGTTGGCCCACTGGCTGGCCAGTGATCGAGTCGCCTGGTGACTCCGACATTCATCACGACAGGAAGCTGATCGCCGCAACTGCCGGAGATCTGGGCAGAGGAGAGCCGTGTAGAGCAGCCGGTGGGCTGGTGGTGAGGCCTGAGTTCGTGTTCTACCTGCGTTCTCCGGGATGAAACGGTCCGCCGAGGGGCAAGAGTGCCATCGCTGAATCCTGCTAGCGTTGCGGAGACAAACTTCAAAGTCCTGGTTGTCAACGAGGCACAGACAGCATGAAACCGATCGCGATCGTCACCCTCATGGCCGCAACCATCACCTCCACGGCGGGTGTGATGGTGGCACGACCCGCCCAGGCCAATCAGCCCAACATGAAGGCGGCATTGGTGAACCTCAAGCAGGCCAAGCAGAGTCTGGAGCAGGCCACCCATGACAAAGGCGGCCACCGTGTCAAGGCCATCCAGTTGATCAACGAGGCGATCGAAGAAGTGAAAAAGGGTATCGATTCCGGCCGCATGTAGGCCGCTCCACCGCGGTTTCGATGGATCACCTTGGCCAGATCACCATCAATCCGGCGGTGCGTTGGAGATGTTCTGCCTCGGCATCGGGAATGCCGGCAATGCCACAACCGCAGGTCTGCCTGTGAACAATCGCGAGGCAATTGAAGCCTTCTCGACCCATCCCGAGGCCAGCTTTTTTCTGCTCAGAGCAGATGCCTGACAGCTTCGGCACGCCCCCAGCCCATGCGATCGGCCCCTGGTGACCCTCGAAACGGGAAATCCCTCGTCCACTGGAAAAGCCAGAGCACCATCCACAGGCGGCGACCGTGCCGTGGCTCAGGTGCCGTTGCCCCCGAACATGTCGTCATCGGCCTCGAAGGGTTCGAACTCACTCCAGCCCGGGCTGGCGGCATCGAACAGTCCGAAGCGGGCAGCCTCATCGTCCATCAGCGTGTCGCCGGTGGGGCGGGTGTCGCAGCTGACGCCTCCACCGGCCGTGGGATGGCAGTCATCGAACACCACATCGGCCCTGGCGGCGACACCGCCAGGAACACCAGGCAGAACCCCGGCCCAGATCAGGGTGCCCAGGCACAGGACACAACGGCGCAGAGGGATCACAGGGTGCGGAGCGAAGAGGGAATGGTGGGATCCTGGCAGCAACGCTCAGGTTGCCGATGCCCACAGCCTGAACCGCCGTGGTGGTGGCGTCGTGCAGCGCAGCTGCCAGGCTGAGGCCGGAGTGCCGGCGGGCTGCAACAGATGGTGGAGCAGCAGCTCCAGCACGACCTGATCCGCTTCGTGAACAACCCCGCCACGGTGCGTCTCGATGCGGAGGCCGGCATCCTTCCCCATCTCCAGGGCGCCAGCCCCACCCGGGAGCCACTGCGGCTGGCCTTGCTTCCCGATGACTGGCGCCTCAATCAGCGGATGTCGCCGTAGAAGCGCTTCAGGCGGCTCGGCGACACCCCGAGGCCCCAGAGAATGCCGATCCAGACATAGATCAGGATGGCCTTGGCGGCGCCCCAGCGCTGCACCCGCCGATCCGAACTCTCCACCACGCGGTTGATCAGCACGAGGCGTCCAAGCCGCACCAGCCGCAGGCACAGATCGCCATCCTCCATGATCGGCAGGCTCGGATCGAACCCACCGCAGCGCCGGAAATCGCTGCGGCGGCAGAGCATCACCTGATCGCCGAACAGCAGCCGCAATCCCCGAATAAAGAGATGGGGGCGGAACAGCAGGGGTGCCAGATGGGTCTTGAGCAGATTCAGGATCGAGATCGTCCAGCGGGTGGTGACGCCGTTCCCCATCAGGGAGATGAAGCCGGCGCCGGCAATCGAGGCCTCCGCGAAGGTGCGCCCGGCCACGCTCACCAGATCGTCGGGAATCAGGGTGTCGGCATGCAGGAAACAGAGCAGATCGCCCGTGGCGTGGCGGGCGCCCAGGTTCATCTGAACGGCCCGGCCCGCCGCCTCGCTGTGGAGCACCGTGCAGCCGGCTTCGGCGGCGATCCGCGCGGTGGCATCGCTGCTGCCCCCATCCACCACCAGCACCTCCCAGGCCGGCGGCTGCAGCGCCTGCACGTGCCGCAGCGTGCGCCCCAGGGTGGCGGCCTCGTTCAGGGCGGGAATGATGATCGACAGCCGGGCCATGCCAGCACTCAAGGGCGTTCATCGCCGCGGGTGTGGGCATCGAGGATCAGCCAGCGGTGGCGCTCCTCTCCCGCCAGGATCCGCGCCAGCTGCTCCGGTGCGATGGCGGCCACGGCCGGATGGCGCAGCCTGATCGGGCTCAGCGGCCGCACTGGACCCGCAGCTGCTCCTGCACCGCATCGGCCTCCCCAGCCAGGCGGGCGCCGTCGGCTGTGTAGTACGTGAAGCCCCGCCGGTTGCGGTGGAGCACGGGGCGGCTGCGCCGCAGCTCGGCCTCCGCCTGCTCGCGGCAGCGGATGTAGGCGTCGTAATCCAGAGGCTGATCCAGCGGCTCCTCCTGCGGGCCCTGCTGCGCCCCGGCGTTGGCGGCGGTGGCCAGCGCCTCCTGGCGCGGGCAGAGGCGCTGCCGCACGCTCTGCAGCAGGTCGATCTCGGCCTGCATCGCCGCGCGGGCCAGCTGGTCGCGCTGCTGCTGCAGGGCCTGGCAGTCTGGGCCGGCCCAGACCGGAGCGCTGGTCAGCAGCACGGCCGCCACCAGGCTGCTGGCCCTGGTCATGGCCCTGATCATGGCCCTCGCCGCAGCTCCGGATCGCCCACCGAGGCCTGCTCGCAGCAGCCCAGCACCGCCTCGGGGTGGCCGTAGTGCTTGAACTCCAGCCAGTTGCCGGAGGGGTCGTTCAGGAAGAAGGTGTGGTGCTCCAGCACCGTGCCGGGATAGCGCCGTTTCGGCGCCACGGCGAAGGGTTCACCGGCCGCCTCCACCCGCTCCCGCAGCGCCTGCCACTCGGACAGCTCCTCGAACACCAGGCCGAAGTGGCGCGGGTAGATGCCCCGCTGGGCCGGCTCCGGATCCTGAGCGTGGGGCTGGTGCTGGGCCACCAGCTGGTGCCCCCCCAGATCGAGGATCAGCGCCGCCGAGCTGCTGCGGCCGGCCACACAGCCCAGCACCCGCTCGTACCAGCGGCGCGTGAGCTCCAGATCCCGCGCCGGGATCGAGAGGTGAAAGGAGGGCGGGGTCATCGGCTCGCTCCAGGCGCCGGAGAGGCCACGCTCCGGGCATCCCCATTCTCGCGACCCTGACGCATCCTGCCGCCCTGGCTACAGCAGGAGCAGCAGGGTCGCGTGTCATGAACAGCACCAGCCATCGCCCCCGGAACGACGGCATGGCGAGCGGGCAGCCCAGTGATCCCTACCAGCTGCGCCGCAAGCCGCCCCAGCCCAGTACCTGCCCGGATTGCCAGGCCACCTTCCAGAAGGGGCGCTGGTGCTGGGAGGCGCCGTCCAGCGTGGCCGCCAGCCACCGCTGCCCGGCCTGCCAGCGCATCCGCGATGGGGTGCCTGCCGGCGAACTCACCCTCTCCGGCGCCTTCCTGGCCAGCCACAGCGAGGAGGTGATGCGGCTGGTGAACAACACCGACGAGCGCATGCGCCTGGACCATCCACTCGAGCGCCTGATCGACGTCAGCGGCGATCCGGCCACGGGTCCGGTGCTGCTGCGCTTGACGGGCATCCACGCCACCCACGGCCTGGGCAAGGCCCTGGTGAAGGCCTTCGGCGGCAGCCTGGACGCGCCCTACCCCGATGCCGGCTCCCCCATGCGGGCCCGCTGGCAGCGCGACTGAGCCGCGTCGCCCGCCGGCCGGCGAGCGGATGGACCGTGCCAGAGTCCGCCATCTGCCCTCGGTGCCATGTCCCCGCTCGCCAAGCTTCCGGCCAGGCCATGGTTTCTGCCGCTGGCCGGGGCCACCTGCCTGGTCACCCTGGCGGTGCCACCCTCCCAGGCCCAGGCGATCCGGGACCGGATCATCCGCAACCAGTGCGAGGCCAAGCTGAAGGCTGACTTGGTGAGCAAGGGCGTGACCCAGCCGCCGCCGGCCTTCGTGCAGCAGGTGTGCGACTGCGTGGTGCAGAACGTGAATGCCGGCGCCACCATCGACGCTGCCAAGGAAACCTGCAAGGCCGAGGTGAGGGCGCGGATCAAGGGCGCCATCGAGGGGGGCGGCAACGGGAGCGGCGGCACGGCCCCAGCCCCTGGACCTACCGGGGCTCCCGCCGCTCAGTAGTAGCGCCGAGGGTTCTGCCGGATGGCGATCTGAACCTCGAGCAGGAACAGCAGCAGCCCGCCGATTAGGGCCAGCATCGCCACCACGAACACCGGCACCACGATCGCCGCCAGATCCAGGGCGGCGATCGAGCCGATGAACAGCACGGCCACCACCGCGGCCACCAGCAGGGCGGCGATGCCGGTGAGCAGGATGGCGCGGTTGGTGAGGAACAGGCGGCGCCGCTGGACCTGGATGCTGCGGTGCAGGGAGGACGCCTCACCGGCGGGGTCCTGATCCAGCGCTGCCTGGAGCACCCGGGTGCGGTCGATGATCCGGGCCAGCCGTCCCGTGAAGATGTTCAGCAGGCCGGCGATGCCGGTGAGCAGGAAAACCGGCGAGAGGGAGAGCTGGATCGCCCGCGACAGGCTCACGATCGAAGCGGGCTGCTCCATGGGATGGCGAACGCAGGCATCACGGCTCTTCCACACTGGCGAGGCGACCTGACGTTGACAGCACCGCAACGGCTTTCCAGGGTGCGCGCAACAGCACAGCGTCCATGCGGCCCATCCCCTTGCCGCCCCCGCGGCTCCGGCGCTGGGGCGCTCCGGCCCTGCTGGCGCTCGCCCTGGCGGCCGGCTCCGCCCACGCCGACGGGGAGCCGGCCCACCCCCCTTCGATCCAGGTGGAGCAGCTTGTGAAGGGCACCCGCAGCTGGGATGGCACCCCGCTGCCGCCCCTGGGGCCAGGGCAGCCGGAGGTGACGGTGCTGCGCATCACCATCCCGGCCGGGACGTCGTTGCCCCCCCACGTGCATCCCATGATCAATGCCGGCGTGCTGCTGGAGGGCCGGCTGCAGGTGAACTCCGCCACGGGTGACACGATCACGCTGGAGGCGGGCGACGGGCTGATCGAGCTGGTGAACACCCCCCACCGGGGCAGAAGCCTGGGCCCCGGTCCCGCCCGGATCGTGGTGGTGTACGTGGGGCTGGAGGGGCAACCGCTGTCCGTTCCCGCCGCGGCCGAGGGGCATCAATCCGCAAGGGGCCCCAGCAGGTAGGGAGGAAGGTAGAGAACCAGCCCACCCGATTTCATGCCCCCCTCCGCAGCCGCAGCCCCCTCCGGCGGGGCCCCGCCCGGTGAGGCCTCCCCGGAACCGGAGCCCCAGGGCGGCGGCTGGCGCAAGCTGCTGCTGCTGGCGCTCATCGCCCTGGCGGTGGCCCTGTTCTTCGGGTTCGGGCTGCAGCGCCAGCTGACCCTGGAAGCCCTGCAGCGGGCCCAGGGCGGGCTGCTGGCCTGGCGGCAGGAGGCACCGCTGCAGAGCGCCCTGGCCTACATGGGCCTCTACGTGGTGGTCACCGCCCTATCGCTGCCGGGGGCGGCGGTGCTCACCCTGGCCGGCGGGGCCCTGTTCGGCCTCGGGCTCGGCACGCTGCTGGTGTCGTTCGCCTCCAGCGCCGGCGCCCTGCTGGCCTTCCTGCTGGCCCGCACCCTCTTCCGCGATCTGGTGCAGCGGCGCTTCGGGCGGCAGCTGGCGCCGATCGAGGCCGGCGTACAGCGCGATGGGGTGCTCTACCTGCTCACGCTGCGGCTGGCGCCGGTGTTCCCCTTCTTCCTGGTGAACCTGCTGATGGCCCTCACACCGATGCGGGCCGGCTCGTACTACCTCACCAGCCAGATCGGCATGCTGCCCGGCACACTCGTGTACGTGAACGCCGGCACCCAGCTGGCCCAGCTGCAGGGGCTGGGGGGCATCCTCTCGCCGCCGCTGCTGCTCTCCTTCGGCCTGCTGGCCGCCTTCCCCTGGCTGGCCCGGGCCGCCACCAACCGCCTGGCCACCTGGCGCCTCTACCGCCGCTGGAGCCGCCCGCGCCGCTTCGACCGCAACCTGATCGTGATCGGCGCCGGCGCCGCCGGGCTGGTGAGCAGCTACATCGCCGCCACGGTGAAGGCCCGCGTGACCCTGATCGAAGCCGACGCCATGGGCGGCGACTGCCTCAACACCGGCTGCGTGCCCAGCAAGGCCCTGATCGCCTCGGCCCGCCTGGCGGCCCGCATGCGCCGCGCCGACCGCTGGGGCCTGGAGCCGGTGGAGCCGCGCCTCTCGGTGCGGCAGGTGTTCGAGCGGGTGGCCGCCAAGGTGGAGGCCGTGGCCCCCCACGACAGCGTGGAGCGCTACGAGGGGCTCGGCGTGGAGGTGATCCGCGGCCACGCCCGCCTGCTGGATCCCTGGACCGTGGCGATCCGCCGCCACGACAGCCCCGGCGCCGGCGAGGCCGAGGGCGCCGGCCCCCGCAAGAGCAGCCATGAGCTGCGTCTCACCAGCCGGGCCATCGTGCTGGCCACCGGCGCCGCCCCCGTGCTGCCCGATCTGCCGGGCGCCGATCAGGTGCCGCTGCTCACCAGCGAAACGATCTGGACCTACCTGCGCACCTGCCCCCTGGAGCGTCCCCGACTGGTGGTGCTGGGGGGCGGGCCGATCGGCTGCGAGCTTTCCCAGGCCCTGGCCCAGCTGGGGCTGCCGGTGACCCTGGTGCAGCGCAGCGGCCGGCTGCTGCGCCGCGAGGACGCCGACGTGGCCGAGGAGGTGCGCCGCGCCCTGGAGGCCGACGGGGTGCAGGTGCTCACCCACACCCAGGTGCGGGGCTTCGCCGCCGATGCCTCAGGGGCGGCTCGGGTGGAGGTGGAGCACGAGGGCCAGACCCGCACCCTGGCCTGCGATGCGGTGCTCTGCGCCCTGGGCCGCCGGGCACGGCTGCAGGGCTACGGCCTCGAGGAGCTCGGCATTCCCACCGGCGCCACGATCACCACCAACGCCTACCTGCAGACCCTCTACCCCAACATCTACGCGGCCGGCGATGTGGCCGGGCCGTTCCAGTTCACCCACACCGCCGCCCACCAGGCCTGGTACGCCGCGGTGAACGCCCTGTTCGGCGGCGTGCGGCGCTTCAGGGCCGACTACCGTGTGATCCCCCGCACCACCTTCACCGATCCGGAGGTGGCCACGGTGGGCCTCACCGAGGCGGAGGCCGCGGCCCAGCAGATCCCGGTGGAGGTCACCCGCTTCCCCCTGCACGAGCTCGACCGGGCCATCGTGGAGAGCGCCGAGCGGGGCTTCGTGAAGGTGCTCACCACCCCCGGCAAGGACACGATCCTCGGCACCACGATCGTGGCCGAGCACGCCGGCGAACTGCTGTCGGAGTTCGTGCTGGCGATGCGCTGGAACCTCGGGCTGGGCCGCATCTTCAGCACGGTGCACGCCTATCCCACCTTCAGCGAGGCCAACAAATACGCCGCCGGCGTGTGGAAGAAGGCCCGGGCGCCGCAGCGGCTGCTGGGCTGGCTGGAGCGGTATTTCCGTTGGCGGCGGGGCGGCGGCTGACGCCGGGACGGGACGTGGCGACCCGGCCGTGGGCGGCCGGGCCCGTGGAGCCGGATAATGCCGAAAAGCTGGCCTTTCGGCCCCTGAACCCCGTGGGCACCCGGCGCTGTTTCGCCTTCCTGCTGGCGGCCCTGCTGCTGCTGGGCCTTCCCCAGATCGCCAGCGCCGCCTGGATCACCCTCGACGGGCAGCGGGTGGTGGAGATCAAGAGCGCCGCCGGCGCCCAGTCGCCCGATGAGGTGGCCGCCCGGATCACCACCCAGCTCAACCGGCTGGTGCGCAGTCCCCGCTTCCGGGCCGACCGGGTGGTGGTGCGGGAGGAGCCGCCCTACTCGATGGTGGGCCTGCTCGACCCGCAGGGCAACTTCCAGCCCGGACTGGCCGTGGATGAGCGGGCCGCCAAGGAGGCCGGCACCACCCGTGAGGCCCTGGCCAACCGCTACCGCGACGCGGTGCGCAAGGCCGTTCTGGACTACGAAGACCGCAACAGGCTGCGCAACTGGATCGTCGGCACCCTGCTGGCCCTGGCTGTGCTGGCGATCTACGTGGTGTGGCTGCGCTGGCAGCGGCGCACCCACGTGCGGCTCAAGCGCTGGCTCTCGGGCCGCAGCGTGCAGGTGGCCCCGAAGCTGAAGATCGGCAAGCAGACCCTGATCACCCCCGCCCAGACCCGGGCCTTCACCCAGCTCTCGCTCTCGATCCTGCACTGGGGCCTGCTGCTCACGGTGAGCTGGCTGCTGATCCCGCTGCTGCTCAGTTTCTTCCCCCCCACCCAGGCCATGGCGGAGGGGTTGCGCGGCCAGATTCTGCGCCTGGCGATCCGGCTGATCCAGGCCTGTCTGGCTCTGGTGCCCAACCTGCTCTGGATCGCCCTGATCGCGGTGCTCACCACCCTGATGCTGCGCGTCAGCAACTGGCTGTTCTCCGCCCTGCGGCGCGGCCAGATCAGCATCCGCTGGTTCTACCGGGAGTGGGCGATTCCCACCCGCCGCATCGCCAACATCCTGATCGTGCTGATCGGGCTGGTGTTCGCCTTCCCCTACATCCCCGGCTCCGACAGCAAGGTGTTCCAGGGGGCCGGCCTGCTGTTCGGCGTGCTGGCGGCCCTGGGCTCCAGCGCCGTCGCCACCAACGTGATCAGCGGTCTGATGCTCATCTACACCCGCGCCTTCCTGGAGGGTGACCGGGTGGAGATCAACGGCGTGGTGGGCCACGTGCAGGAGCGGGCCCTGCTGGTCACCCGCATCCGCACGCCCCGCAACGAACTGGTGAGCATCCCCAACGCGGCCGTGATCACCTCCTCGGTGGTGAACTACAGCTTCTCCCGCCGGGAGATCCGCAAGCCCGTGGCGCTCAGCACCACGATCACCATCGGCTACGACGTGCCCTGGCGCCAGGTGCACGCCCTGCTGCTGGCCGCGGCCGAATCCGTGGAGGGCATCAGTGAGGAGGTGGCGCCCTTCGTGCTGCAGACCAGCCTCAACGACTTCCACATCAGCTACGAGCTCACCGCCAGCGTGCGCGACGCCAAGAAGTACCGCGAGACTCTCTCCGATCTACTGGCCGCCATCCAGGACCAGTTCGCCGCCGCCAAGGTGGAGATCCTCTCCCCGGGGTATCACGCCATCCGCAACGGCAATCCCAGCACCCTGCCGCCGGTCACGGGCTAGGGCGCTCGCCCGCCCCCACCGCCTGCCCGCCCAGCCAGGCCACGGCCTCGTGCAGGAGCAGCGGCGGGGCGAACAGGTACCCCTGGGCGCTGCGGATGCCCTGCTCCAGCAGCCAGGCGCGCTGCACGGCGGAATCCACCCCCTCCGCCGTGATCGCCAGATCCAGATCCCGGAGCATCAGCACCATCCTGCTGAGCAGGGTGCGCGGGGAGCGGCTGCCGGAATCGAGCTGGGCGATGAAGCTGCGGTCGAGCTTCACCCGCTGGATCGGCAGGGAGATCAGCCGCGCCAGCGACGAATAGCCCGTGCCGAAATCATCGATCGCCACGCTCACCTGCAGGGCGGCCAGGCGCTGCAGGAAGGCATCCACCGCGGCGGAACTCGCATGGAAGGCCTCCTCCAGCAGCTCCACCTGCAGGGTCCAGCCGGCGGGCAGGGTGGCGGCCTCCAGGCGTTCCAGCAGCCTGGCGCCGAGGGAGGGGTCGCTGAGCACGCCGCTGGAGAGGTTCACGCTCATCAGCATCGGAGCGGCCGGCTGGCCCCCCGGGGCCTCGGCCAGCTGGGGCAGGGCCGCCAGGGCCTTCTCCAGCATCAGCAGATCCACCTCGCCGGTGAGGCCGGCATCGCGGGCCTCTGGAAGGAAGCGGGCCGGCGGCAGCAGCTGGCCCTGATGCTGCCAGCGGGCCAGGGCCTCGAAGCCGAGGGGCCGGCCGCTGGCGGGGTCCACGATCGGCTGAAACGACGGGGCCAGATCGCGCTCATCGAGGGCGGTGTGGAACTCGGACGCGAAGCGGAACCCCCCCAGCGTGGCGCTGCGGCTCTGGGCATCCAGGCCGTGCCAGGCGCAGCCCTGGATGGTGCAGGCCCGCTGCAGGGCCAGCCCCCCGTCCGCCAGCAGCGCCTGGCTGGATTCGCCGTGACCCCTGGCCACGGCGATGCCCACCGCCATTGCCATCCCCACCGACACATCCCCGACCCGGTGCAGCTGGCTCACCGCCGTGGTGAGGCGCTGCCCGAGGGCATCGAGCCGCTCCGGCGGCGGCGGATCCGGCCACAGCACCAGCAGGTCCCCCTCCCCGATCCCGCCGATCGCGCCCCCGGGCGGCAGCACGGCCAGAAGGCGACGCGAGGCCTCCGCCAGGCAGGCCTCCGCCACGGCCGCGCCGAAGGCGGCATTGATGCGCTCGTGATCCCGCAGCCGGCACCGCACCAGGGCAAAGGGATGACCCGCCGCCTGGGCCACCTTCCGCTCGAGCTGCCGCAGGATCTCCTCCCGGCCCAGCAGCCCCGGTGAGGCCTGTTCCGCCTCCGCAGGCTCCGCAGCCTGGCTGTGGGACCGGCTGAGTTCTTCGCAGCGGTGGGCCGCTAGAGCGGCCAGGCGCTGCAGGCTGTCCACCTGCTGGCCATCCAGCTGCCGCGGTTCGTGGCCGAACACACACAGGCTGCCCAGCTGGAAACCGCCGGAGGAGATCAGGGGAAAGCCGGCATAGAAGCGCACATGGGGTGGCCCCGTGACCAGCGGGTGGGCCTGCGCGCGGGGATCGCTCTGCGCATCGGCCACGATCAGGGGATCGCGGCTGAGAACCGTCTGGCCGCAGAGGGAGGCGCCGCGCGGCAGCGAACTGGTGTGCAGTTCCAGCCCCACGCAGCTCCGGAACCGCAGCAGGTCGTGGTCCACCAGGCTGAGCATGGCGATCTCCGTGCCCGCGCAGCGCCGTGCCAGCTCGCTGATGTGATCGAACACCGGATCGGCACCGGACTGAGGCGGCCCTTCGCTCGCCCCATCGCCCGCCAGCTCGGGGAGCCGTTCAGCCGCGTCGGAGGGGATGGCGAGGGGGGGCATGACGGGAGGCCGCATCGCGGAAGCGAGGGCAGGGGCGTGGACTGGGCCACCCCACATCTAGCCACCCCCGGGTTCCACCCGGTAGCGGCAGTTCAGGCTGCAGGAGCCACCCGGCTCCACCATCAGGCGGCGGTCGCCGCTGATCAGGGCCCCGCGGGGGGCCGTCCAGGGCTCCAGGCACAGCATCGGCCGGGGTGGGTCGGTCCAGAGCACCACCAGATCGAGGGGAGCGCTGGGCTCCAGGGTCACCGTGCCGCCGCCGCCGGCGTCAAGCAGCCGCACCGGTCCGCGGGGATGGGCCAGCAGGTCCACGCCCTCACCGAGCGCGTCGAGCTGTCCGGCCAGCGCGGCCGGGGCCATCGTGTGGTGGTCGAAGCCCTCGGCGGGCAGCCCCTCAAGGCGCACGGCCGCCAGATCCGCCACGGCCCAGTAGGGATGGAGCCCGAAGCTGAAGGGCATCGGATCCTCGCCGGCGTTGCTCACCAACGCCTCGATGGCCAGTTCGCCGGGGGCCAGCCTGTAGTCGAGGCGAAGCCGGAAGCGGAAGGGATAGGCCGCCAGGGTGTCGGGGTCATGGCCGAGCTCGAGCCGCACGCCCAGGCCATCCTCCAGGGCGGAAAGGCTCCAGGGCCTGTCGCGGGCGAAGCCGTGCTGGGCCAGGCTGACCTCCCCCTGGGGCAGGCTCAGCCGCCCGGAGGGCACCCCGCCGCAGATCGGGAACAGCACCGGGATTCCTCCCCGCACCGACAGGCTCGGATCGGCGAACCGCTCCGCGTCGAAGTAGAGCCAGTCGCGGCCGAGGCTGCTCCAGGCGGTGACCAGGCCACCCCGTTCGGGCACCACCCGCAGCACCTCCGCACCGGATGGATCGGTGTACTCCCAGTGCGGATAGGGCTCACGCCGCTGTTGCAGAACCATCGAGAACAACGATCGCCGGGGCGGCGGCGTGATGGAGTGGGGCGTGATGGAGTGGTGGCGTGAAGAGCGCCGAGAGATGCGGAGCTCAGCTGTGCTGGCGGAGGATCTCCGTGCAGGTGGTCACGCACTCGCCATCATCGATGGAGCAGGTGGTGATGCACTCGAAATAGGCCTCCACCGGATCATGGTCCGCCGGGGGGAAGGCGCTGGAGGGTGGATGGTCGGTGAGGGGATCGGCTGCGGTGTTGTAGCCGTGGGAAGCCGTCATGGCGTCGGTGGGATGAATGTTCTTTGACCGTATGAAGGTCCCCTCAGGCAGGCAAGCAGGTTGAGCAGGGATACCCATGCAACGATTGCGAGGTGTGAAGTAAGGCCTCTGCGGCCGCGCCGATGCCCCTGTCTGATGCCCCTGTCTGAGCTCGACGCCGCCGCGATCCTGGAGCTGGAGCGGCACAGCCGCACCCACGGGTCGGGGCTGGATGCGGAGGCCCTGCGTGGCGGCTGGCGCTTGCAGCGGCTCTGGGATCGCCAGGCCCGGCCGATGCAGGCCGCGGCGGCACTGCTGCGGCCCCTCGCCGCCAGCCTCAGCCTGACCCCTGGCAGCAACGGCGAGCTGGCCGTACGCAACAGCGTGGGGCTCGGGAGCCTGGAGCTGCGCTTCGAGGGCGGTGGCGAGCTGCGCGGCCGGCGGCCCCTGCTGGTGTTCTGGTTCGATCGCCTCGAGATGCGGCTGGCGGGGCGGCGGCTGTGGCAGCGCCCTCTGGCCCGACCGGCCGAGCGTTCCCTGCCCTTCTTCGCCCTGATCGCCAGCCGGCAGGAGGGGGAGGAGGCCTGGCTGGTGGCCCGCGGCCGGGGCGGCGGGCTGGCCCTCTGGTGGCGGGAACCGCTCAGCAGATCCGGGGCAGCAGTTCGCCGCTGAGGGGCACCAGCAGCCGCTCGGTGCCCAGGGCCGTGGTGAGCAGCACCCGCGGACTGCGGTGAGCCGGGCGCACCTCGCCGATCCAGGCCCCACCTCCGGCCGCGAGCAACGGTTCCACCAGGGCCCGCTGCTCCGGTGCCACCACCGCCACCAGCCGCCCTTCGTTGGCCAGGTGCAGGGGCTCGAAGCCGAGCACCGCGCAGGTGCTGGCCACCGCCGGGAGCACCGGCAGACGGTGCTCCTCGATGGCGATCTCCACCCGGGCCGCAACGGCCAGCTCCTGCAGGGCGCTGGCCAGCCCGCCCCGTGTGAGATCCCGCAGGCAGTGGGGCACCGCCCCGGCCGCCAGCAGCTGCTCCACCAGAGGCCAGAGCGGAGCGCAGTCGCTGAGCACGGGCGGCTCCAACCGCAGGCCGTGGCGGGCGGCGAGGATCGCCACCCCGTGGCGGCCCAGATCGCCGCTCACCAGCACCTGATCCCCCGGGCGGATCGCGGTGGGATCGATGGCGCTGGAACCGGTTGCCGCAGCACTGCCCCGTGCGGAATCGCACAGCGTGCCGATGCCACTGGTGGTGATGAAGATGCCGTCGGCCTTGCCCCGCTCCACCACCTTGGTGTCACCGGTCACGATCGCCACGCCGCACTCTCTGGCCGCGGCCGCCATCGAGGCCACCAGCCGCCGCAGCAGCGCCAGGGGCAGCCCCTCCTCCAGGATCAGCCCGACGCTGATCCACAGGGGGCGGGCCCCGGCCATGGCCAGGTCGTTGGCGGTGCCCACCACCGCCAGCCGGCCGATGTCACCGCCCGGAAACTCCAGCGGCTGCACCACGTAGCCATCGGTGCTGAAGGCCAGCCGGCCATGGGGCAGGGCCAGGCTGGCGGCATCGTGCAGCACCTGTTGCGGATCGGTGTACAGGGCACGCAGCTCCTGATCGATCAGTCGCTGCATCAGGGTGCCGCCACCGCCGTGGGCCAGCTGGATGCAGGCATCCCCGTCCAGGGGCAGGGAACCGCTCACAGGGCGGGTGCTGCGGCTGCGACGGTCGTCGCCTCGGCGCTGCGGTAGCGGTGGTAGGCCGCGCAAGCCCCCTCGCTCGACACCATCGGCGCCCCCAGTGGATGCTCCGGCCGGCAGCGCCCCCCGAAGGCGGGGCAGTCGGTGGGCACGGCCCGCCCCTGCAGGATCTGGCCGGCGATGCACGCCGATGGGCCATCACCGAAGCCGTCGCCCGAGGTGCTGTTCACACCGCCGAAGCCTGGCGCCTCGCCGCAGAACCCACCGAAGCGGCGGCGGGCATCGAGATCCGCGTAGGCGGGCCGCAGCCCCAGACCGCCGCCCGGGATCACCCCCAGGCCGCGCCACGGCTGATCCACCACCGCGAACACCTCCTCCAGCAAGGCCCTGGCCCCGGGATTGCCGTGCTCGCGCACCACCTGGCCATAGGCGTTCACCACCGCCGGGGTGCCCGCCTCCAGCAGCTGCACGCAGCGCCACAGCCCCAGCAGCAGGTCCTCGGGCTCGAATCCCGTGGCCACCACCGGCACGCCGTGGCCGGCGGCCAGGGGCTCCAGCTCCTGCAGGCCCATCACCGTGCACACGTGGCCCGCCGCCAGGAAACCCTGCACCTGGTTGCCGGGAGCCTCGAGAATCGCCGCCATCGCCGGTGGCACCCGCACGTGGGCGTTGAGCAGCGAGAGGTTGGACAGGCCGAGGCTCAGGGCCTGCCGGGCCAGCAGGGCCGTGGCCGGGGCCGTGGTCTCGAAGCCCACCGCCAGGAACACCACCTGGCGCCCGGGGTTCTCCCGGGCCAGGCCGATCGCCTGCAGCGGCGAGGTGAGCAGGCGCACGTCGCCGCCGGCCGCCCGCGCTCCCAGCAGGTCGTCGCCGGGCGCGCTGCCGGGCACCCGCAGCATGTCGCCGTAGGAGCAGAGGATCACGTCGGGGCGGCGGGCCAGCGCCAGGGCCGCATCCAGGGTGGCGGCGGGGGTGACGCACACCGGACAGCCCGGGCCGTGGATCAGCCGCAGACCCTCCGGCAGCAGCTGGTCGAGGCCCCAGCGCACGATGGCGTGGGTCTGACCGCCGCACACCTCCATCAGCGTCCAGGGCCTGGTCACGCTGGCCCGCAGCCGTTCGGCCAGCTCGGCGACCCGGCTCACCAGGCCCCCGGGACCGGGATGGGCTCAGCCGGCCGGTAGCTCTGGATGGCCCGCATGTACTGGGCCCGCTCGTACTCCTCGGGGTCGGGGCACTGGGCCTGGCTCATGCAGCCGATCAGCTCGCTGACGCTGGCCACGTCGTGCTCCATCAGCCAGGTGGCCAGCTCGTCCTCCAGCCCCCGCAGCCGCTCCGGACCGTGGCGCAGCAGAGCTGCGACCACCTGGGTGGCGCAGGCCCCCGCCATCAGCAGCCGCACCACGTCGGTGCCGCGGTGCACACCACCGCTGCCGATCAGATCCACGTCCATGCGGCCGTGCAGCAGGGCGATCCAGCGCATCGGCAGGCGCAGATCGTGGGGGGTGCTGAGCAGCAGGTTGGGCCGCACCGTCATCTCCTCGATGTCGATATCGGGCTGATAGAAGCGGTTGAACAGCACCAGCCCCTGGGCGCCGGCCGCCGCCACCCGCCGCGCCATGGCACTGATGTTGGTGAAGAAGGGGCCCAGCTTCACCGCCAGCGGCAGCGCCACCTCGGCGCGCACCTCGCGCACGATCTCCTCCACCTCCGCCTCGATCGCGGCGCTGGAGAGCTCCGGATCGGTGGGCAGCACATAGATGTTGAGTTCGAGGGCGGAGGCCCCGGCGGCCTCGATGCGGCGGGCCGTCTCCACCCAGCTGCCTGCGCGGCTGCCGTTGAGGCTGGCGATCACGGGAATGGCGAGCCGCCGGCGGGCCTGCTCGATCAGCCGCAGGTAGGGATCGGCACCGCCATGGGCCGCGGCCAGCTCGGGCAGGTAGCTGAGGGCCTCGCCGTAGCTCTCGCTGCCCTGCTGCACGTGCCAGTGCAGGGCCAGTTGCTCCCGCTCGATCTGCTCCTCGAACAGGGAGTGGAGCACGATCGCGGCGGCGCCGGCCCGCTCCAGGGCCTCCAGCTGAGACACGGTTTCGCTGAGGGGGCCGGCCGCCCCCACCACCAGGGGCGTGCGCAGCGGCAGACCCAGGTAGCGGGTGGAGAGGTCGGGGGTGAGGGTGGAGAAGGTCATGGCGTGGGGCCTCCGGCCTTGCCGGCCAGGGCGCGGTAGGCGGCCCAGCGGCGGTCGCGTTCGGCCTCGGCTTCCTCCAGCAGCTGGTGGGCCCGCTCCGGCTGGCTGTAGCGCAGCATCTGGAAACGCTGCTCCGCCGCCATCGCCTCCTTCAGGGAGCGGCTCGGCGCCGGGTTGTCGAGCTGCAGTGGAGCCTCGCCGCGCTCCAACCGCCGGGGGTCGTGGCGGTAGAGCAGCCAGCGGCCCGCATCCACCGCCAGCTTCTGGTGCTCCATGCCCTTGGCCATGGCGATGCCGTGGGCGATGCAGTGGGAGTAGGCCAGGATCAGCGAGGGGCCCGGGTAGCTCTCCGCCTCCAGGAAGGCGCGGATGGTGTGCTCGTCACGGGCGCCCATGGCCACGCTGGCCACGTACACGTGGCCATAGGTCATCGCCATCAGGCCCAGATCCTTCTTGGCGGCACCCTTGCCGCCGGCGGCGAACTTCGCCACCGCCCCCAGCGGCGTGGCCTTCGACGCCTGGCCGCCGGTGTTGGAGTACACCTCGGTGTCGAGCACCAGCACGTTCACGTCGCGACCGCTGGCCAGCACGTGATCGAGACCGCCGAAGCCGATGTCGTAGGCCCAGCCGTCACCGCCCACCAGCCACACGCTCGTCTTCACCAGGGCGTCGGCCAGCTCCAGCAGCCGGGCGGCCGTCTGGCTCTGGGGGGAGGAGTCCTCTCCCTGCGGCAGCAGCGCCTGCAGCCGTTCCTTGAGCGCCGCCACCCGCTGCCGCTGCTCCATGAGGCCGGCCTCGTCGCCCTGATCCGCCGTGCGCAGCCCGTCCACCAGGGCCGGCGGCAGCTGCGGCGCCAGACACTCCAGCAAGGAGAGGGCCGCCTGCCGCCGCTGGTCGAGGGCCACGCGCATGCCGTAGCCGAACTCGGCGTTGTCCTCGAAGAGCGAGTTGCTCCAGGCCGGACCGCGGCCCTCGCCGTTGGCGCTCCAGGGGGTGGTGGGCAGGTTGCCGCCGTAGATGGAGCTGCAGCCCGTGGCGTTGGCCACCAGCATCCGGTCCCCGAACAGCTGGGTGGCGAGCTTGAGGTAGGGGGTTTCGCCGCAGCCGGCGCAGGCGCCGGAGAAGGCGAACAGGGGCTCCTGCAGCTGCTGCTGGCCGATCTTGTGCAGATTCAGCCCGGCCCTGGCCACTTCGGGCAGCTGCAGGAAGAAATCCCAGTGACCGCGGGCCTGCTGCCGCAGTGGCCGCTGCGGCGCCATGTTGATCGCCTTGCGCCGGGGCTGGCGCCGGTCCCGCGCCGGACACACCTCAACGCAGAGGCTGCAGCCGGTGCAGTCTTCGGCGGCCACCTGGATCGTGAAGGTCTGGCCGCTGAAGGCATGGTCGCGGGCCGGGGCGGTGCGGAAGCCCTCGGGAGCGGCGTCGAAGGCGGCCGGGTCCGCCACCTTGGCGCGGATCACGCCATGGGGACACACCATCACGCACTTGCCGCACTGCACGCACAGGTCGCTCTCCCACACCGGCACCTCGGCGGCGATGTTGCGCTTCTCCCAGCGGGCGGTGCCCACCGGCCAGGTGCCGTCGCAGGGCAGGGCGCTCACGGGCAGCGCATCGCCGCGGCGCTCCAGCATCGGCGCGATCACGTTGCGCACGAAGGCGGGGGCCTCCGCCAGCCGCTCGCCGAGGCTGGGCTCGGTGGGGGCGGGATCCGGCTGCGCCTCGGCGTCTGGTGGGCCCGCAGCCTGAGTGGCGTCGAGGCTGCGCCAGTCCAGCGGCTGCAGGTGGTCGAGGCTGGCATCGAGAGCCGCCAGGTTCATGGCCACCACCGCCTCCCCCTTGCGGCCGTAGGTGTGGCGGATCGAGGCGCGGATCCGCTCCAGGGCCTCCTCGCGGGGCAGCACGCCGCTGAGGGCGAAGAAGCAGGCCTGCATCACGGTGTTGATGTGGGGCCCCATGCCCGCCTCGCGGGCCACCCGGTAGGCGTTGATCACGTGCACCTCCAGGCCGCCCTGGCGGATCTGCTGCCGCAGCGCCTCCGGCAGCCGCGCCCAGGTGTCGGCCGGCTCGAAGGGACTGTTGAGCAGCACCACCCCACCCGGCTCGATGCCGGCCAGCAGATCGAAGCGGGCCACGAAATCCCACTGGTGGCAGGCCACGAAGGTGGGCCGCTGGATCAGGTAGGTGGAGCGGATCGGCCGCGGCCCGAAGCGCAGGTGCGACACGGTGACGGAGCCGGATTTCTTCGAGTCGTAGACGAAGTAGCCCTGGGCATGGAGATCGGTGCCCTCGCCGATGATCTTGATCGCCGCCTTGTTGGCGCCCACGGTGCCGTCGGAGCCGAGGCCGTAGAACACCGCCCGCACCTCGCCGGATTCGGCGCGGGGGCGCTCGGTCACGAAGCCCTCCTCCACCGGCAGGGAGCGGTGGGTCACGTCGTCGTGGATGCCCACCGTGAAGTGGTTGAGCACCTGCCGGGCTTCGGCGCCCAAGACCGGGACGATCGCCAGCTGCAGGTGATCGGCCACCGCCTTCACCATCGCCGGGGTGAACTCCTTGGAGGAGAGGCCGTAGCGCCCCCCCAGCACCCGCGGCAGGGGAGCCGGCCCATGCACGGCCGGCCATTCCTCGGCCACGGCGGCGAGCACATCGAGGTAGAGCGGTTCACCGGCGGAGCCGGGCTCCTTGCAGCGATCCAGCACGGCGATCGCCCGGGTGGTGGCCGGCAGGGCCTCCACCAGCCAGCGGGCCGCGAAGGGCCGGAACAGCCTGAGCTTCAACACCCCCACCCGCTCGCCGGCGGCCTGCAGCGCCTCGGCCGCCTCGAGGGCGGTTTCGGCACCGGAGCCCATCAGCACCAGCACCCGCTCGGCATCCGCCGGCCCCGTGTACTCGTAGGGCTGGTAGCGGCGGCCGGTGAGTTCGGCGAACCGGTCCATCGCCTCGAGCACGGCGGCCGGGCCCGCGTCGTAGAAGCGGTTCACCGACTCCCGCGCCTGGAAGTACACATCCGGGTTCTGGGCCGTGCCCCGCACCACCGGATGCTCCGGGCTGAGGCCGCGGGCCCGGTGCCCGCGCACCGCCGGCTCGGGGATCAGGGCCCGCAGCAGGGCATCGCCGAGGGCCTCCACCTTCTGGATCTCGTGGGAGGTGCGGAAGCCGTCGAACATGTGCAGGAACGGCACCCGGCTGATCAGGCTGGCCCGCGCCGCGATGGCGGCGGTGTCGGCGGCCTCCTGCACCGAGGCCGAGCAGAGGATGCCGCAGCCCGTGCCCCGGGCCGCCATCACATCGCCGTGGTCGCCGAAGATCGACAGCCCCTGGGCAGCCAGGGAGCGGGCGGCCACGTGGATCACCGCCGGCGTGAGCTCCCCCGCCACCTTGTAGAGGTTGGGGATCATCAGCAGCAGGCCCTGGGAGGCCGTGAAGGTGGTGGTGAGCGCCCCGGCCTGCAGGGCGCCATGCACGGTGCCGGCGGCGCCGCCCTCGCTCTGCAGCTCCACCACCTCAGGCACCGATCCCCACAGGTTGGGCCGTTGCTGCGACGCCCAGGCATCGGCCCATTCCCCCATCGGCGAGGCGGGGGTGATCGGGTAGATGGCGATCACCTCGTTGAGGCGGTAGGCCACCCGCGCCACCGCCTCGTTGCCATCGATGGTGACCTGTTCCGGCGTCGTCATGGCCGTTCCTCCCGGGGCAGGGGCTCCTCCACCAGGGCGAGGGCGACCCCCACGTGCACGAGCACGCGATCGCCCACCACCGCCTCGGGCAGGCAGGCCAGGCTCACCTGCTGGCGCACGCCACCGAAGTCCACCTCCGCGCTCCGCCAGAGGGGATCCTCGGCATCAACGATGTCCAGGATCAGGCCCGCAGTGGCCAGGCACATGGGGTGCCGGAGCGGCTGCCTCCGTTCTAGAAACGCGCGGCAGAACTGCCCACAGCTGGCCGAGGGCGAGGCCGCCGTCGTTGCAGGGCAGCTGCTCGCTCCAGCAGGGCTGCAGGCCGGCGCGGCGCAGACCAGCGATGCAACCCTCCAGCAGCAGGGCGTTCTGGAAGCAGCCGCCGGCCAGGGCCACCCGGCGGCAGCCGCTCAGCTCGGCCGCCCGCGCCGCTGCCGCCACCAGCGAGGCCGTGAGCGCGTGGTGAAAGCCTGACGCCAGGGACTCCGGTGCCGCCTCGGCAGCCAGGGCATCGAGCAGCCGGCGCAGCAGAGGCTCCCAGTCGAGCCAGCCCAGAGGCAGATCGGGGGCCTCGGCCGGCGGCACGGGCACCAGGGGCAGCAACGCCCCCACAGGCTCTTCTGCCGCCAGTGACGGGTTCTCCGCCGCCTGGTCCCGGCGCCGCGCCAGCCCCTCCAGCCGCAGCCCCGCCTCCCCCTCGTAGCTCTGCTCCTGCAGCACGTCCAGCAGCGAGGCCACCGCATCGAACAGGCGCCCCAGGGCAGTGGTGCGGGGAGCGTTGCAGCCGCCGGCCACCGCCGCCGCCAGCAGCTGGCGCTCGGCGGGGCTGAAGGCCCCCCGGCAGGCAGCGGCGCCCGGGTGGTGCAGCAGGGCGGGATCAGCCGCCAACAGCAGCCCCAGGGCGGTGCGGCGGCACTCGCGCATCGCCCGCTCGCCCCCCGGCAGGGGCCAGGGCCGCAGGCAGGCCAGGCGCTGCGCTGCGCCGGCGCCGTCGAGCAGCAGCAGTTCACCGCCCCAGAGCTGGGGGCCGGGCCCGGGGCCGTAGCCCAGGCCGTCGGCGGCCCACACCAGCAGGGGGCCCGCCAGGCCGTGCTCCGCCGCCACCGCCAGCCCATGGGCCCGGTGGTGCTGCACGTGCTGCAGGGCCGTCCCGTAGCGCTGCGCCAGCCGTGCCGCCAGGGCGGTGCCCACGTAGCCGGGATGGGCATCGGCCACCAGCAAGGGCGCTGAAGCTCCAACCGGCGAATCTCCATCCGGTGGAGCTCCGCCCAGCCCCAATGTCTGCAGCAGCTCATCGAGCCCCTGCTCCACCGCCCGCTGCTGGCGGGCTCCGGCCAGGTCCCCCTGGTAGGGCGCCACCCAGATCTGCCCGCCACGGGCCAGGGCCGGGGCGGCCTTGAGGTCGCCGCCCAGGGCGAGGGCGGCGTGATCGGCCGGTGGTGGCAGCGGCAGATCCAGGGCGGCCGGGGCATGGCCGCGGGCCCGGCGCAGAAGCACGGGCCGGCCGTCGATCAGCTGGACCAGGGAGTCGTCGAGGGGGCGGGCGATGGGGCGGTTGTGCAGCAGGAAGGCGTCGGCAATGCCCGCCAGCCGCTGCCGCGCCTCGAGCGGATCGATGCAGAGGGGCTCACCGCTGGGGTTGCCGCTGGTGGCCACCAGGGGACGGCCCACCGCCGCCACCAGCAGCCGGTGCAGCGGCGAGGCGGGCAGCATCACCCCCAGGGCCGGACTGCCGGGAGCCACCGCCTCGGCCACGACCATCGCGGCCGGCCCCTGGAGCGCCTGCGGATCGTGGCGGCGGCGCAGCAGCACGATCGGGGCGGCCGGTGAGCGCAGCAGCCGGATCTCCGCCTCGCCGATCCGCACCTGGGGCTCCAGCCAAGCCGGATCGGCCACCAGCAGGGCAAAGGGCTTGGCCGGCCGGCTCTTGCGCCGCCGCAGCCGCTGCACTGCCTCCTGCCGGGTGGCCTCCACCAGCAGCTGGAAGCCGCCCACGCCCTGCAGGGCCAGGATTCCGCCGGCGCGCAGCAGATCTGCCGCCGCAGCGATCGGGTCCCGCCCCGCCGGGAGCGTGTCCGGAGCAGCGGCGAGCAGCTGCAGCCGCGGCCCGCAGGCGGGGCAGCCGATGGTTTCGGCGTGGAAGCGGCGGTCGGCGGGATCCTCGAACTCGCTGCGGCAGGCGGCACACAGGGGGAAGGCCGCCAGGGTGGTGTGGGCCCGGGCGAAGGGCTCGGCGGTGGCGATCGAGTAGCGCGGGCCGCAGGCCGCGCAGCTGATGAAGGGGTAGCCGTGGCGGCGGTCGGTCGGATCGGCCAGCTCCGCCAGGCAGGCCGGGCAGGGCGCCCGATCGGCCACCAGGGCCTGGGCGATCAGGCCGGCACCAAGGGGCCGGGGGGCCGCCGCGGCGATGCGCACCGCCCGCGGCGGACGGGACAAGGGCGGCAACCATCGGGGCTGCAGCGGCTCCAGCCGTGCCGGTGCGGGCAGCTCGCTGCCGAGGCGGCCCAGAAACTGCTCCAGGGCCGGGCGTTCCCCCTGCAGATCCACCCGCACCGCACCCGCCACGTTCTCCACCTCCCCCACCAGATCCAGCGCCCGGGCGAGGCGGTGCACGAACGGCCGGAAGCCCACCCCCTGCACGGTGCCGCGGCAGTGCAGCAGCAGCCGGGCTGGACTCAATGAACCGGAACGGCCTGCCCCAGCAGGGCGATCAGGGCGTCAAGGCCGGCGCCGCTCCGGGCGGAGGTCTCCAGCACCCGGGCGTGGGGGGCGACGCGGGCGATGGCGGCGTGGGCGGCGGCGCGGTCGAACTCGACCGCCTCGGCCAGGTCGATCTTGGTGATCAGCACCAGATCGGCGCCGTGGAAGATCGGCGCGTACTTGAGCGGCTTGTCCTCGCCCTCGGTGGTGGACACGAGCACCACCCGCAGGCTCTCGCCCAGGTCGTAGGCGCCGGGGCACACCAGGTTGCCCACGTTCTCGATCACCAGCAGGTCGAGCTGCTCGAGGGCCACGCCCTGGTGGCTGAGGCGGTGCAGGCCGTCGGCCACCATCGCCGCCTCCAGGTGGCAGGCCTGGCCGGTGGTGATGGCGGCGGCGCGCAGACCGGCAGCGCGCAGGCGGCTGGCGTCGTTGTCGGTGGCCAGATCACCCACCACCACCGCCAGGCGGGCGGGATCCAGGCGCCGGGCGAGGGCCTCCAGCAGGGCGGTCTTGCCGGAGCCGGGGGAGGAGAGCAGGTTCACCGCCGTGACCCCGGCGGCCTGGAAGCGCTGGCGCAGGGCCTCGGCCCCGGCATCGTTGCGCTGCAGCAGGGCGGCGTGCAGCGGCAGGGTGCGCGTGGTGCTGGCCGGCTCCTGGGCAGCCGTGATTGGTGGGGCGGTCACCTGCCCGCAGGCGCAGTCGCGACACATGGCGGATCTGGGCTGGGGCCGCTTTCAAGCTAGGAACCGCAGACCCCAGGGACAACGCGGTCCAGGACTCAGCACGCTGGCGATCTGCACATCCAGGCCATTCGGCGATGGGCATCAAGCGATGACGAGATTGAGGCGGAGTCAGGCAGCGAACGGATCCGTCCCTGCGCACCACGGTGAACCTGGATGACGCCCTGCTGAAGGCAGCCCTGGGCGCCGCCTGGAGGCCAGCGCCGCTGAGCAGGGGATGGCGTTCCGCTGAACCGCCTACTCCACTTCCAGGGCCAGCAGGCGCAGGTCGCGGCCGCGCAGCAGCCGGCGGCTGATGGTGCCGCAGCGGGGGCAGTCGCAGCAGCCATCGGGGGCGGGGAAGGGGGCCTCGCACACGGCGCAGTGGCATTCGGCCGGCTCCAGATCGATGCGCAGCTCGGCGGCGGCGGCGATCGTGCCGGCCATCACCACCGGGAAGGCGAAACGCAGGGCCTCCACCTCCACCCCCGAAAGCTCTCCAACCCGCAGGCTGATCGCGGCGATGCGACGGGCCCCTTCGGCCCTGGCGGCCGCCAGGGCCTGATCGCGCACGGCCTCCATCAGGCTGAGCTCATGCATCGGGGCTGCCCTCCTTGAGCCACTGCTGCAGCAGGCGGTTGGCCTGGGGCAGCGAGGCCTGGAGCTGGGGCGAGAGCTCGCTGCCGTGATCGAAAGCAAAGGCCGGCACCCGCAACCAGGCGCCGCGGGGGGCGCGGCCGTAGAGGGCGGCGGTGATCGCCAGCAGCTCGGCGGGATCGAGCCGGTGGCTGGTGCTGGTGTTTCGTGGCTCGGCGGCAGCGGTTAACGGATCAAGCCGGGGGGAGGAACTGGGCCCCGCCGACTCGGGTGCCAGCCAGGCATCGATGAACAGCACCCGCTCCAGGGGCGTCAGCTCGGCGGCCAGCTCGGGGGTGAGCTGGTGCAGGCAGAGGCCACCGGCCGCCTCGGCCAGCAGGGCGCCGACCCCGTCGTCGCCGCGCAGGGGGTTGCCGATGCCGATCACGAGCGCTCGCGCCTCGCCGGTGGAGGGATCAACGATCAGGAGGAACAGCTGTAGTGCGACACGCCGCCGGCGGTGAAGAAGGCCTCGGGCCGGAGCTGGCAGTACTTGGCCTCGATCTCGGGCGAGGGCTCGTCATAGGGATGGGTGAGCACTTCCTGCAGCTCCCGCACCAGGGCGTAGTCGCCCATGGCCGCCTGCTGGTAGGCGGGAACGACAAGCCACTCGCGCCAGGTGACCTTGGGGTTCACCCGTTTCATCCGGGCCGACAGCTCGGCCGGATCGCCCTGGCTGGTGACGTGATCGCGCCAGCGCTGCAGCCAGGCCTGCCATTGGGACACCAGCGGCTCGGATGGCTCGGCGTAGAAGCTCTGCTCCAGGGCTGAAGCCTCCTCAGGCAGCTCGGAGAGCTGGCGGAACAGGAGGGTGTAGTCCACCTGGGTGGCCACCATCAGCTGCAGCAGCTCCTGCACCAGAGCGGGCTCGTAGGCGGCCAGGCCGAGCTTGGACGCCCACATCGCCTGGATCCGGCTCTCCATGGCGTCGGCGAAGCCCTGGCGCACGGCGTCGAAGCGCTCCAGCGCCTCAGGAGCCTCGGCCAGCAACGGCCGCACGGCAGTCCAGAACATGTGGAAATTGGCCTCAGCGGCGGCGGGCTGGTTGAAGAAGGCGAAGTGGTCGCCGCCCCCGGTCCAGGGCTGGAAGGCGGGATCGAAGCGCTCGCAGAAACCGAAGGGGCCGTAGTCGAGCGTGAAGCCACCGGCGGCGCAGTTGTCGCTGTTGAAGTTGCCCTGGCAGTAGCCCACCCGCAGCCAGTGCGCCACCAGGGCTGTGAGACGGCCACTGAAACAGCGGGCCAGCTCCACGAGCTGCCCGGCGAAGGGCAGGGCTGGATCGATGTCGGCGCCATACTCCCGCTCGATCAGGTGGGCCACGATCAGGCGCAGCTCCTCCAGGGCTCCCGGATGGGCGTTGCCGCGCACGCGGCGGGCGAACAACTCCAGCTGCCCCACGCGCAGGAACGAGGGCGCCACGCGGGTGGAGATCGCCACCGGCTCCTTCACGAGGATGTCGGGGTCGCTGGAGCGGGACTCGGGCGAGTACCAAGGCCGCACCACGGTTTCGGAGCTGGAGGCGTAGAGCGTGAGCGAGCGCGAGGTGGGAATGCCCAGGGCGTGCATGTGCTCCTGCGCCAGAAACTCGCGCACGCTGGAGCGCAGGACGGCGCGGCCATCGCCGCCGCGGCAGTAGGGGGTGGGGCCGCCCCCCTTGAGCTGCATCTCCCAGCGACGGCCGTTGAACACGCCCTCGAACACCGAGATCGCCCGGCCATCGCCATAGCCATTGCCCGTACCGAAGGGGCACTGGCGCACGTATTCGGTGCCGTAGATCGAGAGCGCGTAGCCCGTGGCCCAGCCGTAGGGGCGCATCGGTTTAGGGGCCGCCGAGAGATCGCCGGAGAAGATCCGGACGAATTCAGGGTTCTGGGCCAGGTCGTCGGTCAGGCCCAGCTCGCGGAACAGGGTGCTGCTGTGGGCGACGTAGACGGGGTCTGGCAGGGGAGTGGGAGTGACAGGGACGTAGTGGCCGGAGCACACCTGCCGGGGGCGATGGTCAGCTCCATCAGCAGACGCTTCTGGATCCGGAGTCAAGGCGTCCAGCAGGGAGTAGTTCGCCAACCCCGCAAACGCACTGAACTCGGCGGTGGAGTGCGCAGCAGGTGATGGCGAGGTGGAGACCATGGGCGTTGATAAGGAGTGCCCCCAGCAGAGGGGCCTGCCGCTGAAAGCTCAGAGAGGCCTCAGAGCCTAACGCTTAGATCAAACAATTGACTGGTTTCAGACTTAGCCCAGGGCGAGCCATGTAGCCACGTCCAAGGCCACGCCACCCCAACTTGCTCAACGAACCAAGAGCCCACTGCACATAGGTATTGCTGTTTGGTCCAGGGAAGGCGCGATAGCGATGCAGCCACGGATAGGTGGTGGGGCTGGATTCAACGCGTGACGCCAGATCAGCCGCCTCATCAGACGTCCAGCGTTGCAACAGTCGTCCGGGTCCGTTGCCCACACCGGATGACGGAGCCAATAGATTGCGGTGCAGATGCCCCCAGGATGTGTCGCCCTCACCAGGCGTCTGCCACACCTCCCAGCGGTCTGCCCGCGCGCCCCGGCGGACCACAAGCCAGTGGTGATCAGCAAAGCGTCCGAGCTTGGGAATCCGGGCAGACCAGAGATCCACGGCTAGATCCGGACAGGAGACTTCATGAATCAGCCTCACTGAGACACCTCAGAGGAGCACAGAAGATTTTAGAGTCCTCAGTGAGATATCAACACACTGGGCACAACGCGAAAGAGCTGCGTAGGCGATGGCACGTAACTTCATCATGATGTTATCAACTGCGAAGCCTATGAAGAGGCCGAGAGGAGACACGACCCCAACGCTGGCCATCACCTGCCCGCAATGAGCCAGAGGGAGAACAACCCTGATGGCATACTAAGTCTGCGGTGGCGGGTCAAGT
The DNA here is from genome assembly GCF_000155635.1 of Cyanobium sp. PCC 7001. Lineage (NCBI taxonomy): Bacteria > Bacillati > Cyanobacteriota > Cyanophyceae > Synechococcales > Prochlorococcaceae > Cyanobium > Cyanobium sp. PCC 7001. The sequence goes on from NZ_DS990556.1 coordinate 1,422,771, forward strand.
GCATGGCCGTGTTAGGATCCTCGGCTTGCAGCCCAAATCCATCCCTCTTGGAGTATCTGTTGCTCGACCGCAATAGGCGGAATGGCCCGCCCGAGCACGAAGTCAGCAGCCGCGACCAGACAGACAAGCGAATCGCGCGCATCAACTGACAGTCGGTCGAGATCAAGGTCGCACTGCAGCGAAGTTAGGCCGTCCGCGCGTCCGCCGCCGGCGACCGCCCCGTGAGCAATACGTGTTGCTGCCGGGTAGACCTCAATTGCGCTGACTCGTGTAGTGGAGGGCCAGCTCCAAGCGAGAGGAACAGGCTCACCCGTCATCGAACGGACGTTACCGAGGAGATCAACGGCAGCAACTGACGTTCTTGAGATGAGGTTCGCCCCTACTTCGAGTGGACGTTTGCCGAGCCGTGCTGCGATGTCGTTGTCAGTCAGACGACGGAAGAGCGAATTCGCTGAGACGTCAAATGCAACCCCGGCTTGATGGCTCGCAAGTGAGGGGCCGAGAGCGGAAGCCCATCCGAGTGGCGCATCGAGGGCAAGCAGAGCAGTCTCCGACTCGCCTATCCAGCCAGCCACAATCTCAGCAGGGTCAGCGTTTGGACCACCACAAATGCATTCGTCCGCGATTACCCGCACCCCCTCCAAGTGCCCACGGGTCAACCCGACCTTGCGAGGCTGTGTGGCGCAGTCAATGCCGATCAAGCAGGTCACGTGCTCTTCTAGAGGGTGGTCCTAACGCTGCCCCTGAGTGGCAGGCAGGGACTTTACATCGCAAGCAGAGAATCGATGGAGGCCTGTCCACTCGAGGGGCTTGCTAGCAAGTCATGCTTGCGGAAGTAATGCGTATTCATATTGCTGCACTGCTCGGAAGCCCACACGACATCCGACATCTATGAATGGCGCCGCGGGTACTTCCTCATAGCCAACTCCCTCTACTTGAATCTCTAGAACTGGGCCAGATAGGCAACTATTAGGCCATTTTGTATTTAGCATAACAAGAGTATCTCCTATTCTTAGCTTCTGGTTGCAAAGACGGAAGCACACTATAGAATGATTGTAGACGGCTATTGGCTTGCCGAGATACATGCCTCTAGCCGATGCTTCAATGGCCACTGCATCATCATGCACTAATGCATAGAGTGATCGCCCAAGTGCCAATGTATAACTTAAGATATCTAGTAGGATCGGAATGCTAAGAATATCGGAAGTGACCCCATGCGCAACATCATTTCTCCTCTCTGCGAGATCATTTAGTTGAGCATACACCTGCTCATTCGGAATAGAAGCCACTGGCTTGCCTTCAAAACGAGCACTCATAAAAGATGTGAACGGCTCGTAGCGAGAAAGACGCTGTAATACTTGCTCAATACCGATTCGCGTGAAAAGCTGTGCAAGTACATCGCTGCGAAAGTTAGCAGAATGCTGTTGCAGTGCTTCAAGGTTAAGTAAATAGGTATCAGCGCCACTCAAGCAAGAATGTAGATTCGCAATTACCTGTGGGATCTGTAAGCGCCCCTTATAGCGGCTGAATTCGAGCTTTGGAAGTAGCTCTACAGTCATTTCTGCATTCGCATTTCTTAAGCGCTCTGGCAGATCAACGTACTTCGGGCATGCGTTTTGTAGACGAGTGGCATATTCTCTGATTAGACCTTCTACAAGCTGCTCGAATAGCCCATAGAGAGACACAATAACTGTATTGTAGTCAAATCGCCTCTTATTGCTCCCGGTTCCTATATTACCTCGTATCTCAGTCGCTATTTGATCCGATTCGGAGCATGGTGGATCAGCAGACTTGGCTGCAAGTAGCCGCCGTTCGAGCTGGAGACCAACAATATATGATCTTAGGTCGTCAGTTCCTTTCTCAAATTCCTCAAGAGATCCACTCATATCATGCGCTTAAAGTCTTAGCTAGCAGCTCATCGAACAGCCTATTCCGCTCAACAATGTTGCTAATGTTAGTATATCTTCCTTCAAACTGATCGTAGTGCTTTTCATAGAAATCTGTTATTCCCGAACGAATTACTTCACTCTTATCGCTTAGTTCTGAGGCTTGATCTACATATCTGCTGAACACATACATGATCGGATCATAGAGAACTGTCGTGGGCCTGGCGAACCATCCCCATCCTGATACTTTTCGTCGACGCCAAAGCCAGAATGCCTTCTCACCAAGAATATCATGCACTAAGTCTACTGTTCTGACAAATAGCTGCTCGAGCTGAGCTAGAACCTCTGATGAATAAAGATTTCCAGACTTAAGGTATTGATCTAAGTAGTCTTTTAAGGATCCCTCAGGATGCTTAAGCCTCTGGCGATATGCAAAGAAGCGCAGAACGAGTTCAACATCATCCATTTTTCGAAACGTCTCATTGGCCAATAGCTCATCTGATAGAACGCTTTCATGCAACTCAACTTCGGTAGGCGCGGGAATACCCCACATTAGACATAGCGCTGGGGTGCGCGCTAGACGAATGCACATCTTGTTGAGGGGACCATTGTAGATGGCATTGCGTGACTCCTGCGGCTCAAGCTTGATCCCGCCACTATTGATACGTTCAAATACTAATTGTTTTAGGCGTGTTGCCTCGGTCTCATCCTTAGCAGTCTCCTGAAGGAGAATTATTGAAGACAGGTATCGCCTATCAATTCCTCGCTTAATCTGTTCAGGAAGATCAGAGTACAACCTGCCATTGAGCTCGGGCCATTCCTCAAGGCCTTCAAGTGAGAAGCGATCAGTGTAGAATTCATAGATTGCTGTCATTCGTTGCAATCCGTCCATCACCTCGTAATGAGAAAACCGGTCTTCATAGAGAAATATTGGCGGGATCGGGACGTTCATTATAAATGATTCGATTAATCTAGATTTCTTCAAATTGTCCCAGCGATGGCGGCGTTGGAACTCAGGGTTAAGCTCATAGTCCTGGCTTTGGACCATTGAGGGGACCGAACTAAGAGGATACCGAGCCTGCTCGGTGACTATGCGAACATCTCCCTTGATGTATTTCTGATTGATAAGTTCATCGCTGAGGCGCGCTTCATTATCGCTCTCTGTATCAGTGAGGGCAAGAAGCTCGCCTGGGAATAAATCCATGTGATGGCTGAAGGGATCTGGTTTCAAGCATTCTGACATATTGTTACCTGCCGCTGGGATGCCATCGCACATGTGCATGGGGGCCTTGCCTTTCTATCAAAGTACAGCTTGCTAACGCTTATTAGACGGACCCGTATAAATCCCGTCCCATCTGCCTGCAGCCGCATAAGAGCCCCTCCGTCTCCGGGCGACACGACAAAAGCCCTTGTACAGCAGCGACTCACGGCTGGCCACCTCCGAGCACTCGAATCTTATGCGGATCCGCATAAGCCCGTTCGGACGGCTACACAGCCAAGTACCGCTGCCGTCCGAGAGAAGATCATTGTCCCTTCAAGCCAGATTCTTCAACCGTGGGGCTTCGCGCCTCATCCCACCCCTCAATCTCTCAACCTCTCCGCCAGCAACTCCCCCGACGCATCCCGCAACTCGATGTGCAACGGCATCTGGCCCGCCGCATGGGTGCTGCAGCTCAGGCACGGATCGAAACAGCGGATCCCCGCCTCCACACGGTTGAGCAGGGGCTCGGGGATCTCAGCGCCTTCGGCCACCGGTTCGGGGATGAACTCCCGGGCGATCTGGGCCACGGTGCGGTTCATGGCCAGGTTGTTCTGGCCCGTGGCGATGATCAGATTCACGCGGGTGATCAGGCCGTCGTCGTCCACCCGGTAGTGGTGGAACAGTGTGCCCCTGGGCGCCTCGCTCACGCCCACCGCTTCGTTGGCATTGAGGCTGGCCCGGGCGCGGATCCGGTCGGTCATCAGGCTGTCGTCGGCCACCAGCTTCTCGATGCCCTCCAGGCAGGCCACGATCTCCACCAGCCGGGCATGGTGATACGCGAATGACGACGTCACGATCCGGCCACCGCTGGCTGCGGTGCCGCTGCGCTGGCGGAACTCCTGCAGCTCCCGGTCGGCCCAGGGGGTGCCGATCTGCTCGCACACGTTGAGTCGCGCCAGGGGCCCCACCCGATAGATCCCCTCCGGATATCCCAGCGGCTTGTAGTACGGAAACTTCAGATAGCTCCAACTCTCCACTGCTTCGCCCAGATAGCTGGCGTAGTCGTCTTCACTGAGCCCATCGGCCACCACCGCTCCAGCGCTGTCCACAAAACGGATCAGCCCGTCGATGCACTCCCAGCGCCCGCCCGGCCCCACCAGACCCATGAACAGGGAGGGGAAATCACCGAAGGTGCTCTGCTCCCGCTGCAGCGGCCCATCCAGCAGCCGTTTGTAGATCTCCAGCGCCTTAGCGGTGGTGGCCTTCGCTTCCGGCAGCCGCTCCAGGATCCACGCCCGGGCCTCGTCGCTCAGGGGTGTGCGCACGCCGCCGGGCACCGCCCAGGCCGAATGGATCTTGCGGCCGCCCAGCAGCTCCAGCACCTGCTGGCCGAACTGCCGCAGGCGGATGCCGGCCCGGGCCAGCTCCGGATCGGCCGCCATCAGGCCGAACACGTTGCGCCTGGCCGGATCGCTCTCCCAGCCCAGGAGGAAATCGGGGCTGCTCAGATGAAAGAACGACAGGGCATGGCTCTGGCACAGCTGGGCCAGGTTGAGCATCCGCCGCAGCTTCCGCGCCGCCGGTGGCGGCTGCACCGCCAGCAGCTTGTCGCCCGTCTTCGCTGCCGCCAGCAGGTGGCTCACCGGGCAGATGCCGCAGATCCGCGCCGTGATGCCCGCCATCTCGGTGAACGGCCGCCCTTCGCAGAAGGTTTCGAAGCCGCGGTACTCCACCACGTGGAAGCGGGCATCCGCCAGCCGCCCCGACGCATCGAGGTGCAGGGTGATCTTGGCGTGCCCCTCGATGCGGGTCACCGGGTCGATCGTGATCGTGCGGGTCATGGGGGCTTCCTGCTGGGAGCTAGCCGAACTTCAACATCGCCGTGCCTTCCATCGCCGGCATCTCACCCTTGAGCAGCGGCTCGATGGCGGCGCGGATGCGCTCCGCGCTGGGCGGGCAGCCGGGCAGATAGAGATCCACAGCGATCACTTCGTGCAGGGGCCGCACCCGCTCCAGCAGCTCCGGCACGATGCCCGGGGCATGGGGATGCTGGGCGCCGGTGTCCGCCAGCTCCAGATAGCCGCGATCCAGCACGCTCTGGCGGCTGCCGCCATCCACCTCACTCCAGAGGTTGCGCAGCGCCGGCACGTTGCCGGTCACCGCGCAATCCCCGAAGGACACCACCAGGCGGCTGCGCTGGCGCAGCTGCAGAGCCAGTTCGAGGTTGTCGGCATTGGCCACCGCCCCCTCCACCAGGCACACGTCAACGTTCTCAGGGAACTGCTTGATGTCGCTGGCCACGGGTGAGAACACCACGTCCACATGCTTCGCCAGCTCGAACAGCCACTCGTCGAGATCCAGGAACGACATGTGGCAGCCGCTGCAGCCGGCCAGCCACACGGTGGCGAAGCGCAATTTGGGTGTCTGGGTGCTCATGGTCACTGGTTCTGCCACTGGTGCTGGTCGCGGGCGCTGCGCAGGAGCTGGGGCCGCTCCCGGTGCGCCTCCTTCTCGGCGGTGGTGTCGTCCTTGCGGAAGATGGCACCGGTGGGGCACACATCCACGCACTTGCCGCAGGAGGTGCAGGCCGCCACCTCGCCCCAGGGCTGATCCAGCCCGGCGATGATCGAGCAGTCGGCACCGCGGTTGGCCACGTCCCACACGTGGGCCCCCTCGATCTCATCGCACACCCGCACGCAGCGGGTGCAGAGGATGCAGCGGTGGTGGTCGATGGCGAACTGGGGATGGGAGGCGTCCACCCGCCGCTGGGGGTACTGATACGGAAAGCGGGAGTGATCCATCCCCACCGCCACCGCCACGTCCTGCAGTTCGCAGGCGCCGTTGGCCACGCAGAAGGCGCACACGTGGTTGCCCTCGGCGAAGAACAGCTCCACCGCCATGCGCCGCCATTCCTGGAGCTGGGGCGTGCTGGTGAGCACCGCCAGGCCCTCGCTGGCCGCGGTGGCGCAGGCAGGCTGCAGCTTGCCGCTGCCCTCCAGCTCCACCAGGCAGAGCCGGCAGGCGCCCACGGGCGTGAGGCCATCGAGGTGGCAGAGGGTGGGCAGGCTGGCGCCGGC
>NZ_DS990556.1:1428954-1430608 GCF_000155635.1 Cyanobium sp. PCC 7001
GGTTAGATCACCCGGGTTCGGGTCTATAAACACTGACGTTCGCCCTATTCAGACTCGCTTTCGCTATGGCTCCACCATTCCCGGTTTAACCTGCCAGTGCCTATAAGTCGCCGGCTCATTCTTCAACAGGCACACGGTCACCCGATCAGTCGGGCTCCCATTGCTTGTAAGCTCACGGTTTCATGTTCTATTTCACTCCCCTCCCGGGGTTCTTTTCACCTTTCCCTCGCGGTACTGTTGCGCTATCGGTCACACAGGAGTACTTAGCCTTACGAGGTGGTCCTCGCGGATTCACACGGAATTTCACGTGCTCCGTGCTACTCGGGATCCAGCTAGCTCAGTTCGATTTTCGGTTACGGGGCTTTCACCCTCTGTGGCGCGCCATTCAAACGCTTCTCCTAATCTCCCTGATGCACGTTGCTGTCCCACAACCCCGATGCTCGAAAGCATCGGTTTAGGCTTGTCCCCGTTCGCTCGCCGCTACTGAGGGAGTCGTTTTTACTTTCCTTTCCTCCAGCTACTAAGATGTTTCAGTTCGCTGGGTTGGCTCGCACCGCCCTATGGATTCAGGCGGCCGTTCTAGGGGTTGCCCCATTCGGAAATTCCCGGATCAAAGCGTGTTTCCAGCTCCCCGAGACTTATCGCAGGTAACCACGTCCTTCATCGCCTCTGTGTGCCAAGGTATCCACCGTGAGCCCTTTGTAGCTTGACCATATAAACTCCCAGTGCTTCAGGTTGTTGAAACCTATTCTCTCAGCATTCCCCTCTCACGCTCCGGCAACTCCTCCCCCAACCAGATCGGATGACCGGATCGGATGACCCGATTGGATCACCGGATCGGATGGCCTTGGCCGCTGCCTTCACGCAGTCCTTGAATGCTGGATCAGACTCTCCCCTCCTCGGCGGAAGGCAAAGAACACTGAAAGCTCTCGGCTCTTGTCTCCATAGAATTGCTGATTCCCAGACGCTCTTGACTTTGGCGTAACACCAAGGCCTCCAACGCCGGAAATCAAGCCTCCATGAGATGCTTTCTTTCCAGACTCACCTATGCAGTTGTCAAGGTTCTGCTGGCTCCTCCCGATCCACGTCCGTTGCTCACGTCCGTTGACCAGGTGAATCCAGCATCAGCTCAGCCGTGATCCCTTGCTGGAATCAGGAATGAGCGGAGGCTAGATTCCTCAGCCGTCCCGCGTCGTCCTCACGACGTCGCGACACCTCACCGTCTCTTGGTCACCCTCCCTCCTCTCGCTTCCTGGCGATCGGGGTCCTTGGCGCTGATCTCAAGCTCACAGCAACCCAACCGGGCTGCTCCTCGCTCGCCATCACGCCCTGCGTCAGTGGAGGTTAGCGGACTCGAACCGCTGACATCCTGCTTGCAAAGCAGGCGCTCTACCAACTGAGCTAAACCCCCAGCTAGCAAGTCCTGCCTGCTTAGCAGGCGGCGAATGGGCCATCCTGGACTTGAACCAGGGACCTCACCCTTATCAGGGGTGCGCTCTAACCACCTGAGCTAATGGCCCAGGAAGTGATCTCCCTCCTCGCTTCTCCCTTGCGGGATCCACAGCTCGGGAGCTCGTGGGGTGACCTAGACAACGTTTAGGAACTGAAAAAGATCGCACAGCCTCCCTGGTTCCATCCCCGCTCAGCCCCATCC
>NZ_DS990556.1:1430628-1471616 GCF_000155635.1 Cyanobium sp. PCC 7001
AGCAGACAGGCATCGAGCGGCTCGCACTGGGCCGGCTCGCGGCAGGCCGCCTGGTACTCCTGGCGGAAGTAGCGCAGGGTGCTGAGCACCGGATTGGGAGCCGCCTGGCCCAGGCCGCAGAGGCTGGTGGCGCCCACCATGCCGCACAGCGCCTCGAGCCGCTCCAGATCACCCAGCGAGGCGCGCCGCTCCACGAAGCGATCCAGCAGCTGCAGCAGCTGCACCGTGCCGGCTCGGCAGGGCACGCACTTGCCGCAGCTCTCGTTGACGCTGAAGCGCATGAAGTGGCGCGCCACCTCCGGCATGGCGGTGCGCTCACCCATCACCACCAGCCCGCCCGAGCCCATCATCGAGCCCAGGGCGCGCAGGCTTTCGTAGTCCACCGGGGTGTCGAGCAGGTGGGCGGGGATGCAGCCGCCGGAGGGGCCGCCGGTCTGCACCGCCTTCACACCGCCGTCGGGCCCCTCGCCGCCGGGCACGCCGCCGCCGATGGTCTGCACCACCGTGCGCAGGCTGGTGCCCATCGGCACCTCCACCAGCCCCGTGCGCTCCACCGCCCCGGAGAGGGCGAACACCTTGGTGCCCTTGCTGCCCTCGGTGCCCATGGCCGCATACCAGTCGCCCCCCTCCCGCAGGATCACCGGAATCGAGGCCAGGGTTTCCACGTTGTTGATCAGGGTGGGCGCACCCCACAGACCCACCTGGGCGGGGAACGGCGGCCGCGGCCGCGGCGTGCCGCGCTGTCCCTGGATCGAGGCCAGCAGGGCCGTTTCCTCGCCGCACACGTAGGCGCCGGCCCCCACCCGCACCTCCAGGCGCAGGTTGAAGGAGCTGCCGGCGATCCCGTTCCCCAGCAGCCCCTTGCTGCGGGCCTGCCTGAGGGCCAGCCGCAGGCGCTCGATCGCCAGCGGGTACTCGGCCCGCACATACACGTAGCCCTGGTCGGCCCCCACCGCGAACGCGGCGATGGCCATGCCCTCGATCAGCCGGTGGGGATCGCTCTCCAGGACGCTGCGGTCCATGAAGGCGCCGGGGTCGCCCTCGTCGGCGTTGCACACCACCGTGCGGGGCCCGGGCGGCTGCAGGGCCACCGTGTCCCACTTCAGGCCAGTGGGATAGCCCGCACCGCCGCGGCCGCGCAGGCCGCTGCGCTTCACCTGATCGCGCACCTGCTCAGGGGTGCACTCCAGCAGCACCCGCTTGAGCTGGGCGTAGCTGCCGTGGGCCAGGGCATCGTCGATCGACTCGGGGTTCACCACGCCGCAGCTCTCCAGCACCACCGCCTTCTGCAGGGCGAAGAAGGGGTGGGCGGGATCGAGACGCTGGGCGGCCAGCCCATCCGCAACAGCGGTGGCCAGGCCGGTGGCCGCCTCCAGCAGGGCGGGGGCCTGCGCGGGGGTGAGGTCGGCGTAGAGCTCGGTGCTGGCGGTGCCGGGAGCTTCACCCGTGCGGTCGAGCGCCACCAGGGGGCCGCGGCCGCACAGCCGCAGGCAGCCCACCGGCTTGATCGTCACTGCGTCGGCGGCGCCACCCAGCTGATCCCTGGCGGCGAGCAGGGCCGAGCGCAGGGCCTCGGCCCCGGCAGAGCGGCAGCCGCTGGCGGCGCAGCAGCGCAGATGCAGCTGGGACATGCCACTCATCACACCCCTCCGCCGGAGCCAGCCTCCGCAGAGGCCGTCAGCCCCAGGGCCGCCAGGCGCCCGTCCAGCGCCGCCGGGTCGTCCATCGGCAGGCGCGGCTCCATCTGCCCGTCCACCACCAGCACCGGGGCCTGGCCGCAGGCCCCCAGGCAGCTCACGTGCTCGAGGGCCCAGTTGCCATTGCCGGCGGGATCGTCGAGCTGGAGCCCGAGGCGCTGCTCCAGGCGCGCGGCCAGCTCTCCGCCCCCCTTCACGAAACAGGCGGTGCCGAGGCACACCGCGCAGCGGTGGGCGGTGGGCGCCTCCAGCCGGAACAGGTGGTAGAAGCTGGCCACCCCGTGCACCCGGGCCAGGGGCAGCTTCAGCTCCCGCGCCACCTGCTCCAGGGCTCCCGGCGGCAGGTAGCCGTAGAGCTCCTGCACCTGGTGCAGCACCTCGATCAGGGCATCGGCGCGGCCGCGCTGCTGGCGGATCAGCCGCGTGGTGCGCTCCACCGCCTGGGGCGGCAGCTCGGCCAGGGTCGGGGGCGCGGGCATGGCTGGCGCCTCAGGGAGCTACTCCTTCCCTAGCCAGCGCCGCGACCGCTGTCAGCGATTGTGGGGAGAGGGATGTCTGGAGGTGGCAACGGGTGGGGGCCACGGCACTGGTGATCGATCCGGCCTTCCGGCTGCACGACACGGGGCCCGGACATCCCGAGTGCCCGCAGCGGCTGGAGGCGATCAGCGGTGAGCTGGAACGGCGTGGCCTGCGCCAGCGGTGCACAGCGCTGGCGGCGCGGCCCGCCACCGATGCCGAGCTGCTCCGCTGCCACACGCTCGCCTACCTGCAGACGGTGCGGCGCGAGGTGGCCTACGGCGCCGCCGTGCTCTCCACCGGCGACACCGCCATCGGCGAGGCCTCGGAGGATGTGGCCCGGCTGGCGGCCGGCGGCAGCCTGGCGGCGGTGGATGCCGTGCTCACCGGCGCCGTGACCCAGGCCTTCGCCGTGGTGCGGCCGCCCGGGCACCATGCGGAAGCTGCCCGCGGCATGGGCTTCTGCATCTTCAACAACGTGGCCCTGGCCGCCAGGCACGCCCAGGTGATCCACGGCCTCGAGCGGGTGCTGATCCTCGACTGGGACCTGCACCACGGCAACGGCACCCAGGCCATCTTCTGGCGTGACGCCAGCGTGCTCTATGCCAGCACCCACGAATGGGGCAACTACCCGGGCAGCGGCGCCGCCTCGGAACGGGGCGCCGGGCCTGGGCTGGGTTTCACCGTGAACTGCCCGTTGCCGCCCGGCACCGACGGTGCCGCCGTGCTGGGGGCCCTGGCCGCGGCAGTGGAGCCCGTCGCCGATCGGTTCCGGCCCGAACTGGTGCTGGTGTCGGCGGGCTTCGACGGCCACCGGGGCGATCCCCTGGGTAGCTTCCAGCTGACGGATGGCGACTACGGCGACCTCACCCGCTTCTGCCTGGCCATCGCCCGGCGGCACGCCGGCGGGAAGCTGGTGTCGGTGCTGGAAGGCGGCTACGGACTGGCGGGCCTGGCCGGCAGTGCCGCCGCCCACGTGGAGGCGCTGCTGGCGGGCTGATCAGGTCCTGGGAGATGCCGCGGCCAGGTCGATCCAGGCCTCGACCGCCTCGGGGGTGGAGCGCTGGCTGAAGCCGAGCTTGCCGCACACCCGCTGCATGGCCCGGTTCTCATGCAGGATCTCCGCCTTCACCCGGTCCACCCCCTCCTCGCGGCCGATGTGCAGCAGCTGGGCCAGCAACTCGGTGCCCAGACCCTGGCGCTGGTAGGGGTCGCTGATCAGCATCGCGAACTCGGCCTCGTTGCAGCCGTGCAGCCGGCTGAGCCGCCCCACGGCCAGGATGCGGTGCTCACCGGAGTCGGGATCGCGCCGGTCCACCACCAGGGCCAGCTCCCGCTCGTAATCGGTGAAGCAGATGCGCAGCAGCCGCTCGTGGGCGGTGCGGTGGCTCAGGGCCATCATGTGGAAGTAGCGGAAATACACGCTCTCCTCCGACAGCGTGCGGTGGAAGGCCACCAGCAGCGGCTCATCCTCCGGACGGATCGGCCGGATCGTCACCGGGGTGCCGTCCTGCAGGTGCCAGTGGCGCACGTACTGACTCGGATAGGGGCGGATCGCCGGCCGGGGCAGATGACAGCTGGCACCGGCCACCGGATGGATCACGATGCGCGCATCCACCGCCACTAGGGGCTGGCGGGCATCACCCGGCCGCACCAGCAGCGGGTTGATGTCGATCTCGCGGATGGCGGGCTGCTCCAGCACGAGCCGGCTGAGGCGCACCAGCAGCCGTTCCAGGCCCTCCAGATCCGCCGGCGGGCCGCCCCGCACCCCCTGCAGCGCCCGGAACACGCGGGTCTGCTCCATCAGCCGCCGCGCCAGGGTGGTGTTCAGGGGCGGCAGACCCACCGCGCTGTCCCGCGACACCTCCACGAGGGTGCCGCCGCTGCCGAACAGGATGACAGGGCCGAACTGGGGATCGAGGCTGCTGCCCGCGATCAGCTCCAGGCTGCCCTGCCGCTGCAGCATCGGCTGCACGCTCACGCCGTCGAAGGCCTGGGGGCCGAACTGCTCAGGGATGCGGCGGGCCATGGCATCGAAGGCCGCCGTCACGGCGGCGGGACTGGCCAGATCCAGCCACACGCCCCCCACATCGCTCTTGTGGGTGATGGTGCGGCTGTTCAGCTTCAGCACCACCGGGTAGCCGATCGCCTCGGCGGCCGCGCAGGCCTCGGCCGCCGTTGCGGCCAGCCGGGTCTCCAGCACCGGGATGCCCGCAGCGGCGAGCACCTGCTTGGCCTCGGCCTCGCTGAGCAGCTCGCGGCCCTCCTCCTGGGCCTGGCGCAGCAGCCGGGCCCCAGCGCCCGGGCCTGGCGCCTCGCCGTCGCCCGGCGCCAGCGCAGCCTCCTGGTCCATCTCCTGATCCGACTCCGGCAGCAGCACCGGGGTCTCGTAGAGGCCGCGCAGGTTGTAGCCGAAGGTCCAGAGGGACACGAACAGCCGGGCGGCGGCATCGGGGTAGGGATTGGTGGCGATCCCGGCCGCGTTGAGGATCGCCGCGCCACTGGCCACCTCGTCGCCCCCCATCCAGCTGGCGATCAGGGGCTTGTGGCTCCCCTCCGCCAGCTCCCGCAGGCGCTGGGCCGTGGTGGTGGGATCGGTCATCGCCTGGGGCGTGAGGATCACCAGCAGCCCGTCGCTGCCGGGATCATCCAGGGCGATGCGGATGGCGCTGGCGTAGCGCTCGGGATCGGCGTCACCCAGGATGTCGATGGGATTGCCATGGCTCCACTGGCCCGGCAGCACCGCATCGAGGGCCTCCACACCGGCGCTCGAGAGCTGGGCCAGCTGGCCACCGCTGAGCACCAGGGCATCGGTGGCGAGCACCCCCGGCCCGCCAGCGTTGGTCACGATCGCCAGGCGCGGACCGCTGGGCACCTTCGGCTGCTTGGCGAGCACGTCGGCCAGATCGAAGAGATCCGAGAGCCGGTCCACCCGCAGCACCCCGCAGCGCCGCAGCGCCGCCTCCAGCACCGCGTCGCTGCCGGCCAGCGAGCCGGTGTGCGAGGCCGCGGCCCGGGCGGCCTCGTCGGTTCGGCCGCCCTTGATCAGCACGATCGGCTTGGTGAGGGCCACCTCCCGCGCCGCCGACAGGAAGGCCCGGGCGTCGCCCACGGCTTCCATGTACACCACGATGCTGCGGGTGGCGGGGTCGTCCCCCAGGTAGGTGATCAGATCGCCCCAGCCCACATCGAGCATCGAGCCCATCGACACGAAGGCGCTGAAGCCCACCCCCTGGCGATGGCTCCAGTCGAGTACCGCCGTGCAGATGGCGCCGGACTGGCTCAGAAAGCCCACATGGCCCGGCGCCGCCATGCCCGAGGCGAAGGTGGCGTTGAGCCCGAGGCGGGGATTCATCAGCCCCAGGCAGTTGGGGCCGAGCAGCCGCATCCCCGACCCCCGCAGGATCTGGCGCAGCCGACTCTCGAGCGCCACGCCCTCCGCCCCCACCTCCCGGAAGCCCGCCGAGATCACGATCGCCGCCTTCACCCCCGCGGCAGCGCACTCCTCCAGGCGGGCGGGCACCGTGGGCGCCGGGGTGGCGATCAGGGCCAGATCCACCGGCTCGGGGATCTCGGCCACGCCGGCGCAGCAGCGCACCCCCAGCACGCTGTGCCGATGCGGGTTCACCGGATACACCGTGCCGCCGAAGGGTGAGCGGATCAGGTTCCAGAGCTGGGTGCGCCCCACGCTGCCCGGCCGCTCGCTGGCCCCCACCACCGCCACGCAGGCTGGCCGGAACAGGGAGGACAGGGGCTGGCGCTCACTGCGGAGGATGTCATAGGTGGGATCGGTGCTGCGGCCCCGGGCGTCGGACATGGCGGACTGACAACAGCGGGCTGGGACCAGCAGGCTGGAATGATGGAACTCCCTGACCCGTGACGATGTACACCGATTGGACGGCTGTGATCCTGCTGCTGCTGACGGCTGTACCCCTGGCCGTGGTGGTGGCGGCCGCCGCCTTCTTCATCAGGCAGCAGAAGACGACATCGCGGCGCTGATCGGAGTCACGGTGGGACGTGGGGTCGGCACGGGCAGCCGACCCTGACCGAGGCACTCCAGGCAGGTGCGGAAGCGCTGGTCGTCGAGGCGCAGGATGCCGCTGCCGCCGCAGTGGCTGCAGCTCCGCTCGGCCCGGCGGGGGGCATGCACGGACTCGAGAGGGGCCAGCCTGGCTTCGGTGTTCATCAGCGCGGCCCGTTGGGACCGACAGGGTGCATCACCAGTGTGCGCGGATTTGCACACACCATTCCCGAAACCTTCCTTAAGCCTCTATTGGCTTCAAGCGGCCGGCCGGCTGCGCAGCTCCTGCAGCAGTTCCGGGGCGCTGAGGCGGGAGCCCGGCGGCACCAGGTCGACACTGGCGGCCAGCAGGCCGATCACCCCGGCCGCATCCAGCCCCCGCTGCCGCAGACCCGCCAGTCCCTCGGCCCCCTCGCGCTTGCTCAGCCGCTGGCCTGAGGCCGGATCACACCAGAGCGGCCCATGGGCGTACACAGGAGGGTCCGCTCCCAGCTGGGCCATCACCGCCACCTGGGCGGCCGTGGAACGCCAGAGGTCGGCCCCCCGAACCACAGCGCTGATGCCGAGCGTGAGCTCATCCACCGCCGTGGCGAGGTGGTACGCCAGAAACCCGTCGGCCCGGCGCAGCACCACATCCCCCACCGCGCTGGCGGCGTCCAGGTCTCCCGGAGCCGCATGCAGCCCCAGCCGCCCATGCTCCCGCCAGCGGATCCGCCCCGGCGGCAGCCGCAGCCGCCAGCTGGGCAGGCGGCCCTGTTCCGGCCCCCACCGGGGCGCAACGGTGCGGCAGAACCCTGGATACACGGCCCAACCGCCGTGGGGGGCGGACACGTCGGCCAGCAGCCGCCGGCTGCAGCGGCAGGGGTAAAGGCGGCCATCCCGGCGCAGGGCCGAGAGCACCGTGCCGTAGAGCCCCCGGCGCTCGCTCTGGCGCCACAGCGGCCCATCCCAGTGAAGGCCCAGCCAGCGCAGGTCGTGCAGGATCTCCTCTTCGGCTCCGGCGCGGTTGCGGGGGGTGTCGAGGTCGTCGAGCCGCAGCAGCCAGGTGCCGCCGGCCAGCCGGGCTTCCAGCCAGCTCAGCAGGGCCGTGCGCAGGTTGCCGCGGTGCAGGGAGCCGGTGGGGGAAGGGGCGAACCGGCCCCGGTACCCCCGCGACCGCCGATCCAGACCGGCCTGGATCTGCTGCTGCACATGGGCAGGAAGCGCGGCGGGAGGCACGGACAGACAGGAAGGCATGAAAAAAGCGGCCCGGGGGCCGCTGGTGCCGTCGGGCGGATCAGGAGAGGCTCAGCCCTGCACGCGATCCTTGAACATCTTGCCGGCGGTGAAGGCCGGAACCCGCTTGGCCGGGATCTTGATCTTCTCGCCGGTCTTGGGGTTGAGGCCCTGACGGGCGGAACGCTCGCGCGGTTCGAAGGAACCGAAACCGAGGATGGACACCTTTTTTCCTTCCACCACCGAATCGATGATGGTCTCGATGGCAGCGTCGACGACCTGGGAGACGTCGGTCTTGGTCAGCTCGGTGCGGGCGGCCACGAGGTTGACGAGGTCAGCTTTGTTCATGGGAGCGGGGTAAGCCTCTGGGGCGCGATCGAAGCGGCGGCGGGGGCGCCGTGCGGGGCATCAGCGCGCCAATGGTATGGGCCACACCCCGGGACTGCAACCAAGAAGCTCGCTGCTGCAACGGTTTTGGTGCCGGATTACCCCAACGCGGGTGTGCGGGGGTTATGGCGCCCCGCTGCCAGCGGCAGCCGGAGGGCCCAGATCGAGGGCCTCCAGCACGGCGGCGCCCCGCGGAACCAGTTTCTCGCCGCGCAGGGCTCCGAGCCCGCCGCCACAGGCGATCCAGCGGGGTGAGTCCGGCGGCAGCCACTGGCGCAGCGTGGCCAGGCTGCGCAGCTGCCGAGGCCAGTGAAAGGTGCGGGCGGTGCGCAGCGGCGCCACGGCCCCCACGCCCACGGGAGCCAGCAGCCGGCCGCAGAACAACACATCGAGGTCCTGCTGGCCCACGTGCAGCACGCAGGCACCGGGCGTCGACCCCGGGGTCCAGAGCAGGCGAACGCCGGCAGCCAGATCGTGGCCGGCGCCGAAACGCTGCAGCCGCTCCACCCCCGGCAGCAGGTAGGCCTCCTGCTCCTGCACCAGCACCGGCCAGCCCAGGGCCTGCTGCCAGCGCCGGCAGCGGCCGTGGCCCTCCCGGCTGGTGAGCACGAGCAGCCCGTCCCCGCCACGCCCGGCCAGCCAGTCGAGGTTGGCCTGGCTGTAGCCGGGGCAGTCGATCAGCAGATCGAAGCCCAGGCCGGAGCGGTCGCCCTCCAGCAACCAGCTGCTGCCCCCCTGGCTGTCGCGGCTGGGGGCGAACAGCCAGAGCCCCGGCAGCACGGCCAGCGGTGGACGGCCGGCCTCCGGAGCATGGGCGAGCACGGACACCTGGGCCAACAAGACGGTGATGTCTAGTTTGTGGGCGCACTGACCGGAGCCGTTGTCAGCCCCATCCATCTCGGCACCGGCGCAGCCGGCCCCGCCACCAGGGGGTGCCGCCGCCCACCCGGCCGCGGGAACGGTGCATCCGGGCCGCCCCTGGCCCCTCGGGGCTTCCCTCACCAGCCGTGGGGTGAATTTCTCGGTGGTGGCGCCGCTGGCCACCAGCCTGGAGCTGCTGCTCTTCAGCCACGGCGAGGCCAGCGAGCCCTTCCGGGTGGTGAAACTCGGTCCCACCCACCGCTCCGGTGACCACTGGCACGTGGAGGTGGAAGGCCTGGGGCTGGGCACCTGCTACGGCTACCGGGTGTTCGGGCCGCTGCAGCCCGGGGGCCACAGCTTCAACCCCTCGAAGGTGCTGCTCGATCCCTGTGCCCGGGCGATCGCCGGCTGGGGCACTTACCGCCGCAGCGCGGCGGTGGGGGCGGCGCCGAACGCGGCCCACTGCCTCAAGGGGGTGGTGACCGAGCGCGACCGCTTCGATTTCGAGGCGGCGCCGCGACCGCGCCACAGCTGGCAGCGGAGCGTGATCTACGAGCTGCATGTGGGCGGCTTCACCCAGGGGGCAGGCTGCCCGGTGAGCCGGGAGCGCCAGGGCACGTTGCTGGGGCTGATCGAGGCCCTGCCGGCCCTGAAGGAGCTGGGCATCACCGCGATCGAGCTGCTGCCGGTGATGGCCTTCGATCCCAGCGATGCCCCGGCCGGGCGGTTCAACCACTGGGGCTACAGCCCGGTGAGCTGGATGGCCCCCCATCCCGAGTACCTGGTGGGCGACGATCCCCTCAGCGGCCGCGACCAGGTGCGCCAGCTGGTGACGGCCTGCCACCAGGCCGGCATCGAGGTGCTGCTGGACGTGGTCTACAACCACACCAGCGAGGGCAACCAGAACGGTCCCACCCTGAGCTGGCGCGGCTTCTGCGACCGGCTCTACTACCAGCAGAACGCCCTGGGCGACTACCAGGACGTGAGCGGCTGCGGCAACACCATCGCCGCCAACCGTCCGCTGGTGCGGCGGCTGATCCTCGAGTCGCTGCGCTGCTGGGCCGTGGAGCTGGGGGTGGACGGCTTCCGCTTCGATCTGGGCATCGCCCTCAGTCGTGGCGACAACCTCGCTCCCCTGGCCGCGCCGCCCCTGTTCGAGGCGATGGAGGCCGACCCCGACCTGGCCGATCTCAAGCTGATCAGCGAACCCTGGGACTGCGGCGGCCTCTACAAGCTGGCCGACTTCCCGGCCCGGCGCGTGGCCACCTGGAACGGCCGCTTCCGCGACGACCTGCGCCGCTTCTGGAAAGGGGATGAGAACTGCGCCTGGGCCGTGGGCCAGCGGCTCAGCGGCAGCCCCGACCTCTACCACCACGTGCCGGTGCATCCGGGCCAGGCCATCACCTTCCTCACCGCCCACGACGGCTTCACGCTGGCGGATCTGGTGAGTTTCAACGGCAAACACAACCTGGCCAACGGGGAGGACAACCGCGACGGCGACAACCACAACAACAGCTGGAACCACGGTGTGGAGGGTCCCAGCACCGACCACGCGATCACCAGCCTGCGGGAGCGTCAGCTGCGCAACCTGCTCAGCAGCCTGCTGCTGTCCCCCGGGGTTCCCATGCTGCTGATGGGCGATGAGGTGCGACGCAGCCAGGGGGGCAACAACAACACCTGGTGCCAGAACAATCCCCTGGGCTGGATGCACTGGCAGCCGGACAAGCACGATCTGGCTCTGCGCCTGTTCGTGCGCAGGCTCCTGGCCCTGCGCCGCCAGCTGGTAGATCTGATCAACCCGGAATTTCCGCTGCCGGATCGACCCCAGCGCCGTCAGGACGACCCGGTGCACCGCTGGCGCCAGTGGCACGGGGTGGAGATCGGCCGGCCGGACTGGGCCGGCTGGTCCCACACGGTGGCCTGGAGCGTCAACGACAGCATCGACGGCCCCCTGCTCTGGTGCGCGATGAACGCCTACAGCAAGGCAGTTCACTTCGATCTGCCGGTGTCCACCTCGGGATGGATGCGGGTGATCGACACCGGCCTGCCCCCCGGCGAGGACCTGCCGGCTGCACCCCAGCGCTGGTCGCCTGGTGGCATTCCGCTGGAGAGCCGCAGCCTGGTGCTGCTGGTGGCGCGGCGGCGGCTGGCGGGGGTGGCGCTGCCCTGAGACGGTCGCCTCGAGCCGAGCATCGCGCCCGGCCCATCAAAAACGGCGGTGCCCCGAAAGGGACACCGCCGCGGGTGGCTGCGAAGCGGCTGGACCTGGGTGGATCAGCCGAGGCCGATCTGGCCGAGGATGCCCTGGCCGGTGAGCAGTTCGGTGGCCAGACCGATGGTGAAACCGAGCATGGCGAGGCGGCCATTCCAGGTCTCGGCGAAGGCGACGAAACCGAAGCGGGAGGTGGTGCTGTCAGACATGGTTGCGCGGGATTGCGAAACGTGAAGAAATCCTAACTGCCTGGAGCGGATCTGGGGTCAGCCTGCAGAAAAGGATCGCGCTGAGCCTGGACGCTGGGCCAGGCGGCAGCCCAGCTGGATCACGCCCTGGTCAAGAAGCCGGCCGAGGCGAACGGCCGCGGCCTCCTCCACCCGGGAAAACAGGTTCTGACGCTGGGCCAGCCAGCTCAGTTCGGACGGCGTGATCACCCCGGTGGACACCGACTCCAGGAAGAGCTCTCCGACGGTCATGGTGCTGTTACGAAGTGTAAACATTGTGCCACGGCTTTTTGCGCCGGGGCGATGGCCGGTGCACCCAGGCAGCGTCCATCCGGGCTGGCGCCGCACGGCCGCCCCGAGGCGGAACGCCGTTCAGGAACAGCTTCACGTTCCGTTACGTGGCTTGCCAGAGTTCTCACACACCATTCCTCCCCTTCGCGGTCGATGTCCACCCTTCAACTGCTGGAAGGTCTCGCCGGCTTCGCGGCGGCCTGTCTGGCGCTGTGGTTCCTGCGCCTGAACCGCTCCGACCTGGATGCCTCCCGGGCCGGCAACGCCGTGCTCTCAGCCGGTCCAGCCGCCGGTCCGCTCACCCAGCTGGTGCAGCGCCCGGCCGTGCGCGGCCTGCTCGGGCGCTACGTGCTCCAGCGCGGCACCCTCGCCGATGCCGGCCTGTTGATCCTGCGCGTGGCGATCGGCCTGATGATGATTCATCACGGCCAGGACAAGCTCGGCAATCCTCAGGCCTTCGCCGACACCTACGTGGCCCCGCTCCACCTCCCCTTTCCCCTCGTGCTCGCCTGGGTGGCCGGCCTGTCCGAGGTGATGGGCAGCTGGCTGCTGATCCTGGGCCTCCTCACCCCCCTCGGGGCCCTCGCCATCGCCGGCACCATGAGCGTGGCGGCCTACCACCACATCCTCACGGCCGGCCTCAACATCTACGTGCTGGAGCTGGTGGTGCTCTACCTGGGCGCCAGCCTGGCCCTGCTGCTGCTGGGTCCTGGCCGTTTCTCCTTCGACGGTGCCATCACCGCCGAACTGCTCCAGGCTCCCGAGGTTCAGGCTCCCGAGGTTGAGCCTCCCCAGCACACCGGCTCCACCTCCGAGCAGGCCGTCGCGCCCTCCCTGGCCCAGATCGGTGGGGTCTGAAGGGGTCGGCTAGCCGTACTGACAGGCCGGCCGAACGGATCTATCACTGAATCAGAGGCCAAGACCGGGGCAGCGCGAGCCCTGCAACAGGCCCAAGGGCGCTCGACACGGGGCGCCCTTCTTCATGTGAACCGCTCGCGGCACTCTCCCTTGCCAGCCCCAGCCATGAACCGCCGCGCCCTGCTGGTGTTGCTGGGCCTTGGCACCGGCACGGCCACCCGGGCGATGGCCCGGTCCCGCAGCCTCACGACCGCCGGGCCAGCCCCGGGGAGGGGCGCCACCCGAGCCCTCCCCTTCCGGCCGGTTCCCACGCCCCTGCCGCTCCCAGGTGACGGCCTGCCGGCCGCCCAGCAGCGCCGCCAATACGGCCGGGCAAGCCTGCAGGACCGGCTGGTGGTACCTGAGGGCTACAGGGCCGACCTGCTGGCCGTGTGGGGTGATGCCCTCGGGACGGGGACGTTCGGGTACAACAACGATCACCTGGCGTTCCTGGCGCTGGGGCCCGACGCGGCCCTGCTCACGGTGAACTTCGAGTACATCAGCGCCAGACCCTGGGCGGAGGGGCTGGATGAGGCCCGCGGACTCAGCCTGCCGCTGGAGCCGCTGCGGGCCGCCCTGGCGGACCGGGACGGTAGCGTGGACGCCACGGCTCTCGGCGCTGCCGATCCCCTGCTGGCGATGGTGCGCACCGTGGCCGCGGTGGCCCTGGAGGAGCTGGGCATCGGCGTGGCGGAGCTGCGGCGGGAACCGGACGGACGCTGGCGGCGGCAACCCGGACGCTTCGATCGCCGCATCTCCGGCCTGAGCGGGCGGGAGGATCCCGCCCAGCGCCTGCGGGCCAGCGGGCCGGCGGCGGCGGTGTTCCGCGCCCCCCGGCGCCTCGGCTACGACGATGGCCTCGGCGATCGGATCATCGGCACCTTCGCCAACTGCGCCGGCGGCACCACCCCCTGGGGCACGGTGCTGAGCGCCGAGGAGAACGTGCAGAACGAGGTGTGCGAGGAGGTGTACGCCGACGGCTCCTCGCCCGATCCCTCACGGCTGCCCTTCCGCTGGGATGGCCGGCGCCTGAGCGGCCTGGGCAATCCATTCCGACTGGCCGGCAACAAATACGGCTGGATCGTGGAGGTGGATCCGCGCCGGCCCCAGCGGCCACCGGTGAAACATACGGCTCTGGGGCGCTTCCGCCACGAGGCAGTGGCGGTGAAGGCCCAGGCCGGCCAGCCCCTGGTGGTGTATTCCGGCTGCGACCGGCACGGCGGCCACCTCTACCGCTTCGTCAGCGACGCCCGGATCGAGGACCCGGAGGATCCGGCCAACTCCGGGCTGTTCGCCCAGGGACGGCTGGACGTGGCCCGCTTCAGCCCCGATGGCCGCGGCCACTGGATTCCGCTGCAGCCCGGCACCCGCCTCGACCCACCACGGCCGAGCCACTACCGGCGCTGGACGCTGGACCAGCCCACCCTGCTGCCCCACCCCGACCGCCGCCTGCCCGGCGCCATCGCCCTCGCCACGGACGGGGAGGTAAAGGGCTACCTCCGGCAGTACGCCACGCTGGCCGACCTCTACCCCGGCGAGGGCGAAGCGAGGCTCGGCGCGATCCTGATCGACGCCCATCTCGCCGCCAACGCCGTGGGCGCCACCGCCACGGCCCGCCCGGAGGACACCGTGATCGACCCCACCACGGGCGATCTGCTGATCGCCTTCACGGCCGGGGGGGGCGAGGAGCCGGTGGGGCGGGCCGATCCCGCCATCTTCTTTGGCCCCTCGGGCGAGCCCACCTGGCCCCACGGCTGGGTGATGCGGCTCACGGACGTCACCCCTGCCCACGACAACCCGCCACGGCCGACGCGGAGCAATGGCTTCCGCTGGCGGATGGTGGCCGTGGGCGGTCCGCCCTGGCAGGGCGGCCTGGGCTTCGCCAACCCCGACAACCTGGAGGTGGACCGCTCCGGCAACGTGTGGATCATGACCGACCGCTCCTCGCGCCTGGCCAGCGGCGATCCCTTCGGCAACAACAGCTGCTGGGTGCTGCCCAAGCGCGGGCCGGCCCGGGGCGAGGCCCTCTGCTTCGCCACAGGCCCCATGGAGTGCGAGCTCACCGGCCCTTGCTTCGACGAGCCGGAGCACACGCTCTTCCTGGCCGTGCAGCACCCCGGCGAGGTGAGCGGCACCCGCAGGGGCCATGCCGCCGACAGCGTGCGCACCCGCCTGGTGGATCGCAGCGGCAGCCCCTTCGTGCAGGAGCGATCGGTGCCCAGGGGCTCGAACTGGCCCTCCGGCGTGCCGGACCGGCCACCCCGGCCCGGGATCGTGGCGATCCGCCGCTCGACGGGCGGGCCATTGCTGCCGTAGGCGGGCCGTTGCCGCCAGCATGGATCCGCTGCTCCCCGACCATGCTCCCTCCCTGTCCCCTCTGCCCGTTCGGCGGCCCGGCCCTGGTGGCCAAGATCGCCGGGCTGCAGGCCACGGTGCTGC
The DNA here is from genome assembly GCF_000155635.1 of Cyanobium sp. PCC 7001. NCBI lineage: Bacteria > Bacillati > Cyanobacteriota > Cyanophyceae > Synechococcales > Prochlorococcaceae > Cyanobium > Cyanobium sp. PCC 7001. Next base: position 1,445,392 of record NZ_DS990556.1, read on the forward strand.
TCCTGCTCACCCTGCTGATCAAGGCCCAGATCCGCATCAAGACCGCGTCGGCCATCGGGCTGCTGCTTCTGGCCCTGCAGACCCTGGCGTTCCTGGCCGTGGGCGGTGCCCTGGGCGCTGCAGCCGCCGGGGCCGCGGCCATCGCGTTCCAGCGCCGCCAGCCCCAGAGCGCGTGAGCGACCTGCCCCCCTGGCGCCCCCTGCTCAAGGGGGCCCGCCAGCGCGAGGGCCGCTCCCCGGCAGCCCGCTGGCTCCAGCTCGCCAACGTGGCCGCCGACGGCACCCCACGGGTGCGCACCCTGGTGTTCCGGGGCTGGGCCGATGGCGCCACACTCGATCTGCTCACCGATGGCCGCAGCGCCAAGGCCATGGAGCTCCGCCACCAGCCGGCGGTGGAACTCTGCTGGCTGCTGAGCCGGGCCCGCTGCCAGTTCCGGCTGCGCGGTGCGGTGATGGACCTGCCGGCCCCGCTGGATCTGCAGGAGCGGCAGCGGCACTGGCGGGCTCTGAGTCCCGCCGGCCGCGCGCTCTGGGGCTGGCCCCCGCCGGGGGAACCGCTGGATCCTGGAGCGGCCTTCCCGACGGAACTGGCCGACGACGCCCCGATGCCGCCGCAATTCCAGCTGGTGCGGATTCCGCTCGAGCAGGTGGAGCTGCTGGAGCTGGTGGGGCACCCCCATCGCCGCCGCCGCTGGCGGCGCCACCAGGCCTGGAGGGAAGAGCCGCTCAATCCCTGAGCCGGCAGGTGGCACTGGGATCCCAGTTCGCCCGGCCGCCCATGCCCTCCGTTTCCTCCGCAGAGCACACGCTGGTGGCCTCCCTGATCGCCCTGATGGAGGCCGGCACCACACCGTGGCGGCGCCCGTGGGACGCCAACGGCGGCGGCCACCACGTGAACCTGCTGTCGGGCCGCCGCTACCGCGGCGCCAATCCGATCCTGCTCACCCTGGGGATGCACGGACGGGGCTCGCGGCTGCCCTACTGGTGCGGCTTCGCCGAAGCCCGCGCCCGCGGCCTGGTCCCCCGGCGCGGATCCAAGGCCGTGCACGTGCTCCGCCCCCAGCTGTCGCCGGCCCGGCTTCAAGAACCTCTCCACGCCGCTGACGGCGATGCCCATGCCGACGCCGACACAGGCGCCGCCCCCGCCCAGCAGGCCTGGATCCGCTTTCGCCCCGTGGCGGTGTTCAATGCCGCTGATCTGGTGGGCGACGACCTGGTGGCCCTGATCGCGCAGCGACGCTTCTGCGAAGGACTCGATCAACGGCCCGAACCCGAACGGCTGGCCGGCGCCGAGGCGGCGCTCGGGGGCTGGGCGGTGCCGGTGAGCCATGGCGGTGATCGGGCCGCCTACCTGCCCCAGCTGGATCGGATCCAGCTGCCCGAGCGCGGTGCCTTCAGCAGCGCCAGTGCCTTCTACGCCACCTGGGCCCACGAAGCCATCCACTCCACGGGCCATCCCAGCCGCCTGAGCCGCGACCTCTCGGGCCGCTTCGGCTCAAGGGCCTATGCCCGCGAGGAGCTGGTGGCCGAGCTGGGTGCCGTGCTGCTGGGGGATCGGCTCGAGATCGGCAGCCAGGTGGAGCACCATGCCGCTTACCTCAGCCACTGGATTGGCCTGCTGCGGGAACGTCCGCAGGTGCTGGTTCAGGTACTGGCCGAGGCCCGGTGGGCCGCCGATCTGATCGCGCCCGACCCCGTTTCGCCGCCCAAAGCACGGGAATCCGGGGAAGAACCGGCGGGAAACAGCCAGGTTGCCCACTGCCGCGCAGAATGAGCGGGAACGGTTTCCGCGGTTCACCCCAGGAAGTCAAGGAGGAAAGCCCGGTGCAAGTCCGGCACTGTCCCGCAGCTGTGAGGGAGCCCGGCTCCCGAGTCAGAACGCTCGCCGTTCCACCTGTTCCTTTCTGCCCGGCGCGGACACCGGGAGAATCCATGCCTCAGTTCCAGAGCACCCGTTCCCTGGGCGTGCTGGCGGCCCTGGCCACCGCCATGGCGCTGCTGGCGGGCCAGCCGGCCCAGGCCCACAGCGTCGCCAGCGGAGGGCTGGCGTCCGGTTTCCTGCACCCCCTGGCCGGCACCGACCACCTGCTGCTGCTGATCGGGGTGGGCGCGGCGGCCTCCTACATCTCCTCCCAGCTGCTGATCTGGGGACTGGCCGGCGCCCTGATCGGCGCTGTGTTCGGGGCCACCGGCGGGGGGCTGCCCGCCGCCGAGGTGCTGGCCGCCGCGGCGGTGCCCGCCGTGGCCTTCATGGTGCTGAGCGGCCACAGGTCCAGCAAGGCTCCCGCCCTGGGAGCCTGCGGATCGCTGATCGCCGCGGCCGTGGCGGTGCACGCCATGCTCCACGGCCAGGAAGCCCCCGCCGGTGCGGCCTCCGCCCTGTGGTGGGCCGGATCCTTCTCCGCGTCCCTGCTGGTCAGCGGCGGCAGCTGTCTGCTGCTGCGCCGCCTGCCCGCCGGCTGGACGACGGCGATCGCGCTGCTGCTGGCCGTGTACGGCGGCTGGATGGTGCTGGCGCCGCTGGGGCTGGTGGCTCGCTGAAGCGGGCGGCGGGAATCGAACCCGCATCATCAGCTTGGAAGGCTGAGGTTTTACCACTAAACTACGCCCGCAGCAGTACAGACGTACTGTCGCTGCCCCTGTGGGGCTCGGTCATTATGGCCTGCGTCCTGAACGCTCCTCCCCCAAGCCCTTGGCGCCCACCGCTCGCGAAGCGCCTCCGGCATCGGCGCCCCCCACGGATGCGGCCGACCTGCGCGGCGGAGCCCGTCAGCGTCTGCTCTGGGCCTACGGCCTCGGCGATGCGGGCACCGGCATGGGGGCCTCCCTGATCGGCTTCTACCTGCTGCGGTTCTATGTGGCCGCCGGCCTGCCCCCCTGGCTGGCCGGTCTGGCCTACGGGCTGGGCCGCCTCTGGGACGCCGTGAACGACCCCATCGTGGGCTGGCTCAGCGACAAGACCTACAGCCGCTGGGGGCCGCGGCTCCCCTGGATCCTCTGGAGTGCGGCCCCCCTCGGGGTGGCCATGGCCGCCATGTGGTGGCTGCCTCCCTGGCAGAACGTGTGGACCAAGTTCACCATCTTCCTGCTGATCTCGGTGGTGGCCAACAGCCTCTACACCTGCGTCAACCTCCCCTACACGGCCCTGGCCGCGGAGCTCACCACCGACGTGTCGCTGCGCACGCGGCTCAACACGGCCCGCTTCACCGGTTCGATCCTGGCCACGGTCACCGCGGCGCTCCTGGCCGGCGTGCTGGTGCGCAACCTCAGCGACGCCAGCAGCTATCTGCCGGTGGGCCTGGTGGCGGGGCTGATCATCACGGCCTCCGCCCTCCTCTGCGGCTGGGGGCTGATGCCGGCGGCCCGGCAGTGCCAGCGGCCGGAACGGTCCACGGGCACCACCCGGCGGCTGCTGCGGCGGGTGCTGCGCAACGGCCGCTTCGGCATGGTGCTGGGGCTCTATCTCCTGCTCTGGTGCTCCCTGCAGCTGATGCAGGCGGTGTCGCTGTTCTTCCTGCCGGTGGTGATGGAGGTGCCCGAGGGCATCAGCAAGCTGATCCTCCTGCCGTTCCTGGTGAGCTCCCTGGGCGGCCTCTGGCTCTGGACCGCGGTGTCCCACCGGTGCGGCCGCCTCACGGCCCTGCGCTACGGCGGTGGCCTCTGGATCGCCGCCTGCCTGCTGGTGATGCTGCTCCAGCCCCTGGACAGCACCCTCGGGGCGTTGGCCTGGCCGGGCAATGCCATCAAGATGCTGCTGCTGCTGGGCACGATCGTGGTCGCCGGCATCGGCGCCTCCACCGCCTACCTGATCCCGTGGTCGCTGCTGCCCGATGCGATCGATGCCGATCCGGAGAAACCCGCCGGCCAGTACAGCGCCTGGATGGTGCTGGCCCAGAAGGTGTGCATCAGCGTGGTGATCGCCCTGCTCGGGGTTCTGCTCACCGCCAGTGGCTATAACGAGGCCCTGCCCAACCCGGAGCAACCCGCCAGCGCCCTGGCGACCATCCGGCTGTGCATGGGCCTGATCCCGGCACTGCTGGTGGTGCTGGGCCTGGTGGTGATGCGCCACTGGCCCCGCCGTCTGCCCCGGTCCGCATGAGCCGCTCCTTCACTCAGTTCAGGCCGCTTCGCCTGCCCCGCTGGCTGCAGCGGCTGAGCGTGAGTTGCATGATCGGCGGCCAGGCAATCAGCGCCATCGCCCGGGGCCGCATCGGTCTCAACGACCTGATGCAGGAGCTGCTGGAGGCCGGGCCTGGCAGCTTCCTGATCGTGGTGATCACGGCCCTGGCAGCCGGCACCGTGTTCAACATCCAGGTGGTGGCCGAGCTCTCCAAGCAGGGCGCGAATGCCGCCGTGGGTGGCCTGCTGGCCCTGGGCCTCTCCCGCGAGATCGCCCCCCTGCTCACCGCCACCCTGCTCACCGGCAAGGTGGCCACCGCCTATGCCGCCCAGCTCGGCACCATGAAGGTGACCGAGCAGATCGACGCCATCACCATGCTGCGCACCGATCCGGTGCAGTACCTGGTGGTGCCCCGGGTGCTGGCGATGGTGGTGATGGCGCCGGTGCAGTGCCTGCTGTTCTTCGGTGTGGGGATCTGGTCGGGGCAGCTCAGCAGCTCGCTGCTCTACAACATTCCCCCCAGCGTGTTCTGGACCTCGGTGCGCACCTGGATGCAGCCGGAGGATCTCCCGTTCATGCTGGTGAAGGCCCTGGTGTTCGGCCTGCAGATCGCCGTGATCGCCTGCGGCTGGGGGCTCACCACCCGGGGCGGCCCCAAGGAGGTGGGCACCAGCACCACCGGCGCCGTGGTGATGATCCTGGTCACGGTGGCGCTGATGGATGCCCTGCTCACCAAGGTGCTGTTTGGTTGATGGTGTTTGGTTGATGGGGTTCGGTTGCTGCTCTTCCCTGAACCACGGCCCTTGATCTATGGCCGCCGATGTCCGGCCTCTGATGCACCGAGCCCGATGCCAGATCACTGATGCCCCGTCCCCGTTGCTCCCCACCATGACGAACCCTCCAACCTCCCCTTCGGATGCCACCGCTGCCGACCTCCCGAACCGGGCTGCGCCGCAGCCTGCCGCTGAGGACGGCACCCTGCCGGCCCACTACGGCGTGGCCCTGGGGGTGGTGGGGGTCGGCCTGGCCTGCCTCGGTCTGACACCTCTGTGGGCCGGGGCCCTCTGGCTGAGCCTGGCGGTGAGCCTGCTCGGACTGTTCCTGGTGGTGCAGACCGCCCTGCTGCGGCTGGAATTCCAGGAGGAGGCCCTGGTGGTGTGGCGCCAGGCCGTGCTGCTGCGCCGGTTCCCCTACAGCGCCTGGAAGAACTGGCGTCTGTTCTGGCCGGGATTGCCGGTGGTGTTCTATTTCCGCGAAGAGCAGAGCCCGCACCTGCTGCCGCTGTTGTTTGATGCCAAGGCCCTGCGCCAGCAACTCGACCGTCATCTGAGCCACCTCCCTGCCCCCGATGCCTGACGAGCCCATCCCCCAGCCGGCCCCCACCGGCGAAGCCGGCCCACCCGCCGACACCAGCACCGACCATCCCGGCAGCACTGCTGGCCAGGCTCCCGACACGGACTGGCAGCAGCTGGCCCTGGCGGAGCTGCGTCAGCAGCGAACCCAGCTGGAGGAGGAGATCAGGCAGCTGGAGGCCCGCCGGGATCAGATCAACCGCGAGATCAGCAGCAGTTTCGCCGGCCAGGCCGATGGCGTGGCCCGGCGCCTCAAGGGCTTCCAGGACTACCTGGTGGGGGCCCTGCAGGACCTGGCGGTGGCCGCCGAGCAGGTGGAGCTGGTGCCCCAGCAGGTGCTGGTGGCCCCGTCGGCCCTCGATGCCGCGGCCCAGGCAGCGGGGGAGCCTGCGCCGGCGCAGCCGGTGGCCGCCGCCGGGCTGTTCAGCGCCGATGAGGCCCTGATCCGGGAACGGCTGGCGGCCTTCCAGGGCCAGCCCGACTTCTACGCCGACCCGTGGAAGCTGCGCCGCAGCCTGGAGACCGGTGCCGCCGCCAGCCTGGACAGCTGGTTTCTCGAACAGGGCGGCCGGGGGGCCCAGCCCAGCAGCGGCAGCCGCAGCCGCAACGCCCTGGTCACGGCCGCCGCCGTGGCGATCCTGGGGGAGCTGTACGGCGACCGGTTCCAGACCCTGGTGCTGGCCAGCCAGCCCGAGCGGCTCGGCGAGTGGCGCCGCATCCTGCAGGACAGCCTCGGCCTGGAACGGGAGGACTTCGGCCCCACCAGCGGCATCGTGCTGTTCGAGCGGCCTGACGCCCTGATCGAACGGGCCGACCGGCTGGAGGAGCGGGGCGAGCTGCCCTTCATCGTGGTCGACGCGGCCGAGCAGGTGGTGGACATCCCGATCCTCCAGTTCCCCCTCTGGCTCGCCTTCGCACCGGGGCCGGGGGAGCTGATCGACGACGAAGAGCTCTACTGACCTCGAGCTCCATCCACCTCCCTCCCTGCGTTCCATGGCCCTGCCCCCCCTGCTGACCCTGGTGCTGCCGCTGCTGCTGGCGGGCTACCTGCTGGGCTCCATCCCCAGCGGCTATCTGGCGGGGCGGTGGTGGAAGGGCCTGGACATCCGCCAGGAGGGGTCCGGCTCCACCGGGGCCACCAACGTGCTGCGCGTGGTGGGCAAGGGTCCGGCCCTGGTGGTGTTTCTGGTGGACGTGCTCAAGGGCACCGCCGCCGTGCTCCTGGCCAAGGCGGTGCTGGAACCGCTGGGCCAGCCCCTGGGGCCCACGGGCTGGGCGATCGACAGCGGTGTGGTGGCGGCGGGCCTCGCCGCCCTGGCGGGCCACACCTGGCCCGCTTGGCTCGGCTGGCGCGGCGGCAAGGCTGTGGCCACGGCCCTCGGCATGCTGCTGGGCCTGGCCTGGCCCGTGGGCCTGGCCTGCTTCGGCGTGTTCCTCACCACCCTCACCCTCAGCCGCATCGTGTCGCTCTCGAGCGTGGTGGGCGCGGTGGCGCTGCCGCTGCTGATGCTCGGCTGGTTCCAGAGCCAGGGGCTGGGCGTGCGCTGGCCCTACCTGGTGCTGGCGCTGCTCACGAGCGGGCTGGTGATCTGGCGTCATCGCAGCAACCTGGCCCGGCTGCTGGCCGGCACCGAACCCCGGCTGGGGGACAAGGCGGGCAGCCGCTAGGGCACGCGGTCGGCGCCGAGCTCCCGGCTGCGTTCAGCCGCCGCCAGCACCGCCTCGATCAGGGCTGAACGCAGGCCGGCACGCTCCAGCTGGCGCAGGCCGGCGATGGTGGTGCCCGCCGGCGAACTCACCATGTCCTTGAGCTGGGCGGGATGGAGCTCCTGCCCCTGCAGCAGGGCGGCACTGCCCGCCAGGGTGCGGTGGGCCAGGTGCTGGGCCAGCAGCCGCGGCAGACCCGCCGCCACGGCCCCATCGGCCATCGCCTCGGCAACCAGGGCCACGAAGGCGGGGCCCGAGGAGGTGAGCGCCAGGAAGGCATCCAGCTGGGATTCCGGCAGTCGGTGCACCTCGCCCACCTGGGCGAACAGGCTCTGGATCAGATCCCCCTCCGAGGTGCTCACCTCAGACGCCAGGCTGAGGCCGGTGAGGCCCTGCCCCACCAGGCAGGGGGTGTTGGGCACGGCCCGCACGCAGCGCCAGCCCGGGAACAGCCGCTGCAACCGCGCCAGCGGGACACCGGCCAGCACCGATACGAGCACACCGGTGCAGCCCACCGGCGCCGCCGCCGCCGCGGCGGCGGCCGCCGCCGCCAGCTGCTGGGGTTTCACCGCCAGCAGCACCACAGGCGCCATCCAGGCTTCCCTGGGGTCGGTGGCCACGGCCAGGCCGTACAGCGCCGAGAGCCGCTCGGCCGAGGCGGGGCTGGCCACCACGGCCCGCACCCCGCCGGGATCCACCAGGCCCGCCTGGATCAGGGGCACAAGCAAAGCCTGGGCCATGCGCCCGAGCCCGATCACACCGAAGGATGGCAACACGGCCGTGCCCGCAGGGGCGGACGGGGATGGGGAGCGGGCGTTCAGATCAGGGTTCAGATCGGAATTCAGATCGCGGTGTCCTGCCGGCCCCAGGCCGGGGACGGGGCTGCTTCCTGCTCGTGACCCAGATCCCGCGACACCGTGGTGGGCGACGACATCTCCTCACCACCAGCGGTGGTGACCGTGACGCAGCTGGGGGCGAACAGGAAGATGCTCTCCCCCACCCGCTCCTGGTGGCCGTCGATGGCGAAGGTGCCACCGGCCACGAAATCCACCGCGCGCTGGGCCTGGTCGGGCTCCATCATCGTGAGATTGAGGATCACGGTCTTGCGCTCGCGCAGGGCCTGGATCGCGCGCGGCATCTCATCGAAGCTGCGGGGCTCCATCAGGGTCACCTCCGCCGCGGAGGTGGAGAGCCCCGGCATGCCGATCACGTTGGTGCCGGCAAAGGGATCGTCCGTGGAGAAATCGGAGCTGAGGGCAAGCGCACTGCTCCGACTGGTGGGCGGGGCGGGGTCCTGCATCTCCTCGCCGGCGTAATCCAGCTCTTCGTCGTAGTCCCCATCGAGGTAGTCATCGCCGGAGACGACGGCACGCAGACGGGAGAACAACGACACGGAGCGATCCTCTTGGGGTGCTTTCATCCTGAATAGCGTCCCACGTCAGGGATCGCAAGATTCTGGGATGGGCGGTCACCAAAGAGGCTGCTGCCCAGCCGCACCCAGGTGCTGCCGGCGGTCACGGCCTCGGGCCAGTCGCCACTCATGCCCATCGAACGCTCCGGCAGACCCAGCTCGGCCGCCAGGGCGGCGCACTCCTGGAACAGGGCCCGTCGTTCAGCAGCCTCCAGCCCCATGGGGGCGATGGTCATCAGCCCGACAGGCCGCAGGGCCGGCAGAGCGGACAGCTCCTGCCAGCGGGCCCGCAGGGCCTCGGGCTCGAAGCCGGTCTTGGCGGGGTCGGGGCGGAACTTCACCTGGAACAGCACGGCCGGGCTGCGCTCCTCCTCGGCGGCGATGCGGGCCAGGCGCTGGGCCAGGGCCACGCTGTCCAGCGAGTGGATGGTGCCGAAACGGCGCAGCACCCCGCGGGCCTTGTTGGCCTGCAGCCGGCCGATGAAATGCCAGTCGAGCGGACCCAGATCGGCCAGAGCGTCCTGCTTGGCCATGGCCTCCTGGAGCCGGCTCTCCCCGAAGCTGCGCTGCCCGGCCGCCACGGCGGCGCGGATGGCGGCGGCGGGATGGCCCTTGCTCACCGCCAGCAGCCGGCAGCTGGGCGGCAGCTGGGCACGGATCGCCTCCAAGCGGGCTGCCAGGCCACGGTTCTCCGAATCCGGCAACCGAGCAGCTGCGGCTTCCGGGGCCGGACGATCAGATGAAGGTCTGGTCAAAGAGCTGTCGCCAGTGAGCCTGGGCCTCGGGCCCGTCGCGCCGGACCCGGGCCAGGTTCTGCTCGGCGTAGTGGCGGGCATCCATCAGGGGAACCACCTCGAAGCTGGCCCCCCTCGGCTGCAGGGTCACCACAAAGAAGATGCGCTGGGCATACAGCGTGGCGTACAGATCGCGCCCTTCCGCCACAGGGGCGACCCTGTAGAGCATCCCGAAGGTGGGGTGGTTGAGGTAGCGCTCGGTGGTCACTCAGCCGCGGGATCTGTGGGGTATTAAAGAGCACCGACTTTCCAACGGAGCACCAGCAGGATCGCCAGCACAACCGCGCCGAGCAGATTGCCGAGCCGGTACGGACGGCCGGGGCGGTGCAGCTGTTCGGCCGCCTGCCAGGTGCCGCCGCGGGCCAGCAGGGCCTCAGCCCCCTGTTCGGCCCGCAGCAGCAGGTTGGCCAGCAGCCGCTCACCCACCACCAGCACCAGCCCGAGGGACGGGCGCCAGCCCAGGCGCCGCAGGTTCACCGCCCGGGTGGCCAGGGCCCGCAGCAGGTTCTGCAGCTCCTCCTGCACCAGCGGCAGGAACCGCAGGGAGAGCAGCAGGGTGAATCCGAGCCGCTCCACCGGCCAGCCCAGGCGGGCCAGCGGCGCCAGCACCCAGCTGAACGACCACACCAACTGCTCGGGGGGCGTGCTGAGCAGCAGCAGATTGGCGCTGTGCACCAGGGTGAACAGCAGGGTGGCACCGTTGAGGCCGAGCTCGGCCGAGCGGCGGCTGATCACCAGCGGACCCAGCTCGATGGGCCCCAGCTCCACCGGTCCCCAGCGCACCAGATCCCAGGGGAGGCCAGACCGCTCCGGCGGTGCCTCCAGCGGTGAGCCCGTCACCAGCCGCACCTCCGCGGGGGGACGCTCCAGCGGGGCCGGCGCCACGCTGCCGGCGGGCAGCAATGCCGCCAGCCCGCCCACCAGCAGGGCCAGCACCAGCAGCAGGGGCAGGCTGCGGCGCCACAGCCGCCAGGGCAGGCCGCACACCGCGGTGATCAGCAGCAGCAGCCCTACCAGGCTCAGCCGCCAGATCGGCCCGGCCAGGATCGGGGTCACCAGGAAGGCCACGGTCCAGGCCAGCTTGAGGCGGGGATCCAGGGCCCGCAGCCAGCTGCGGCGGCCCGCCCCGGGGTCCTCGGCCACGAACTGGCCGATCGGCATCTGGCGCAGGATGTCCACCGGCAGGACGCTCAGCGGCCGCGATTCTGCTGGCGGGCGAGGTCGCGCTCGGCATCGCGCTGCTGCTTGCCCCGCCAGAACAGCTTGATCGGCGTGCCCTCGAAGCCCAGCCCCTCCCGGATCTGGCGCTCCACATAGCGGCGGTAGGTGTCGCCGAACAGCTTCGGGTCGTTCACGAACAGGGTGAAGCTGGGCGGCCGAACCGCCACCTGGGTGCCGTAGTAAAGGCGCCCCTGACGGCCGCCGCGGCTGGTGGGAGGCGTGCGCCAGCTGAGGGCCTCGGTGAGCACCTCATTCACCACCGAGGTGGTGACCCGGCGGCGGTGCTGCTCCACGGCCAGCAGCGCCAGGGGGAAGATGGCCTGCACCCGCTGGCCGCTGAGGGCCGAGGTGAACAGCATCGGCGCCCAGTCGAGAAAGTAGAGCTTGGCGCGGAGCTCCTTCTCCATCGCCGGCATGGTGTGGCTGTCCTTTTCAATGGCGTCCCACTTGTTCACCACCACCACGCAGGCACGCCCGTCCTCCTCGATGCGACCGGCGAGCCGCTGATCCTGTTCGGTGACGCCGTCGAGGGCATCGATCACCAGCACGCACACATCGCTGCGCTCGATCGCCTTGAAGCTGCGGTTGATGCCGAAGAACTCCGGCCCGTAGTTCACCGAACGGCGGCGGCGGATGCCGGCGGTGTCCAGCAGTTTCCAGGTCTTGCCCTCCCGCTCGATCGTGGTGTCGATCGTGTCGCGGGTGGTGCCGCGGATCGGGCTCACGATCGCCCGGTTCTCGCCGCACACCGCATTGAGCAGGCTGGATTTCCCCACGTTGGGGCGGCCGATGATCGCCAGCTGGATCGGCTCCTCCCCCTCCTCGTCCTGGGTGGGCGGGAGATGGCCGATCACCTGATCGAGCAGATCGCCGGTGCCGGCACCGTGGATGGCGGAGATCGGATGGGGCTCCCCCAGCCCCAGGCCCCAGAATTCGGCCGCCATGGCCAGGCCGGCCTCGGGCGACTCGCACTTGTTCACCGCCAGCAGCACCGGCACGTTCTGGCCCCGCAGCCAGGCGGCGATCGCCTCGTCGGCGGCGGTGCAGCCCTGCTGGCCGTCCACGATCACCAGGGCCACCGAGGCCTCGGCCAGGGCCAGGTTGGCCTGCTCGCGGATCTCGGGCAGGAATTCACTGTCGTCGTCGAACACCAGCCCGCCGGTGTCCACCACCCGGAAGGTGCGATCCCCCCAGAAGCCCTCCTGGTAGGTGCGGTCGCGGGTCACGCCGGGCTGGTCGTGCACGATGGCCTCGCGGCTGCGGCAGAGCCGGTTCACCAGGGTGGACTTGCCCACGTTGGGGCGGCCGATGATGGCGACGACCGGTAAGGCCAAAGGAGTTATCGCAACGTCTGTCGTGTCTTGACCCTACAGAGCAGGGCTCAGGCGACCGGCAGGTCGCCGGGGTGGCCGGCCACCGGATCGGCCGGCTCGGGCAGCAGCGGCGGCAGCGGACCCTGCTCCGGCAGCGGCTCCCCCCGGGCGGCCAGGTGGGCCAGCAGCCAGTTCACGGCGGTGGCGCGGCGGGTGCGGCGCGGATAGAGGCCTCCGATCCGGTAGCCCGCGAAGCCCAGCTGCTCCTTGAGCAACTGCTTGTGTTCCTTGGGGATCGAGCGGGTGAGCGCCACGCTGGCCGGCCGCTCGGCGATGAACTGCGGTTCTGTGGGGAACGACTCCCGCCAGCTGGCCTCCGTCGCCGGGCCCGCGCTCCAGGTGCCGGAACCATCGAGCCCGTAACCCAGGCGCGGCCAGATCAGCTCGCACACGAAGCGGTCGCTGGTGCGGTCGGCCAGCACCGCCTCCAGCAGCGCCCGGCTGAGGGGCCAGGGCCCGGCCCCGGGGGCGGCTTCGGCGGGGGTGGCAGGGGAAAGCACGGCCTCATCCGAGAATCAGCCCCAATGATTGCCAGCCACGCCACGCCCCTGGGGCTGTCCGCCTCCCTGCGCCGCGATCCGCTGGTGCTCGACGGCCGCGGCACGCCGCGGCAGCTGCGCTGCCGGGTGCTGCAGTCGCCCCTGGCCGGAGTGAGCGATCGCATCTTCCGAAGCCTGGTGCGGCGCTGGGCCCCCGATGCCCTGCTGTTCACCGAGATGGTGAACGCCACCAGCCTGGAGCTGGGGCACGGGGTGCAGAAGGTGGAGGAGCTGGGCAGCGAGAGCGGGCCGATCGGGGTGCAGTTGTTCGACCACCGCCCCGCCGCCATGGCCGATGCCGCCCGCCGCGCCGAAGCCGCGGGTGCCTTCCTGATCGACATCAACATGGGCTGCCCGGTGAAGAAGATCGCCCGCAAGGGCGGCGGCAGTGGTCTGATCCGCGACCCCCACCTGGCCGCCCGCATCGTGGAGGCGGTGGCAGCGGCCGTAGCCATCCCGGTCACGGTGAAGACCCGCCTGGGCTGGTGCGGCAGCGATGCCGATCCGGTGAGTTGGTGCCGCCAGCTGCAGGACGCCGGCGCCCAGCTGCTCACCCTGCACGGCCGCACCCGCGAGCAGGGCTTCCGGGGCCGGGCCGACTGGGGGGCGATCGCCGCCGTGAAACGGGCTCTGACCATCCCGGTGGTCGCCAACGGCGATGTGAACACCCCGGAGGGCGCCCTGCACTGCCTGGCGGCCACCGGCTGCGACGGTCTGATGGTGGGGCGGGGCAGCATGGGCGCCCCGTGGCTGGTGGGCCAGATCGACGCCGCCCTAAGCGGCCAGCCGATTCCACCCACCCCGGGAGCGGCCGAGCGCATCGCCCTGGCCGCCGAACAGCTGCAGGCCCTGGTGGCCGCCAAGGGCGACCACGGTCTGCTGATCGCCCGCAAGCACATGGGCTGGACCTGCACAGGTTTTCCCGGCGCTCCCCAGCTGCGCCACGACCTGATGCGGGCCCCCACCCCGGCGGAAGCCCTGGCGCTGCTGGAGCGGGCCCGGCAGTCGCTCTGACCTAGGGCAGCACCGCCGGCCAGCTCTGCCGGATCAGCAGCAGCGAGAAGTAGGGCTGCTCCGCCGCCGGCACCGCATCGGCGCAAGCCAGCCGCTGGTCGGGCCAGCCCACCCGCTGGGCGAAGAGGGCCTGCTGCAGCAGGCCGCGACGCTCCAGCAGCGGCCGCACCCAGCGCCAGCGCTGGCCCAGCTTGAGCAGGGCCAGCACCGTGGCCGAGGCGGCCGAGGCCGCCAGCAGCACCGCCAGTTCGGCCTCCGTGTCGGGGGTGGGGCGGATCAGCAGCCCCTCCTGCTGCAGTGCCAGGGGCCAGGCGCCGGCCGCCGCCGCCGCGGCCACCGCCGGGATCCCCGGAATGAGCCGCACCGGGCAGGCCGGGTGGCGTCGGCGCAGGGCCAGCAGCACATAGCTGCTGCTGGCGAACAGCGACACGTCGCCCTCGCAGAGCAGCACCACCGCCTGGCCGGCCGCCACCTCGGCGGCGAGGGTGTCGGCCGCGGCCTGCCAGGCCGCGAGCCGGGGAGCGGCCTCGGCCACCATCGGAAACAGCAGCGGCAGGCGGCGCTGGTGCTCCCCCAGCCAGGGGGCGGCGATGGCGGCGGCCATCCCCTCCCCGCCCTCCCGGGCCACCGGGAAGGCCACCACCGCCGCGGCCTGCAGGGCCCGCACCGCCGCCACTGTGAGCAGGTCGGGATCCCCCGGCCCCACCCCCACCAGCACGAGTCCGGGCGGGGCCGTTTCTAAGGTTGGAGCAAGCGGCGCGGACGCCATGACGTTGTTGGCCCTCTACCGGCACCCTGCCACCCCGCAGGATCCGCCCGAACCGCTGCTGCGCAGCAGCGATCCGCAGCGCATCGCCGCCGAGCTGGCCGCGCGCGGCATCCGCTTCCAGCGCTGGCCGGCCCGGGCCCGCCTCGAGGCCGGTGCCGAGCAGGCCTCCATCCTCTCGGCCTACGCCGACGAGGTGGCGCGGGTGCAGGAGGGCGGCGCCTACCCGAGCGTGGATGCCATCCGCCTCACGCCCGACCATCCGGAGCGCGGGGCCCTGCGGCAGAAGTTCCTGGCCGAGCACATCCACGCCGAGGACGAAGTGCGTTTCTTCGTGGAGGGCTGCGGCCTCTTCTGCCTCCACATCGGCGAGGAGGTGCTGCAGGTGCTCTGCGAAGCCGGCGACTGGATCGCCGTGCCGGCCGGCACCCGCCACTGGTTCGACATGGGGCCGGAGCCCCGGTTCTGCGCCCTGCGCTTCTTCCATAATCCCGAGGGCTGGGTGGCCCGCTTCACCGGCGATGCCATCGCCGAGCGCTATCCGCTGCTGGATGCCCTCACCGCCACGGCCGGCTGAGGGTGCAACGGGGATGTCAGCTGTGCATGCGCGGTTGGGGGTGGAGGCTGGCCAGCAGTGAGGCCTCCAGCGCAGCCAGCTGCTCCAGCCGCTCCTGCACACGCTGCCGTGGCCAGCGCTGCTCGCACAGCACCCAGTAGAGGCCGAAATGGCGGGCTTCACTGGCCAGCAGGGCGCCATAGAGGGCCCTGAGTTCGGCGTCAGGGCTGTGCTCGGCCAGCAGGGCCATGCGCTCATGGCTGCGGGCCTCGATCAGACCGGCCACCAGGAAGCTGTCGAGCCTGCGCTCCGGCTCCTGGCGCCGCACGGCGCGGGCCAGCTCAGCCCCGTAGGGAGGGGCCGCCAGCGGGCGCAGGGCGATGCCCCGGCGCTGCAACAGGGCCAGCAGTTGCTCGAAGTGCTCCAGCTCCTCCCGGGCCAGGGGGCTGAGCACGGCCGCCAGAGCGTGATCGCCGGGGTAGCGGAACATCAGCTGCAGCGCGGCGCCGGCCGCCTTGCGCTCGCAGTGGGCATGGTCGATCAGCACCAGCTCGGGATGGGCCAGCGCCTGCTCCAGCCAGGCCGCGCTGCTCGGGCGGGCCAGCCAGCGGATGCGGGCGACGCCGCTCCCGGGCGCCGCCGGAGCGGAGAGGGTCATGACGCCATGGCGCGCAGGTGGGCCACCAGGCCCTCGAGGGCGAGACGGTAGCTGCCGGCCCCGAAGCCGCAGATCACCCCCACCGCCTTGTCGGCCAGGTGGGAGTGATGGCGAAAGGTTTCGCGGGCATGAACGTTGCTCAGATGCACTTCCACATAGGGGATGGCCACCGCCAGCAGGGCATCACGGATCGCCACCGAGGTGTGGGTGTACGCGGCCGCATTGATGAGGATGCCGTCCACCTGGCCGCGGGCCTGGTGGATGCGGTCCACCAGGGCCCCTTCGTGGTTGCTCTGGAAGCAGGCCAGATCCACCCCCAAAGCGGCGGCCCGTTCGGCGAGGGAAGCGTCGATCTGCTCCAGCGTGGCGCTGCCGTAGAGGCCGGGCTCGCGCAGACCCAGGAGATTGAGGTTGGGGCCGTGGAGGGCGAGCAGCTGCATTGAAAGGGCGTCAGGGGCCGGGGTGGTCGGCTGGTAAGTTCGTGCGGTGTGGTTCGGGTCGGTGCCCGAGTGGTTAATGGGGGCGGACTGTAAATCCGCTGGCTCTGCCTACGTTGGTTCAAATCCAACCCGGCCCATCCACCACACGCCCTTGTAGCTCAGCGGTAGAGCACTCCCTTGGTAAGGGAGAGGTCACGAGTTCAAGTCTCGTCAAGGGCTCTTCTCTCCGGCGGCACCCCGGGGCCGCGGCACTCGGCTCAGGGATGGCCGCGTTCGGCTCCACCGGCGCGCCACACTGCAGCCGCCTTCGCTGCCGCGGCCATGGCGCTCTCCGATGGATCCGGGTCCAGGCCGGCCCTGGCAGTGCCGGTGCTCAGCGACGCGGAGCGCTTCAAGCTCGATGCCGGTGACGACGCCCTCTTCTATGCGGAACCACGCTTCGTCCAGCACCTGGACGAAGCCTTCCGCACCCGGCTCACCCAGCTCTACCGCGAGCGGATTCCCCCCTGCGCCACGGTGCTCGACCTGATGAGCAGCTGGGTGAGCCACCTGCCCGAAGAGATCCGCTACGACCGGGTGATCGGCCACGGCCTCAACGGGCGTGAGCTGGAGGCCAACCCCCGCCTGGACAGCCACTGGGTGCAGGACCTGAACCAGCACCAGCGGCTTCCGCTCGACACAGCCAGCGTGGATGCCGCCCTGATCGTGGCCGGCTGGCAGTACCTGCAACAGCCCGAGGCCGTGGCTGCCGAGCTGCTGCGGGTCGTGCGTCCCCACGGTCAGGTGATCGTGGCGTTCTCCAACCGGATGTTCTTTCAGAAGGCACCCCAGATCTGGACCGATGGCGGCGATCGCGACCACCTGGCCTACGTGGCGCGGGTGCTGCTCGCCCAGGGCTGGGATCCGCCCGAGCTGATCGCCGAGGCCACCCGGGCCCGGGGGCCGCTGGGCTGGCTGGGCGGCCACGGCGATCCCTTCTTCGCGGTGATCAGCCGGCGCCCCGCCGGCTGAGCGCGGGCTGCGGCGGGGCCGCAGTCGCCCCCGCAGATCCGTGAGACTGCCCCCATGCCAGCTTCCAACCCCGTGACCGTGGACAGCCCCGCCGCCGCCCCGAGCGCGCTGCTCAGCGTGCCGATCGCGGTGATGCGTGAACCGGTGAGCGAAGGGGCCACCAGGAGCCTCGCCTGGCGGCTCGAGCAGCTCGAACGGCTCGGGCAGCTGCTCGACAGCCAGGAGCAGGCCATCCGCGAGGCGCTGGCCGCCGACCTGGGCAAACCCGCCATGGAGGCCCAGTTCGAGCTGGTGGCCGTGCGGCAGGAACTGCGCCACACCCGACGGCACCTGCGCCGCTGGATGGCGCCCAGCCGGGTGCCGGTGGATCTGCCCCTGCGCCCCGGCCGGGCCTGGGTGCAGCCGGAACCCCTCGGCTGCGTGCTGATCATCGGCCCCTGGAACTACCCGGCCCAGCTGTGTCTGCACCCCCTGGTGAGCGCCCTGGCGGCGGGAAACACGGTGGTGCTCAAGCCCTCCGAACATGCCCCCCGCACAGCGGCCCTGCTGGCGAGGGCCGTGGCCGAGCACTTCCCCGCCGCCGTGGTGCAGGTGGTGACCGGGGATGGGGCCACGGCCGCCGCCCTGCTGGAGAACCGCTTCGACCACATCCTGTTCACCGGCGGCGGCCGGGTGGGCCGGCTGGTGATGGCGGCCGCGGCGCGCCACCTCACGCCGGTGACTCTGGAACTGGGAGGCAAGAGCCCCGCCATCGTGCTCGCCGACGCTGACCTGGCGGTCACGGCCCGGCGGCTGGCCTGGGGCAAGGGCCTCAATGCCGGGCAGACCTGCATCGCTCCGGACCATCTGCTGGTGGAGGCCCCGGTGCGGCAGGCGCTGGTGGAGGGCCTCTCCCAGGAGCTCACGCGGTTCTACGGGCCTGATCCGCTGGCTTCACCCGACCTGGGCACCATCGTCAATGAGGCCCAGTACGCCCGCCTGGCGGAGCTGCTGGAAGGGGCCCGCCGGCGCGGCCAGATCCTCCATGGCGGCCAGTGCGATCCCGAGCGGCGGCGCATCGCTCCCACCCTGCTGGCCGTGGACGATCCCGACGATCCCCTCATGGAGGACGAGTTGTTCGGCCCCCTGCTGCCGGTGCTCACGGTGGAGCACCTGGACGGAGCCATCCGCCAGGTGCGCTCCCGTCCCAAGCCCCTGGCCCTCTATCTCTTCAGCCGCTCCAGCGAAGCCCGCGAGCGGGTGCTGAACGCCACCAGCTCCGGCAGTGTCTGTGTCAATGACGTGGTGATGCAGGCCGGGGTCACGGCCCTCGCGTTCGGGGGCGTGGGGGAGAGCGGCCTGGGCCGCTATCACGGCCGGGCGGGCTTCGACACCTTCTCCCATCGGCGCAGCGTGCTGAGCCGCCCCTTCTGGCTCGACCTGCCTGTGCGCTACCCCCCCTATGCCGGCAAGCTCGGCCTGGTGAAGCGGCTGCTGGGCTGATTTCGATCAGGGCGCTGGGGGCTGGATCGAGTCAGATGCACCCCTTACCTTGGCGGCAGCTCTCTGGACCGCCCATGCGCCGCGCCCTCGCAGCCCTGGCCCTGGCGGTGGCCTTGCCGCTCCCGTCCCTGGCACCGACCCCCGTTCATGCCCAGGTGGCGGTCCGCCCGGGCGAAACCCTCTCGGAAATCGCCGAACGGCATGGCGTCAGCCTCACCCGCCTGATGCAGGCCAATGGCATCAGCAATCCCGACCATGTGGAAGCCGGCCAGACCCTGGTGATTCCTGGAGGTGCGCGCAGGACCACGACCAGCCGAGGCGCCAGCGTGACCGTGCAGCCCGGCGAGACCCTCTCGGAAATCGCCGAGCGGGAAGGGGTGAGCATGAGTCAGCTCCAGCAGGCCAATGGCCTCGGCAATGCCGATCTGGTGATGGTGGGGCAGCGGCTGGTGATTCCTGGCCGCGCTCGCAGCGCCGCAGCGGCCGCGACCACAGCGCGGGCGATGCCCACTGCGCCCTACACCGTGAAGAGCGGCGAAACCCTCTCCGACATCGCGACCCGCTTCGACACCACACCGGAGCGGCTGATCCAGATCAACGGCCTGAGCAACCCCGATCTCTTGCTGGCCGGCTCGAGGCTGCGGATTCCTTCGCGGCCCGGCAGCGCGGCGGCACCCCGTTCGGCCGCCTCCGCCAAGGAGCATGTGGTGAGCCCTGGGGAGAGCCTGGGTGCCATCGCCGAGCGCTATGGCACCTCGGTGGAGCGGTTGGTGGCCCTGAACAACGTGGAGGATCCGGACGTGGTGCACGCGGGTACCCGCCTCAAGCTGGTGGGAACGCCGCCCGCGAAGCCCACGGCCACCAAACCTGCGGCCAAGCCGGATCCGAAGCCCGCCTCCAGGCCGGCGCCGCAACCCACGGCAACGCCCGCCACAACGACCCCAGCCCCGACCACCCCGGCAGTGGCGGCGCAGCCCAAGCCCACCACCGCTGCGGCCCAGACCGCTCCAGCCCCTGCGACCCAGGCTGCTTCAGCCACCGCGGCGCAGTCCGCGAAACCAGTGGCCGCCACCGCCACCAGGCCATCCTCGGTGGCCGCTGCAGAACCCAGGGTGGCCCCCAAGCCCGAGCCGAAAGCCGAGCCCAAGCCCAAGCCCAAGCCCAAGCCCAGCGTGGACACCACGGCCAAAGCCACCCCTGCACGGGAGCCCGACTCAGAGCCAGGCCGCCTCGCCCAGGCCACCCGCGGAGTGGCCCCATCCACCAAGAGCACGTCGGCCACCCCCCGTGCGACCACCAGCCCCGGCAAGGGCTCAGGGGTCACCACGGTGGCCAGCCGCACCGTCAGCACCAAACCCGTCAGCAGCAGCACCCCCGCCGCGCCCTCCAAGGAGAGCAACCACGACTGGCGCAGCTACGGCCCGCTGCAGGTGGACTGGGCCAACTGGCAGCCCATGGGAGGCAGCTACGTGGCGCCCACCCTCAACAGCGAGGGGGAGCCCCTCTATCTCGCCATCAACTGCAGTGCCCGCAAAGTGAACGCCACGGGCCAGTCGGGGCAGTGGAAGACCTGGGATGACCCCGAGCGCGACTACGAGCAGAAGCTGGTGACCGATCTCTGCAAGGCCAAGGGCAGCTGAGTCAGGCCACCCAGCGCAGCGGCCAGGGCTGGCGCAGGTAGTGCCGGCCCCGCGGGCGCAGATAGAGCCGCTGGGCGCCGTCGTCGCTCTCGCTGAGCAGCTCCTCCTGCACCAACCGCCGCGCCAGCCAGGCCCACCGTTCCTGCTCCCGGGTTGACGCCCCATCGGCCAGGTCCGCCGCCAGGCTGCGCAGGTCCTGGCCACCCCGGTCCTCCAGGGAGGCCAGCACCCGACTGGCCCGCATGGACCAGTCGCGGCGGCGCCCTCCCTCCAGGCAGCGGTCGCAGCGGCCGCAGGGGGGCACCAGCTCCCCCACCGCCAGCAGCAGGGCCTGCTCCCGGCAGGCGTCGCCTTCGGCCACCGCCTCCATCCGGCGCAGCTGCCGCTGGGCCAGCTCGACCCGCTGCTGAGCGGCCCCGTCAGCCTCGGGCGATCCGGTGGAGGCCGCCCCTCCGGCCGCACCGCGGATCGCCCAGCCCAGGGAGGTGCGATCGGCAGGATCGAACAGCACCAGGCATTCGGCCGGCAGGCCGTCCCGGCCCGCCCGGCCCGACTCCTGCAGGTAACCCTCCGCGCTGGGGGGAAGATCCAGATGCAGCACCAGGCCCACGTCCGGACGGTCCACCCCCATGCCGAAGGCCACCGTGGCCACCAGCACCGGCCGGGGCTGACGCTGAAAGTGCTCCAGGGCCAGCACCCGACTCTCCGCATCCAGCCCCGCGTGGTAGGCGATGGCCTCCAGTCCTGCCGCCAGCAGCCGTGAGGCCCACTGCTCCACGGACCGCCGCGTCCGGGCATAGATCAGCACCGCGCCACGGGCACGGGACACCGCGTCCAGCACCGCGGGCAACGGATCGGCTGGACGGCGGCGCATCGCATAGGTGAGGTTGGTGCGGCGGGCGGAGCGCACCTGCACCAGGGGCCGGCGCAGCTGCAGCAGGCGGATGATGTCGGCCCGCACCCGCGGAGCAGCGGTGGCGCTGAGGGCCACCAGGGGCACTCCCGGGCAGAGCGCCCGCAACTGGCCCAGCCGCCGGTAGTCGGGGCGGAAGTCATGGCCCCAGGCGCTGATGCAGTGGGCCTCGTCCACCGCCAGGGCCACCAGCCGGCCGGTGTCCAGCACCTCCTCCAGCAACTGGCGGGTGGCCTCCACCTGCAGCCGTTCCGGCGCCAGATAGAGCAGGCGCAGGCGACCGTCGCGCAGGGCGCCATGGAGGCTCTTGCGCTCGCTGGCGCCCAGTCCCCGGTGCAGACAGGCCGCCGGGATTCCCCGGCGCTGCAGCTGCATCACCTGGTCCTGCATCAGGGCCACCAGGGGAGACACCACCAGCACCAGACCCTGGCGCACCAGGGCGGGCAGCTGGAAGCAGAGCGACTTGCCACCTCCGGTGGGAAGCACCGCCAGGCAGTCCTGGCCGGCCAGCAGGGCCTCCACCACCGGACGCTGGCCCGGCCGGAAGGCCGACCAACCGAAGTGGCGCCGCAGGGCGTCCTCCAGCAGGCTCGGTGCACCCCCATCGGCGTGGGGAGACTCCGCTGGGGGCTCCAGCGGCACCCTCTGCAAGGACACCGGGTGGAACGCGGGATCGGCCACAATCACCACCACCAGCGCAGGCTGAGGATAGCGGCCCCCAGATCTGGTGTCGGCCGGGCTGGGGCGAGGGCCCCCGCGCCCTCAGGGCAGGGGCGGGGCCTGCAGCTGCTCGGGGCTCTCCTCCACCAGCTGCAGCCGCACCCGCTTGCCACCGGCCAGTTCGCCCAGGGACACCCGCAGCACGCTGCCGCTGAGGGACTGCAGGGCCGTGAGCAGCTCCCGCAGATGGGGAGTGCTGCTGCCGCTCTCCACCCACAGCCGCTCCTGCAGGCCGCCGAGGCGGCGCCAGCTGGTGTGGAGCTTCAGCACGGCCGCCTCCAGCACCTGGGCCTGTCCCACCGCATCCGCCAGCAGGCCGAGGGCATCGAGGCGCTGGGCCTCCTGCAGGGCCCGCTCGAAATCGAGCTCCCCCTGCTGGAAGGCCCGCACCGCCAGCGCGGCCTCGGCCGCCTTGCTGAGCCAGCGGGCGGTGCTGGTCACGTCGCGCACCCGATCGAGCTCGGGCTCCTCGCGCAGCACCCGGCGCAGGTCCTCCTGCTGCTCCTCCGGCAGCTTGGCCAGCTCCTTCACCAGGGGAGCCACGGCCCGCGGCGGCAGCAGGTTCTCGGCGGTGCGCTGCCGGATCTCCTCCGGCAGCAGCGGGCTGGTGGCGGCGGTGAACTCATCGCTGAGGCGGCGCACCTGCTTGCGGGTGATCTGCTGGCCGTCGTTGGCCGCCTCCGAGATCATCTGCTGCACCTCGGGGTCCGACTGGGCCGTCTCCAGGAAGGCGCGCTTGGAGAAGTTGTTGACGCTGCTCTCCTCCAGTAGCCCCCCGCCCACGAGATCGTCGGCCGACTCCGCCAGCTGGATCAGGGTGTAGGCGCGGGTCTTGCTGATCTCCCGTTCGCGCAGCCACTGCAGAAAGCCCGTGCCGCGCCCCTCGCCGCCCCGCTTCTCCCGGTCCCGAACGGCCCGCAGAATCCGTCCGCGCCAGATCTCGGTCTGCAGGTCGAAGCGGTCGCACACCGCCCAGGCCTCCTCCAGCCGGGCCAGGAACTCCATCGTGCTGATGGTGTCGCTCTCCGGATCCGGCAGCTCCAGGTGAAGGGCGGGGGGTGGGGAAAGCTCCGAGGAAGCCATGGGCCTTCGCCGGCGGCAACAGCGCCGATGCTCCCACGCACCCGGCTCCCTCCCGGGCTCCGGACAAGGGCGACGAATCGTGACGCCGGCCCCGGCAGGCCCGGAGAAGGCGGGTATCTTCCCTACGGCAGCCTCCGATCCACAGCGCAGCGATGGCCATCTCCCGCGGCGACAAAGTACGCATCAAGCGCCCTGAGTCCTACTGGTTCAACGAAGTCGGCACCGTCGCCTCGGTCGACACCTCTGGCATCCGCTACCCCGTGGTGGTTCGCTTCGACAAGGTGAACTACAACGGCTACAGCGGCTCCGAGGGCGGCATCAACACCAACAACTTCGCCGAAGCCGAGCTCGAGAAGGCCTGATCCTTCAGCTGCCCGACCGAGGCATGGGCCTGATCGAGCCTGATACGAGTTCCCGCCTACGGCATCGACCAGGTCGGAAGATCTCCGCTCCCGGATTGCCTCAGCTTCCCCCGAGCAGCTCCAGGGCCCCGGCTGAATCCAGCCGGGGCCTTGTTGTGTTGAAGGGATGGGCCCCGAAGGACGATCCGGCCGCCGCTGCGCGACGATGCCCCGATCCCCAGCCGCACGCCGTGCCGGAACTGCCTGAGGTCGAAACGGTGCGCCGGGGGCTGGAGCAGCGAACCCAGGGATTCGCGATCGCGCGGGTGCAGGTGCACAGACCGAGGGCGGTGGCCAGCCCCGACGACCCCGAGGCCTTCGCCGCCGCACTCCAGGGCTGCACCGTGCAGCACTGGCGGCGCCGCGGCAAGTATCTGATCAGCCAGCTGCAGCGTGGCGACGGCCGCGACGGCGGCCACTGGGGGGTGCACCTGCGCATGACGGGCCAGTTCCTGTGGCTCGAGGCCCCCAGGCCCTCCTGCGCCCACACACGTGTGCAGCTCTGGAACGACCAGGGCCAGGAGCTGCGCTTCGTGGACACCCGCAGCTTCGGTCAGATGTGGTGGATCCCTCCAGGCGAGCCTCCGGAGATGGTGATGGGCGGCCTGAGGCACCTGGGCCCGGAGCCGCTCGGTCCGGCCTTCACCGCCTCGTACCTGGAAGGGCGGCTGAACGGGTCCAGCCGCCCGATCAAGAACGCCCTGCTGGATCAGGCGGTGGTGGCGGGCGTGGGCAACATCTACGCCGACGAATCGCTGTTCGCCGCGGGGATCCGCCCCCACACGCCCGCCGGCCAGCTGCGGCCGCACCAGCTGGACCGCCTCGTGAAGGCCCTGGTGGAGGTGCTCGAGATCAGCATCGGAGCCGGGGGCACCACCTTCAGCGACTTCCGCGATCTCACCGGCACCAACGGCAACTACGGCGGGGTCGCCCTGGTGTACCGCCGCGGTGGAGAGCCCTGCCGGCGCTGCGGCACCCCGATCCAGCGCCACAAGCTGGCGGGCCGCAGCAGCCACTGGTGCCCGAACTGCCAGCATTGAGCCACAGGCATGCCCCGTTGTTCTTGGCCACATCCGTGCATCCCCAGCTTTCCCTGAGCCCTGACGCACCAGAGCGCTCTGCTGTGGCCCACGCCTTGAGCGCGGCGATGGCGGCCATCCATCGCCGCGGCTGGTGCGATGGCACCGGCGGCAACTTCAGCTGCGTGCTCAGCCGCGATCCCCTGACGCTGCTGATGGCCCCCAGTGGGGTGGACAAGGGCACGGTGCCGCCCGCGGCCCTGATCACGGTGAACGGGCGTGGAGACGTGATCCAAGGCATGGGAAAGGCCAGTGCCGAAACCCTGCTGCACCTGGCGATCGTGGAGGCCACGGCGGCAGGTGCGGTGCTGCACACCCACTCCCAGGCCGGCACGCTGCTTTCCCAGCATTACGGGCCTGCGCGGGAGGGAGTGGGCCGGCTGAGGCTCCGCGACCTCGAGATGCTGAAGGGGATCGAAGGAGTGCACACCCACGCCATGGAGGTGGAGGTGCCGGTGCTGGCCAACGACCAGGATCTCCGGAGCCTCAGCGCCAGGGCCAGGCCGCTTCTGGCCGAAGCACCCATGGGGCTGTTGATCGCGGGCCATGGGCTCTACGTCTGGGGTCAGGATCTGGCCCAGGCACGGCGCCATCTCGAGATCCACGAGTTCCTGTTGGAGCAGCACTGGCGGCAGCTGCTGCTGGAGGGGTTGCTCAACCGGCCGCAACTGCACCCATGACCATCTCCCCCCCAGGCTCACCGATCACCTGCGAAGGCATCACCCACCTGCTCCTGGACATCGAAGGCACCACCTGCCCCGTGAGCTTCGTGGCGGAGGAGCTGTTCCCCTATGCCGCCGCCCAGCTGGAGACCTTTCTCCGCGAGCACCGCCAGGACAGCCATGTGACGGCACTGTTGGCCGAGACCGATGCCGCCTGGGCCATCGACACCGACCCAGCGGCCCAGCGGCTTCGCCACCAAAGCGACGCCTTGGTGATCGACTATCTCCAGCTCCTCATCCGACACGACAGAAAGCTCCCAGCCCTCAAGCAACTGCAGGGGTTGATCTGGGAGCAGGGTTACGCCGCAGGCGTGCTCCGGGCACCGCTGTTTGCTGACGTGCCCCAGGCTCTGCAGCGCTGGAAGAAGCAGGGTCTGGTCCTGGCGGTGTATTCGTCGGGGTCCGTGAAGGCGCAGCAGCTGCTCTATGGGCACAGCAGCGGCGGCGACCTGCGCGGCTGCTTCAGCCACTGGTTCGATACCCGAAGCGGCGCCAAACGGGAACCGGCCAGCTACAGCGGCATTGCCAATGCGATGGACGCCGAACCCTCGCGAATCCTGTTCATCAGCGATGCACTGGAGGAATGTGTTGCCGCCCGGCAGGCTGGCCTTCAGGTGCTGTTCAGCTCCCGCCCGGGCAATCCAGCTCGGGATGCTGAAGACTTTGATCGCGTGGAGAGCTACGCCAACCTTGTGATCCCCCAAGGGCCAGGCTGACCCAACGGTCACAAAAAAAGCCACCCGCAGGTGGCTGTCATCGCTGCCCGTACCGATGACCTGGCGCGGACCCTGAGACGGACCGTGATGGCGGCCACACCCGTGGTCCTTCCATCACTGATCCATCACCGAGCAGCCATGCCATCGGCGCACAACCACGCCGTGGTCGTGAAGTGGCCGAGAAAAAGAGTTTTACCTGGCATCGACCTATTTTCTCAGGGGGCTACCCCCCAAATATCGTCGGCGCTGCAGCGTTTCACAACCGAGTTCGAGATGGATCGGTGTGGTTCCACTGCGCCATGGACACCAGGATAGTCGTTCTCTCAGATCGTCACTCAGCAGGTCGTCACTCAGATTGAATCCTGAGCGTGAACCCTGGGCGTGAACCCTGAGAACTGCATAGGTTAGATCCTGATCCCATCCCCAACCCCTCATCCCTTTCAGGTCATACCTTTCAGGAATCAGATTCGGTTCTGTGATCAGCATCCTCTGGATTTCAAGCAATCAA
>NZ_DS990556.1:1471636-1727058 GCF_000155635.1 Cyanobium sp. PCC 7001
TCCCAAGGCGAATACTCGTTTCACCTCTCGGCATATGGGGTATTAGCGGCCGTTTCCAGCCGTTATCCCCCTCCTTGGGGCAGATTCTCACGCGTTACTCACCCGTCCGCCACTCACCCGAAGGTGCGTTCGACTTGCATGTGTTAAGCACGCCGCCAGCGTTCATCCTGAGCCAGGATCAAACTCTCCGTTGTAGTCCGGTCCTCTCGAACCAGCAAAATTCCTTCCGCTGGCCCTCAACTCGGCTTGCTCACTCCCAAACTCAGCGCTGCCACACTCCAATAAGCATCGCAACACCGCTTCAGTCGTGGCCCCATTGTCTTCACAATGGTTTCAAAGAGTGCACGACCCACCAGCCGATCAACACGCAACCTGAAAAATTCTCATCCTCAAGTCCCGTCCTCATCCTCTGGCGTCCCGTGACTTTCCCAGATCTCAGATCCGGTTCGCTTCCGGCTCCAACAGACTCTTTCCATGCACAAGCGCTCCGTGATAAAGCTCTCGTCCACTCGCCTGTCAGCGCCAGTCGCTGTGTTCTTTTGACGGGACCTCACACCCCCACTGCTCGTTCGTCATCCATCCCCTCAGATCTCTCCAGCACCCACACCGCCCTCTCAGGCAGCACGCACGCTCTCCAGACCCTCAAGAACCCATGACGCAGTGGAAGCGTCAGTTCCTAAACGTTTCGGTTGTCCAGGTTCCTCCACCTCCACCCCAGTTCCCCGGAGCTCTCGGTGGACGCCGCCTTCTCAGGCGACCCAGAAAACTTACATCACCGGCAGCTCACAGCCTCGCGGCCTTCGCTCCCTCCGTAAGCCCTGCTAACCCCCTTCAGGGGCGCAGTCCAAAAGCGTAGCACCTGCAGAGGCGCATCCTTCCTGGGTGGTCGCTGTTCCCCTGAAAACCAAGAGGTGGCAGGGCATCCGGCAAGCTGGCCCTGACCACTGACCAATCCCAGCACCCTGCTTAGGGTCGAGAAACCGGCCCCTGCGGCCCTCTCCCCAACCCGGATGCCCACTCCATTCAGCCAGGAGCGCCTGCGCGTCCGGCCCAGTTCCCGCGAAGAAGCCGTGGTGGTCAGGGCTCGCGAGCACTTCGAGCGCACCCTGGTGCGGGTGCGGGGCGAACTCGTGGGCTCCGTGGCGGCGCTGGAGCACCCCCGGAAGCATGACGAGGCCAATTACGGCGAGGTGTTCCTGCGCGACAACGTGCCGGTGATGCTCTACCTGCTCCTGCAGGGGCGCTACGAGATCGTGCGCAACTTCCTGAGCGTGTGCCTGGATCTGCAGAGCACCAAGTACCAGACCCGGGGCGTCTTCCCCACCAGCTTCGTGGAGGAGGAGGGCCAGATCGTGGCCGACTACGGGCAGCGCTCCATCGGCCGCATCACCTCGGTGGACGCCAGCCTCTGGTGGCCGGTGCTCTGCTGGCTCTACGTGAAGCGCAGCAAAGACGTGGATTTCGCCACCAGCCAGCGGGTGCAGCGCGGTGTGCAGCTGCTGCTGGATCTGGTGCTCCACCCCACCTTCGAGGGCACGCCGGTGCTGTTCGTGCCGGATTGCGCCTTCATGATTGACCGCCCCATGGACGTGTGGGGAGCCCCGCTGGAGGTGGAGGTGCTGTTGTTCGGGTGCCTGCGCAGCTGCTGCAACCTGATGGAGATCGCCAAGACCAGCTCCATGAGCCGGCTGCTGGATCAGCGGCTGGTGCTGACGCGGCAGTGGCTCCACGACCTGCGTTCCTTTCTGCTGAAGCACTACTGGGTGACCAGCAAGACGATGCAGGTGCTGCGCCGGCGGCCCACGGAGCAATACGGCGATCACCAGCACGAGAACGAATTCAACGTGCAGCCCCAGGTGATCCCCCCCTGGCTGCAGGACTGGCTCGAGAACCGCGGCGGCTACCTGATCGGCAACATCCGCACCGGCCGGCCGGATTTCCGCTTTTACAGCCTCGGCAACTCCCTGGCCTGCCTGTTCGGGCTGCTCACCGCGCCGCAGCAGCGGGCCCTGTTCCGCCTGGTGCTCCACAACCGGGGCGATCTGATGGCCCAGATGCCCATGCGGATCTGCCACCCGCCGATGGAAGCCGATGAGTGGCGCAACAAGACGGGATCCGACCCCAAGAACTGGCCCTGGAGCTACCACAACGGCGGCCACTGGCCGAGCCTGCTCTGGTTCCTCGGTGGAGCCATTCTGCTGCACGAACAGTGTCACCCCCAGGCGGACGTGCTGCTGATGGGGCAGATGAAGGCCATGCTGGAGGAGTGCTACTGGAGCCAGCTCAACCAGCTGCCGCGGCAGCAGTGGGCCGAGTACTTCGATGGTCCCACCGGCACCTGGGTGGGGCAGCAGGCCCGCACCTACCAGACCTGGACCATCGTGGGCTTCCTGCTGCTGCACCACCTGCTGCGGATGAAACCGGAGGACGTGAGCCTGCTGGATCTCGATCACGATCCCTCCTCCGGGCTGCTCCACTCCTGACGAAGCGGCCCTGGCAACGAGGCGAACGGCAAGCCAACAAAAAGCCGCGACCAGGGCCGCGGCGTGAAAAGGCAGAGCTGAGTGGCGCTGGAGCCCGGATCAGAACAGGCCCAGGGTGAGCGACTTGTCGATCGGCAGCGCGGCGCCGATTCCCAGGTAAATGGTGAACACGGTTCCGAACAGGAACACGGCCATGGCCACGGGACGGCGGAAGGGGTTCTGGAACTTGTTGAAGCTCTCGATGAAGGGAACCAGCATCAGACCCAGAGGAATCATGGTCTGCAGAGCGATGCCCAGCAGCTTGTTGGGAACCACCCGGAGGATCTGGAACACCGGATAGAGGTACCACTCGGGAAGGATCTCCAGCGGGGTGGCGAAGGGATCCGCCTTGTCACCCAGCATGGCCGGATCCAGAACGGCCAGGCCGACGATGCAGCCGATGGTGCCCAGGATTACCACCGGGAACATGTAGAGCAGGTCGTTGGGCCAGGCGGGCTCGCCGTAATAGTTGTGGCCCATGCCCTTGGCCAGCTTGGCGCGAAGGGCCGGATCGGTGAGGTCAGGCTTCTTGAGGATGTGCATGGCGATGGCCGGGTGCCGTGAACGCTGATCGTGAGAGGAAGGCTAGGGAGACCGCCGAGGCGGGCGGGACTGACTGTCTCGAACAGTCACAACGGGCCGGAGATGCCCTGCTTCCGGATCATCAGGAAGTGCATGAGCATGAACACGGCCAGCAGCCAGGGCATCACGAAGGTGTGGAGGCTGTAGAAGCGCGTGAGGGTGGCCTGGCCGACGGACTCGCCGCCGCGCAGCAGTTCCACCATGAAGTCACCCACCACGGGCACGGCAGCAGGAACACCGCTCACGATCTTCACGGCCCAGTAGCCCACCTGGTCCCAGGGAAGGGAGTAGCCGGTAACGCCGAAGGACACGGTGATGACGGCCATGGTGACACCGGTGACCCAGGTGAGCTCACGGGGCCGCTTGAAGCCGCCGGTGAGGTACACGCGGAACACGTGCAGGATCAGCATCAGCACCATCATCGAGGCGCTCCAGCGGTGCACCGAGCGGATCAGCCAGCCGAAACTGACGTCGGTCATCAGGTACTGCACCGAGGCGTAGGCCTCGGCCACGGTGGGCTTGTAATAGAACGTCATCGCGAAGCCCGTCGCGAACTGGATGAGGAAGCACACCAGGGTGATCCCGCCCAGGCAATAAAAGATGTTGACGTGGGGAGGGACGTACTTGGCCGAGATGTCGTCGGCAATGGCCTGGATCTCGAGGCGCTCCTGGAACCAGTCGTAGACCGGGGACGACTTTCCAGCAGGAGTGTTCGCCATGCAGCTGGGAGGTTTGGTTGCGAGAGTCTACGCACCACCTCGAAGGCACCGTGAGCACTGAACGCCCGTGGTTCCGGCCATCCCCGTTCCCCAGTGCGGCCCCCGGGAGCAGGGTCCCCAGGACCCTGAGGGCTGTCCTGATCCTGGGGCTGGTGCTGCTGCTGGCGGCCGGCCCGGCTCTGGCCCTGAGCGATGCGCAGCAGCTGGTGGTGGAGGCGTGGCGGCTGGTGAACCAGAGCTATGTGGATCCCCAGCGCTTCGAGGCCGTGCACTGGCGGCGGCTCCGGCAGAAGGCCCTGGAACGGCCGATCTCCAGCTCCGACGACGCCTACATGGCCATCGAGGCCATGCTCGCGCCGATCGGCGACCCCTACACCCGGCTGCTGCGGCCCGATGACTACAACAATCTGCGCTCCAGCACCCAGGGCAGCGTCACCGGGGTGGGCCTGCAGATCGGCCTGCGCGACGGGGACCAGCGCGTGGTGGTGATCGCCCCGCTGGACGACTCCCCTGCCGCGGAAGCCGGGCTGACCAGCGGCACCGAACTGCTGGCGGTGGACGGCCAGCCCACCCCGGCCCTGGGCCTGGAGGGCACGGCCGCTGCCCTCAGGGGCAGCACCGGCAGCCAGGTGCTGGTGACCGTGGCCCGCTCCGGCCAGCCCGAGGAGGTGGTGCTGGAGCGCAGGCAGGTGAACCTGCGGCCGGTGCGCAGCCGGCGGCTGCGACTCGAGGGCCACACCGTGGGCTACCTGCGGATCACCCAGTTCGCCGAGCCCGTGCCGGAGCAGGTGCACCAGGCCCTCACGGATCTGGTGGATCAGGGGATCGAAGGCCTGCTGCTCGATCTGCGCAACAACTCCGGAGGCCTGGTGAGCGCCGGACTGGCGGTGGCCGACCAGCTGCTCGACCGCCAGCCGATCGTGGAGACCCAGGACCGCGATGGCCTCAGCTCGCCCGTGCAGGCGGGTGCCGGCCAGCTCTACGACGGTCCGATGCTGACGCTGGTGAATGGCGGCACGGCCAGCGCCAGCGAGATCCTTGCCGGCGCCCTGCAGGACAACGGCCGCAGCGAGCTGGCGGGCAGCCGCACCTTCGGCAAGGGCCTCATCCAGAGCCTGCTGCCCCTGAGCGACAGCAGCGGTCTGGCCATCACCGTGGCCCGGTATGTGACCCCGAGCGGGCGGGACATCCAGAACCAGGGCATCGAGCCCGAGCATCCCCTGCCGCCGCCCGAGCCGCTCAACCCCGGCGGCGACAACGATGCCTGGCTGCAGGAGGCCTCGGATCTGCTGGTGGAGCGGATCGGGCGCAACGCGCCTGAACCATGAGCAGCCGCGTCTACCACGACCCTCTGCATGGGGCGATCGAGCTGAACCGGGAGGATCCCGCCGAGGCCCTGGCCATCGACCTGATCGACACACCGCCGTTTCAGCGGCTGCGCCGCATCCGGCAGCTCGGGCCGGCCTTTCTCACCTTTCACGGCGCCGAATTCAGCCGCTTCACCCATTCGCTGGGGGTGCTGCACCTGGCACGGCTGGCCCTGGCCCAGCTGGAAGCTCAGCATCCCCATCTGGCGGAGCACCGGGGCGTGCTCTACGCCGCCGCCCTGCTGCACGACGTGGGCCATGGCCCCCTGAGCCACTCGGGGGAGGAGATGTACGGCCTGCGCCATGAGGCCTGGTCAGGCCGCCTGGTGCGGCAGCATCCGGACCTGCGGGACCTGCTCGAACGGCACCTACCAGGCAGCGCCGATGCCGTGGCCGATCTGCTGGAACACGGGCACCATCGCTGCGCGGCCATCAAGGCCCTGGTGAGCAGCCAGCTGGACTGCGACCGGCTCGACTACCTGCTGCGCGACAGCTACAGCACCGGCACCAGCTACGGCCGGCTCGACCTGCAGCGGATCCTGGCGGCCCTGACCCTGGCCCCCGACGGCAGCCTGGCGGTGCACCCCCGCGGCCTGATGGCGGTGGAGCACTACCTGGTGGTGCGCCAGCTGATGTACCGCAGCGTGTACAACCACCGGCTCAATGTGGTGTGCAACTGGCTGCTGCGACGGGTGATCGCGGTGGCGCGGCAACTGGGCCCCGCGGCCGTGTGGACCGATGGGGTGATGGCCCGCTGGCTCTGGGAGCCCGACAGCCT
Organism: Cyanobium sp. PCC 7001; assembly: GCF_000155635.1. Lineage (NCBI taxonomy): Bacteria > Bacillati > Cyanobacteriota > Cyanophyceae > Synechococcales > Prochlorococcaceae > Cyanobium > Cyanobium sp. PCC 7001. The sequence continues at coordinate 1,477,605 of NZ_DS990556.1, forward strand.
GGACCTGGGCACCTACCTGGCCAACGACGACCTGCGCACCGGCTATCACCTCGAGCGCTGGCTGGAGGACGGCCCCGCCGAGCTGGCCGAGCCCTGCGGCCGTCTGCTGGAACGGCGGCTGCTCAAGGCCACCGATGTGAGCCCCATCGAGCGGAGCCGCCGTCTGGAGCTGCTGGCCCAGGCCCGGCAGCTGGCCGGCGCCGCCGGTTTCGACCCCGATGGCTGCTGCGCCCTCGAGCAGCGCCAGAGCCGGGGCTACCACCCCTACGCCGGTGGCCTGCGCCTCTGGGATGGCCGGCAGTTGCAGGCCCTGGAGCAGCGTTCCCCGCTGGTGCGCAGCCTCAGCGAGCCCACGGAGCTGGCCTGGCTGATTCATCCCGGCGAGGTGGCCCCTAGGTTGCGGCGGTTGCTGCAGGCCTGATGACCGCGCCGCCGCTCAGCGCCCTGCTCCTCCCCTCCGATGGCAGCGGCGCCCCCCACCGGCTCGTGCTGCCCAGCCCCGAGGGAACCCTGGGCGCCCCCGAACTGGTGGCCGCGGCCCTGGCGAGCGCCAGCCTGCTGCAGAGCCTCCCGGCCGCCGGCGCTCTGGATCTGCATGCCGGCGCCTGGTGGCTGCCGGTGGGAGACCTGCAGGCGATGGCCCTGCAGCTCGCTCAGGCCGGCCTCTGCCTGCAGGGCCTGCTGAGCAGCAACCGGCGCACGCTGGTGGCCGGTGCGGCCCTGGGCCTGGAGGTCAGGCTTCCGCCGGCGGCATCTCCAGAGCCTGAACCGGCCCCGGCCTGGCCCGCCACCGAGGCGGAGGTCACCGTAGCGCCCCTGACCCTGCATCGCGGCACCCTGCGGTCGGGCGACCATCTGCAGGTGGAGGGATCCGTGCTGCTGCTGGGGGATGTGAACCCCGGCGCCCGGGTGAGCGCCAGCGGCCACGTGCTGGTGTGGGGCCGGCTGCGGGGCACGGCCCATGCCGGTTGCCGCGGCGACGGTGGGGCCCGGATCGTGGCCCTGCAGCTGCGGCCCCTGCAGCTGCGGATCGCCGCTGCCGTGGCCCGTGGGCCCCAGGGATCACCGCCGCCGGGGCTGGCGGAGCAGGCCAGCCTGGTGGATGGAGCCATCCGTCTCGAACCCGCGCCGCCCCACTGGCCCCTCAGCGACTGATCCTTGCCGCACCCGGGGCGATCGGATCGGGCCCGCAGCGGGATTTGGCCTTAGCCTTCCCCGACCTCAGCCAGTGCCGTGCCAGCCGCGTCCACCCGCTACATCCTGATCTGCTCCGGCAAGGGGGGCGTGGGCAAGACCACGCTCACCGCCAACCTGGGCATCGCCCTGGCCAAGCAGGGGGCGCGAACCGCGGTGCTGGACGCCGATTTCGGTCTGCGCAACCTCGATCTGCTGCTGGGGCTGGAGAACCGGATCGTCTACACCGCCCAGGACGTGCTGTCCGAGTCCTGCCGGCTGGAGCAGGCCCTGGTGAAGCACAAACAGGAGCCCAATCTGGCCCTGCTCCCCGCCGGCAATCCCCGCATGCTCGAGTGGCTCAAGCCCGACGACATGCGCAAGATCGCGGCGATGGTGGGGGACAGCTTCGACTTCGTGCTGATCGACGCGCCGGCCGGCATCGAGGGGGGCTTCCGCAATGCCATGGCGGCGGCCCGGGAGGCCATCGTGGTCACCACCCCGGAAGTGTCCGCGGTGCGCGATGCCGACCGGGTGATCGGGCTGCTCAACACCGAGGGGGTGAAACCGATCCAGCTGGTGCTCAACCGGGTGCGGCCCAAGATGATGGCCAACCAGGAGATGCTGGCCGTGGATGACGTGACGGACATCCTGGCCCTTCCTCTGCTGGGGCTGGTGCTGGAGGACGAACAGGTGATCGTGTCCACCAACCGCGGCGAGCCCCTCACCCTCTCCGACACGCAGTCGCCTGCCAGCCGGGCCTACACCAACGTGGCCCGCCGACTGCGCGGTGAAGCGGTGCCACTGATCGATCCCTCCAAGGAACGCCAGGGGCTGCGGGCCAAGATCGGCCGCCTGATGCACACCAAGATCTTCTGAGCCGATGACGCTGCGTGATCTGATCAACAAGTTGCTGGGGCGGGAGCCGGCCAGCGCCACCACCGCCAAGCAGCGGCTGCAGCTGGTGCTGGCCCACGACCGCAGTGACCTCAACCCCGAGCTGCTCCAGCAGATGCGCCGCGAGATCCTGGAGGTGGTGAGCCGCTACGTGGAGATCGACCTCGAGGAGGGGGATGTGAGCCTGGAGACGGAGGATCGGGTGACCGCGCTGGTGGCCAACCTGCCGATCAAGGGCACACGCCCCCTGATGTCGGGGATGTCCGCCTCCGGCGGTGCGACGGTACCCCCCGGCACGCGTCCCTGAAGCGGCTGTGGCAAGCCTGTGGTGCACCCACCAGGCTCCCCGGGTTCCCCATGGCCCAGCCCCTCAGCTCCTCACCAGGTTCCACCTCATCCGCCCTGGCCCTACGACCGGTGGCCACCCCGGCCGAAGCCCGGGTGCTTGGTCTGGTGTGCCGGGGTCACAGCAACCGCGACATCGCCACGGCCCTTGTGGTGAGCGTGCGCACGGTGGAGAGCCACATCTCCAGCCTGCTGGCCAAGACCGGTTGCCGAAACCGCACCCAGCTGCTGATCTGGGCCCTCACCGCCGAGTAGTTTGTCGCCGTGGCCCCGTCGACGACGCGATCGCGGTGAGTCACCACCAGCCGGCTTAGCTCAGCGGTAGAGCAGCGCTTTTGTAAAGCGAAGGCCATCGGTTCAAATCCGTTAGCCGGCTCTCTCCTGGCCATCGGCAGGGAGCGCTCCCAGTGGCGGCGGCGCTCAGAAAATCCCCATCAGACCCTCCTTCACCTGGATCTGAACGGGTTCGTCGTAGGTGTCCAGCTTCACGTCGGTCTCCACCTTCAGCGGCTCCGGAGTGTCCACCTTCACGTCACCCTCCACCTGCACGGGCAGGGTGTCTTCGGCCTTGACCGCCACCGAACCCTGCACCGGCAGCGGTGTGCCGGCCTTCACCTCCACGGGGCTGGTGACCACCACCCGCGGCTGCCCGGTGATGGGAATCGGCTTGGAGGCATCGACCCCCACGGTGCCCTTCACGGTGAGCAGCTCCTTGGCGGAGATCTCGATGGCGCGGTTGAGCTGTTCCACATGAATCGGCTTGGCCAGCTCGTCCACCTGGGCCTTCACGGCCAGGGGCTGGTCCAATGGCATGGCCAGGCGGATGGGGATGGGGCGACTCAGTACCCGGAGCAGCACGCCCCCCAGCACGATGGAGGAGAGCACCAGGGCGCAGGGCCAGCGCAGGACCAGCAGCACCTTGAACCAGGGCGCGTCATCGATGGCGGCAGACATGGATTCAGGAGATCACGACCACCGCAGGGAGCACGGGCATGCCACCCCTGCGGCCGTCGGCATTCAAACGGAGCTGGGTCTCCCTGGCTCGGCACACCCGGAAGGCCACACAAGCTGCTGGCTTCGGCGTGGCTTCGACGGCCCTGCCCTGGCTGCCTGCCATGGCAGCCTCAGCCCCCGGGGGCCGGGGCGGGCAGCGGCGGTGGCGGCAGGGGAGGGGCCGTGGCGGGTCGTTGAGGCGGGCTGACCTGGGGCGCTGCCGCAACGCGGCGCGGCGCCGGTGCCGCGAACCAGCGGCCCAGGGCGGCCTTGCGCTGCTCGGGCGGTTCCGGCCCCAGGTTCCACAGACTCTCGAAGTAGAAGAAGGCCACCCCCAGACCCTGCCCCCGGTTGGCCCTCACCTTCTCCTCCAGCAGGGGCATGGCCGTGGGACGGTTGCGTTGGCCGCTCATGATCGCGATGGCCGTGGGGATCTTGCGGCGGGCCTCCTGCACTTCGGAGCTGGAGAGGTGGGGCAGATAGCTGGCCAGATCCGGCCGGTAGATCTGCACGAGCAGTTCATCGGCCACCCCTTTGCGCACCCAGGCCAGCCAGTCCTGCAGTTGCAGCTTGTAGGCGAAGTTGTAGTAGTTCGGCGACACCGAGATCACGGCACGGGGCTGGATGGCCCTGACCCGCTTGCTGAGACCGTCCATGAATGCCGTGATCTTGTCCGCCCGCCATTTCACCCAGGCCCCGTCCGCCGGGTTGGCCGGTGGCGGCTTGCCCGTTTCCCGGCGGTAGAGCGCCACGGTGAACGGGTCGTAACCGAACTCCCTGGGCAGGCTCATGTGGTCATCGAACTGGATGCCATCGGCGCCGTAGCGGCCCACCACCTCGAGCACGAGATCGGTGATCAGCTGCTGCACCTCCGGCCGGAAGGGGTTGAGCCAGGCCACCTCACCGGCGGCGCTGATCGAGGTGAGCCCCCCATCCTGTTTGCGGGTGAGCCAGTCGGGATGGCGCCGGGCCAGGGTGGAGTCCTTGGGGGCCATGAAGCCGAACTCGAACCAGGGGATCACCAGGAGTCCCTGCCGCCGCCCCTCGGCGATCAGTTCCCCGATCACGTCCTGCCCCTGGAGCCCGCGGTAGGTGAAGTGCTGCAGCTGGCGATCCTGCACCACCTGGCTGGGGTAGTACGCCATGCCGCCGTTCCACACCACCGGGTAGAGCGTGTTGAACCGCAGGGCGACTAGGTCGGCCACGGCGGCCTGCATCTGCTCCCGATCCCGCAGCACCGGCATGTCATTGGCGGTGAGCCATACCCCGCGCAGCTCGGGGCTGGACTGCTGGGCTGAAGCCGGGGCGCCCATCTGCCCCAGCAGGGTGGCCGCCCAGGTGGACACCGCGAGCAGCACAGCCAGCAGGCGAAGACGACGACGCAACTGGGGCCTGGGCAGCGGCGCAAAACCTAAACCGCTTCAACGCCGGCCTGCCAGCAGCCAGATCAGCACCAGCAGGGGAAGCAGAGGCAGCCAGCCGCCCTGGGACACCTGGGTGAGGGCCCCGATCAGCGGGGTCGCCATCCAGTGGTAGAGGGCCATCGTGACGGCCAGCGCCAGAAGCAGTACCGCCATGGTGAAACCTCAGGGAGCGATGCCTGGGGGCATCACAGCGCCGGCCCGCAACACCTGCCAGGTTCCCGATGCCGACCAGGCCAGAACGGTGCTGGCCACTCCGGCGGCCCCTGGCCAAGGCAGAGGGCCCAATAGCGGCAACCGGGGGAAGTAGGCGCCCGCCTCGGCCGCGGTGGTGGCCGCCGGCCGGCCCGAGGGATTGGCACTGGTGGTGGCCAGGGGGCCGCTGAGGCGGAGCAGGGCCCGGGCCTGCTCGCAGGCGGGGATCCGCAGCCCCAGGCTGCCGCGTCCGGGATTGAGAGCGGCCGCCACGGGCCCGGAAGCCGGCAGCACCAGGGTGAGCGCCCCCGGCCAGCCCTGGTGGCCCAGGTGGAGCCACTCCTGCCGCCAGGGGCCGCCCAGCAGCGGCAGGAGCTGCTCGAGGTCCGCACCCATCAGGATCAGGGGCTTCTCGGCCGGCCGGCTCTTGAGGGTCCAGATCTGGTCGGCATGGTCCGGACAGGCGGCCAGCGCGGGCAAGGTATCGGTGGGGAGCAGGGCAGCCTCACCACCGCGCAGCCGCTCCGCCAGCTGGAGCGGGGAGCAGACCAGGGACTCGAAGCGGTGTTCAGTGCTCACGGCGTGCTGGAGGGAGGCCTGCGGGCCGAGGCGAAGCGATTGACATTCTCGAGGTCGCGGTGGGCCTGCACCTCGATCAGACCCGCCGCCGCCAGGAGGCAGGACACCCGCTCGCTCTGGTCGTGGTGGTGCTCCAGCAGCAGCAGACCGCCCGGGGCCAGTCCTGTCGCCGCACCAGCGACGACGGCACGGATGGCGTCCAGGCCGTCGCTCCCGGCCTCGAGTGCCAGGCGAGGTTCGTGGTCCCGCACCACGGGCTCCAGGTCGGTCCAGACGGCGGTGGGGATGTAGGGCGGGTTGGCCAGCGCCAGCTGCACCGAACCCCTCCAGGGCTTGAGGGGCTCCCACCAGCTGCCCTGCAGCAAGCGCACCTGGCCAGCCCGCTCGAACGCCTGCAGATTGGTGCCGGCCTGGTTGAGCGCCTCCGCACTCAGGTCCACTGCCAGTCCCTGGGCCTCGGGCCACAGGCGCGCCAGGGCCACCGCCAGACAGCCGGAACCGGTGCCCAGGTCGGCCCAGAGTGCCGGAGGACGGGAGCAAAGCTCCAGAGCCAGATCCACCAGCAGCTCCGTCTCCTGGCGGGGGATCAGCACACCCGGGCCCACCTGCAGGTCCACATCACGCCAGGGGCACAGACCCACCAGATACTGCAGGGGTTCGGCGGTCTGGAGGTGCCGGTGCCAGAGCTGCTCGATCTGGGCGGGCGCCCGGTTCAGCCGCACGGGCGCAGAGGGATCGAGGCGCAGGCGCTGCAGCTGGGTCCAGGGCAGACCGGAGCCGACGTCCAGCAGCCAGTCGAAGTCGGCGGGCCGGCCGCCCTCCGCCAGGCAGCGGCGCCGCCATGTGAGCAGGGCCTCGGCGCTCATGCTGTGCGCGGCGGTCTCGCCCCGGTCGGGGCTGACAGCTCCTGCCGCCGGATTGGCTGGCCCCTGCATCCGCCCAGGCCCCCCTGCCATCAGATTTGACCTTAAAGCCGGCGCCAGCACAGGCCTGGTTCCGCCTGCACCAGGCCAGCCAGCTCCAGGGCCAGCAGGCGTGTGGCCACCTGGGCGGCGGGTTGCTCCAGGGCCAGGCAGAGCTGCTCCAGGGAGGCACCTCCCTCCAGGCTTTGGAGCAGGGCGGCATCGGCCTCGCTGGCGGCCCCCCGGGAGCGACCAGCTGCGGAGGCCACGGGCCGGGGGCCGGGGCCGAGCTGCCGGATCAGATCATCGGCGTCCAGCAGGGCCGAGGCCCCCTGGGTCAGCAACCGGTTGCTGCCGCGGGCCGAGAGCCGGCCGGCGTCGGCCGGAACCACCCAGAGCGGCAGCTGGCTGTGCCAGGCCAGCCGGGCCGAATGCAGCGCTCCGCTCGACTCCGGGCATTCCACCACCACCACGGCGCGGGCCAGGGCCACCTGCAGGCGGTTGCGGGCGGCGAAATGGCCAGGACGCACCGCCGCGCCGGCCGGCTGCTCGCTCACCAGCAACCCCCGCTCACCCACCTGGCGCTGCAGGCTGCCGTGATGGCGGGGATAGACCCGCTCCAGGGGCGTACCCAGCACAGCCACCGGCACGCCGCCCGCCGCCAGACAGCCGCGATGGGCCGCCGCGTCGATCCCCTCCGCCAGGCCGCTCACCACCGGCCAACCCGCCCGGGCCAGGGCGGCACCCAGGGCCTCGGCCGCGGCCACGCCGTGGCGCGAAGGCCGGCGTGTGCCCACGATCGCCACCCCCCGGCGGCGGGCCAGCAGCGGCCAGAGGGCCCCATGGCCCTGCCAGCGGAGCGCCAGCGGCGGCCGCTCCAGGCCGGCCATCGCCGCTGGATAGCAGGGATCGCCCGGCAGCAGCACGCGGCGCTCCGAGGCCAGCAGCCGCCGCAGCAGCGCCGGCGGAGCCGATCCGCCGAAGGGTTCGGGGCCCCACTGCCGGCGGAAGCCGGCCAGGCGCTGCAGCCAGGCACCTCCCAGCCCCTGCCGGGCCTCGAAGGCCTCCAGCGGGGCCTGCCAGGCCTCGGCCAGATCTCCGAAGCCCGCCTCGATGGCCTGAAGCCGCACCCATCCCACCCCTGGACATGCCGCCCACAGCAACCACCAGCGCCGCCGAACCCGCGACCAGCCATGGGCACCCCCTGCGCCATGCCCTGCCTGCCGAGCGGCCAGCGGCGTTGGCAGCGGCGTTGGCAGCGGCGTTGGCAGCGGCAAGCGCAGCACCCGTCCCATGGTGATCAGTACATTTGTACTGATCCTAAGGCGGTCCGTGGCGCAGGGCCTCCACCGCCGCCGCGAGATCCGGGGGCAACCGCCGCAGCACCCGCCGCCGGTCAGGCCCGGCCGAGCCGTCGAGCAGCACCAGATCGACCTGGGCCTCGGCCGCCACGGCCCCATCCGGCGCCACGAAACGGCTGTGCCAGGGCAGCTTGAGCCCCCGGCGGGGCAGCACCACGCTGCGCACCTGCACCACATCGCCGTGGAAGAGCGCCTGGCGGTAGCTGATGGACAGCCCCACCACCGGCAACTCCAGGCCCCGGGCGGAGAGGTCGCTGTAGGCCAGCCCTGCGGCTTCCAGGGCCTGCACCCGGGCTTCCTCCATCCATGCCACGTAGGCCCCATGCCACATCACCCCCGCGTGGTCGGTGTGCTGCGGCAGGACACGACGTTCCAGCAGCCAGCTGCGGGGCTCCTCCATCACGGTCTGCATGCCAGGAGCCTCAGGCCTCACAAACCGCCATAGGCTGCCGGATAGCCCGCTGCCGTTCCGTGTTTCGCAACGTTCTGATCGCCGACTCAGGCAAAGGCCACGTGGAGGAGATGGTGCGGATGCTCCGCGAGATCTCCGTGGTGCGTGAGGCCCGCCTGAACCTGTTGCACGTGGTGCCCGAGCAGGCCGGCGAGGACTTTCAGGAGCACTGGCAGGAAGCGGCCGGCATCGTGGCTGCCGCCGTCGGGCGCCTCAGGCTCGATCCGAGCGAGATCAACACCATCATCCGCCAGGGCGACACCAAGCAGACGGTGCTCAAGGTGGCGGAGGAACTCAACGCCGATCTGATCGTGATGGGGTCCAGGGGCCTGAGCCGCCTGCAGTCCATCCTCAGCAACAGCGCCAGTCAGTACGTGTTCCAGCTCTCCACCCGGCCGATGCTGCTGGTGCGGGACGACCTCTACGTGCGCCACATCAACAAGCTGATGGTGGCGGTGGATGGCACCGGCGTGGGCGACGACGCCCTGCGGCTGGCCTGTGAACTGGTGCGGGAGATTCCGGGCGGCACCCTCACGGGCATCCACGTGACCCGCCAGGACATCACCCCCTCCCGAGGCGGCAAGTCACCGGCGGATGAGGTGCTGGAGCGGGCCGTGCAGAGGGCGCGCAGCCTGGGGGTGACCCTGCAACCGGTGCACCGCACCGGCGATGTGGGTCGCACCGTGTGCGCGGCAGCCGAGGAACTCAAGAGTGATCTGGTGGTGATTGCCTCGCAGGACCGCCGCCCCGTGGTGGCCAAGGCCCTCGTGGATCTCGACCGGCTGCTGGGAAGTTCCGTAAGCGATTACATCCGCGTCCACGCTCCGGCACCGGTGCTTCTGGTGCGGGAACCGGAAGGCCGGAGGTGAGGCCGAACAGCCGCAGGTGCACTCCCTAGCTGGCTGGGAAGCTGGCTGGGCCTCCTGTGGAGTGCCCCTCAGCCAAGCTGCCGGGAGCACGTGGGGGCCGGACGCTGAGAGCTGATTCAGCCCCTCTGGCGGCTGCTGGTCTGGATGTACAGCACCAGCAGAAACACGGTTGGAACCAGAACGAACATCAGGCTGGCCACGAAGCCGAGGTCGTTGGTTTCCATAGCGAAACTGAAGGTGTCCGGAGGGTATCACCGGGGTTCCGGCAGCTTTTCCGCCCCTTCACCGCTCGTAGCGCTCAGCCGGCATCCGGCGACTCGGTCACGGGCGCCACGCCACCGGGAGCCCTGTCAACCTCCTCGGCGCCCTCTGACGCGCCCTCCGACGCACCGTCTGCGTCTGCCTCGTCCTCCGACCCGTCCGCGGCAGGCACAGGCGGGGCCGGCCATTGCGTGGGCCCGGGCGGCAGGGGGGAGGCCATCGCGGCCACCAGGCGCGTGTCCTTGTCGGCCAGCCCCACCTGCGGCCGGGTGAGCACCACCAACGACTGCTGCACCAGGGCCTGACAGGCCAGGCGCCAGTGGCCCGGCCTTCGCTTCAGCTTCTGATCCTCCACGGGCGTGCGGCCGCTGAGGGCCTGGCCGGGCGTGCCCTCCGGGATCTCCACGAAGCAGGTGATGCACTGGCCGCACCCGCCGCAGTTGCCGAGGGTTCCCTTGAGGCCATAGAGCTGCACGCCTTCCCGCAGGGCCACCTCCCGCAGGTTCTCACCCGGGTAGCACTCCACGTCGCGGTCCTCCCGCACGAATCGGATCACCGGCATGGATGCAGACGCAGCGCCTCACCATTCTGAGGCGCGCCGTTGCGGTCCGTAACCTGCACCGCCACGATGCCAGTCACGCCCTTACGATCGCCCAACCCACCCCAGAACTACCCCCCATGGGATTGCCCTGGTATCGGGTGCACACGGTCGTGATCAACGACCCGGGCCGATTGCTCGCCGTGCACCTCATGCACACTGCGCTGGTGGCCGGCTGGGCCGGCTCCATGGCGCTCTACGAGCTCGCGATTTTCGATCCGTCCGACCCGGTGCTCAACCCGATGTGGCGCCAGGGCATGTTCGTGATGCCCTTCATGGCCCGTCTGGGGGTCACGGGCAGCTGGGGCGGCTGGAGCATCACCGGTGAAACCGGCGTGGACCCCGGCTTCTGGAGCTTCGAAGGGGTCGCCGCCGCCCACATCATCCTCAGCGGGCTGCTGTTCCTGGCCGCCATCTGGCACTGGACCTACTGGGATCTGGAGATCTGGCAGGACCCCCGCACCGGCGAGCCGGCCCTCGACCTGCCCAAGATCTTCGGCATCCACCTGCTTCTCGCGGGCCTGGCCTGCTTCGGATTCGGCGCCTTCCACCTCACCGGCGTGTTCGGCCCCGGCATGTGGGTGAGCGACCCCTACGGCCTCACCGGCCATCTCGAGCCGGTGCAGCCGTCCTGGGGGCCTGAGGGCTTCAACCCCTTCAATCCGGGCGGCATCGTGGCCCACCACATCGCCGCCGGCATCGTGGGCATCATCGCCGGCATCTTCCACATCACCACCCGTCCTCCCGAGCGCCTCTACAAGGCCCTGCGGATGGGCAACATCGAAACCGTGCTGGCCTCGGCGATCGCCGCCGTGTTCTTCGCCGCCTTCGTTGTGGCCGGCACCATGTGGTACGGCGCCGCCGCCACTCCGGTGGAACTCTTCGGCCCCACCCGCTACCAGTGGGATCAGGGCTACTTCAAGGCTGAGATCAACCGCCGGGTGCAGACCGCTCTTGACAACGGAGCCACCAAGGAGCAGGCCTACAGCTCCATCCCCGAAAAGCTCGCCTTCTTCGACTACGTGGGCAACAGCCCGGCCAAGGGCGGTCTCTTCCGGGTCGGCCCGATGGTGAACGGCGACGGCCTCCCCACCGGCTGGATCGGCCACATCGCCTTCACTGACAAGGAGGGTCGCGACCTCGAGGTGCGCCGTCTCCCCAACTTCTTCGAGAATTTCCCGGTGGTCCTCGAGGATCAGAACGGCATCGTCCGCGCTGACATTCCCTTCCGTCGGGCCGAGGCCAAGTACTCCTTCGAGCAGACCGGCATCACGGCCACCGTCTACGGCGGTGCCCTGAACGGCCAGACCTTCACCGATCCGGCTGACGTCAAGCGTCTCGCCCGTAAGGCCCAGCTGGGTGAGGCCTTCGAATTCGACCGCGAGACTTACCACTCCGACGGCACCTTCCGCAGCTCCCCGCGTGGCTGGTTCACCTTCGGCCACGCCACCTTTGCCCTGCTCTTCTTCTTCGGGCACATCTGGCACGGCGCCCGCACCCTGTACCGGGATGTGTTCGCCGGCATCGACCCCGATCTGGGCGAGCAGGTGGAGTTCGGTCTGTTCCAGAAGCTCGGCGACAAGTCCACCCGCCGTCTGCCGGAGGGATACGTCCCCCCAGCCGGCTCCACCCTCAGCTGACCCGGGAGATTCCCCATGGAGAGCTTCGCCTACATCCTGATCCTCACGCTGGCCCTGGCCACCCTGTTCTTCGCCATCGCCTTCCGCGATCCTCCGAAGATCGGCAAATAAGGCCCCACTGAAGGCCGGATCATCCGCCTCGTTGTTCCTGCCCCCGGTTGCTCCGGGGGCTTTTTTTTGCCTGCAACGCCGAAAGGCACGGCTGAGTGGAGCAGCACGGTCCAACTTCTCAGCCACTTCTCAATTGGAGATGGGCTGCTTAAACTTCCATAACTCCACCCGGATCGACGGGGATGCAATGCCCCTCCTGCCAACACACCGACAGCCGGGTTCTGGAGTCCCGTGCGGCGGATGCCGGGCGCAGTGTGCGGCGGCGGCGGGAATGCCTCAACTGCGAGTTCCGCTTCACCACCTACGAGCGGGTGGAAACGGTGCCGATCACGGTGATCAAGCGCAGCGGAGCCCGTGAGGCCTTCAACCGCGGCAAGCTCCTCCACGGCCTGCTGCGCGCCTGCGAGAAGACCGGGCTCGAACCGGCCCGCCTCGAGGTGGTGGTGGACGAGATCGAACTGGCGCTGCAGCAACGCACGGGCCGGGAGGTGAGCAGCGCCGAGATCGGTGAGCTCGTGCTGCAACAACTGGCCGAGATGAGTGAGGTGGCCTACGTGCGTTTCGCCTCGGTGTACCGCCAGTTCCAGGGCATCAGCGACTTCATCGCCACCCTGGAGGGGCTGCACCGCCGCACCACCAAGCCTTCGGCCCTGGCGGCCGTGGGCTGACACAGCCTGGCGCAGCCCCGGATCAGGGCGGGGTGCGTTGTTACGATGGCGGATCGCGATAAAGCCGCTGGCGGGCGGTTTGGTCGTTCCCCTTCGCACTGCCCCGGGCAGGCCGCCATCCACCATGACCGTGACCCCTTCCGACATCAGCAGCACCGAGGCCGATCTCGACCTGGCCGCTGAAGCGGCAGCCGATCTCGACCTCGCCATTCCGGAAGAGGTACCGACGGCCGATGACCCCAGCAGCCGGGCCGCGACGCGCGACCTCGACGGCGTCGGCTTCACCCTGGATGAGTTCGCCGCTCTGCTGAGCAAGTACGACTACAACTTCAAGCCCGGCGACGTCGTCAACGGCACCGTGTTCGCCCTGGAATCCAAGGGCGCCATGATCGACATCGGCGCCAAGACAGCGGCCTTCATGCCGCTCCAGGAGGTGTCGATCAACCGCGTGGAAGGGCTCAGCGACGTGCTGGAGCCCGGCGAGATCCGCGAATTCTTCATCCTCAGCGAGGAGAACGAGGACGGCCAGCTCACCCTCTCGATCCGCCGGATCGAATACCAGCGCGCCTGGGAGCGCGTGCGTCAGCTGCAGAAGGAGGACGCCACCATCTACTCCGAGGTGTTCGCCACCAACCGCGGTGGTGCCCTGGTGCGGGTCGAGGGGCTTCGGGGCTTCATCCCCGGCAGCCACATCAGCACCCGCAAGGCCAAGGAGGAGCTGGTGGCCGACTTCCTGCCCCTCAAGTTCCTGGAGGTGGACGAGGAGCGCAACCGGCTGGTGCTCAGCCACCGCCGCGCCCTGGTGGAGCGCAAGATGAACCGCCTCGAGGTGGGCGAAGTGGTGCTCGGCACCGTGCGCGGCATCAAGCCCTACGGCGCCTTCATCGACATCGGTGGGGTCAGCGGCCTGCTGCACATCTCCGAGATCAGCCACGAGCACATCGAGACCCCCCACACGGTGCTCAATGTGAATGATCAGATGAAGGTGATGATCATCGATCTCGATGCGGAGCGCGGCCGGATCTCCCTCTCCACCAAGGCCCTGGAACCGGAACCCGGCGACATGCTCACCGATCCCCAGAAGGTGTTCGACAAGGCCGAGGAGATGGCCGCCCGCTACAAGCAGATGCTGCTCGAGCAGGCCGAGGACAACGAACCGATGGGTGTCACCCTCGACTGACCTCCCCTGTGGCCCAGCTCCTGCTTCGGGGTGAGCCGCTCGCGGATGTGGACGCCGTCCTGTTCGACAAGGACGGCACCCTCTCCATCAGCGAGCCCAGCCTCCTCGCCCTGGCCAACGCCAGGGTTTTTCATTGCGATCAGCTGTTGCGGCAGCAGCAGGCGGACCTGCACGGCCGGCTGGGGTCCGAGCTGCGTGATCTGCTGACGCGGGCCTACGGGCTGCGCGGCGACGGACTTGATCCCGCCGGCACCACGGCCGTGGCCAGCCGTGCCCACAACCTGATCTCAACGGCCACCGCCCTGGCCCAGCTGGGGCTGGGCTGGCCGGAAGCCCTGGAGCTGGCGGAGGCCACCTTCCTGGCGACGGACCATCTGCAGGGCGAGGGCAGCGCCCACCGCGCCGAAGCCACCGAAGGCCTCCATGCCCTGGTGGAGCGGCTGGCGAACGCCACGGTGCGCTGCGCCGTGATCAGCAACGATGACGTGTCCGGCATCGAGACGTTCCTTGCCAGCCAGGGAATCCGCCGGCATTTCCAGGCGATCTGGAGCGCGGAGCACAGTCCCCGCAAGCCGGATCCCGCCGCGGTGCTGGCCCTCTGCCGTGAGCTGGGGGTCGAGCCCGGGCGCTGCCTGCTGATCGGCGATGCGAACAGCGACCTGCTCATGGCCCGCCGGGCCGGGCTTGCCCAGGCCCTGGGGTACCTGGCGGGATGGCGCAGCGAGCCCCCGCTCGATGCCTCCTTTCCCCGGATGCGGCACTGGGAGGACCTGGAGGTGCAGCTGCCCTGAGTGGATGCCGCGGCCCCTTCGGGCGCGGCATCACGCCATAAGCTGTGGGCCCCGTCAGGCCGCACGCCATGAGCAGGTACGTGTTCACCTCCGAGTCCGTGACGGAGGGGCACCCCGACAAGATCTGCGACCAGGTGAGCGATGCGGTGCTCGATGCCCTGCTCGCCGAGGATCCCGCCTCCCGGGTGGCCTGCGAAACCGTGGTGAACACCGGGCTCTGCCTGATCACCGGCGAGGTGACCACCACGGCGCGGGTGGACTTCAACACGCTCGTGCGCAGCGTGATCGAGCAGATCGGCTACACCGGAGCCAGGGCCGGCGGCTTTGACGCCCATGGCTGCGCCGTGCTGGTGGCCCTGGATCAGCAGTCTCCCGACATCGCCCAGGGCGTGGACGAAGCCGACGACCACGACGGGGATCCCCTCGACAAGGTGGGAGCAGGGGACCAGGGGATCATGTTCGGCTTCGCCTGCGACGAAACCCCAGAGCTGATGCCGCTTCCCATCAGCCTGGCCCACCGTCTGGCCCGCCGCCTGGCGGAGGTGCGCCACGACGGCACCCTCGGCTACCTGCTCCCCGATGGCAAGACCCAGGTGAGCGTGGTCTACGAGGACAACCGGCCCGTGGCCATCGACACGATCCTGATCTCGACCCAGCACACTGCCGAGATCGATGGGGTGAGCGAGGAAAAGGCGCTGCGGGAGCGGATCGCGGCCGACCTCTGGGCCCACGTGGTGCTGCCAGCCACGGCGGATCTGAGCCTCAGGCCCAGTGCCGACACCACCCGCTTCCTGGTGAATCCCACCGGCAAGTTCGTGGTGGGCGGCCCCCAGGGGGATGCGGGCCTCACGGGCCGCAAGATCATCGTGGACACCTACGGAGGCTATGCCCGCCACGGCGGTGGCGCCTTCTCCGGCAAGGACCCCACCAAGGTGGACCGCTCGGCCGCCTACGCCGCCCGCTACGTGGCCAAGGCCCTGGTGGCCGCCGGCCTGGCCCGCAAGGCCGAGGTGCAACTCAGCTATGCCATCGGTGTGGCCAAACCGGTGAGTGTCCTGGTGGAGAGCTTCGGCACCGGCACCCTCAGCGATGCCGAGCTCACCACCCTGGTGCAACGGCACTTCGACCTGCGGCCAGGGGCCATCATCGAAACCTTCGGGCTGCGTGAGCTGCCGCAACAGCGCGGTGGCCGCTTCTACCAGGACGTGGCGGCCTACGGCCACTTCGGACGGAGTGACCTGCGGCTGCCATGGGAAGACGTGCAGTCCATCGCTGCCGTGCTCAGGGACGCCAGCCGTTCCCTGGCTGCAGCCGCCTGAGCCCGGGCCGGCTGGCCCCCCGCTGATCCCAGCCCATGCCCCCAAGCCTCCCCTGTGCCCTCGGCCTCGACCTCGGCACGAGCGGGCTCCGACTGGTGGTGGTTGATGGGGCCGGCAACCCGGTGCTCGAGCAGGCCTCGGCCTACCCCGCCCCCTTCGAGGACCCTCGGGGATGGCGCCAGGGCTTTCAGCAGCTGTGCGGCCGGATCCCCCTCGAATGGCGCCGCAGCATCGGCGCGATCGCTGTGGATGGCACCTCCGGCACCCTGCTGCTCTGCCGTCACGACGGCAGCCTGCTGGAGGGCACTCTGGCGCGGGCTCTCCCCTACGCCCAGGTCTGCCCTGAGCAGGCGGCCGCGGCCGCGGCGATCGCCGGCGCCCCGCCCGGCCAGGCAGGTCCTGCGGCCAGTGCCAGCGGCAGCCTGGCCCGCGCTCTTCGCCTGCTGGAGCATGCCGCCGGTGCCGCCGAGCCCCTGCTCCTGCGCCACCAGGCCGACTGGCTGATGGGTTGGCTGCTGGGGGACTGGCAGTGGGGGGAGGCCGGCAACAACGTGCGGCTCGGCTGGAACCTGGAAACAGGGCAGTGGGGCGGCCGGATCGCCGAGCAGCCCTGGAGCGCGGCCCTGCCGCGGATCTGCGACTCCGGCACGGTGCTGGGAACCCTGGCCCCAGCGGCAGCCCGCGCACTGGGACTGCCCCGGGAGTGCCGGGTCGTGGCCGGCAGCACCGATGCCAACGCCGGTGTGCTGGCCGCCGACCCAGGCCCCGAGGACGGCGTCACCGTGCTGGGCACCACCCTGGTGCTGAAGCAGTTCGTGGAGCGGCCCCTGCATGGCTCCGGCATCAGTTGCCACCGGGTGGCGGGCCGCTGGCTGGTGGGTGGGGCCTCCAACAGTGGGGCAGGGGTGCTGGCCCGGTTCTTCAGCCCCGGGCAGCTGGAGGAACTGAGCCGCCAGATCGACCCGGCCCGGCCCACGGGCCTGGAGCTCCGCCCCCTGCCCGGCCGGGGAGAGCGCTTCCCGGTGGATGACCCCGCCCTGGAGCCGGTGCTGGACCCCAGGCCGGTGAGTGACGCGCTCTACCTGCAGGCGCTGCTGGAAGGCCTGGCCACCATCGAGCAGGCGGGCTGGCAGACACTTGCCGCCCTCGGTGCGCCTCCCATCCGTCGCGTCATCACCCTGGGGGGGGGCGCCCGCAACCCCCAGTGGCGCCGCCTGCGCGAGCAGCGCCTGGGGGTGCCCGTGCTCAACCGCGCCGGCCTCTCCGCCGCCCTCGGCATGGCCAGACTGGCCGCATCCAAGCTCGGGACTTCCCTCGGCCCACCATGAACGAACGTCTGCGCACCTGGATCTCGATGACCCTGTTCGTGGTGCTGGCGGGCTATGTCGGCTTCAGTGCCATCCGACTCGCCCTGCTGCTCTGGCAGCGATTCGCCATGGCCTGAGCCAGGCTCCGGTTCACCACGCCGCGTCCGAACGCCGTGCATTGCGCCACGGTCGGGCCAGACCCCTTCCCTTCTCCACTCCACCACCAGCCATGTCCGCCGACCCCCTCACCGCCGCCGTGAGCGAGCGCATCTGCAAGCACATGAACGACGACCACGCCGATGCGGTGCTCAGCTACGCACGCCACTACGGGGGCATTCAGCAGGCCGACCAGGCGCGCATGCTGGCGATCCACCCGGACGCCATGGAACTGGAGGTGGATGGTGCCACCATCCGCGTGCCCTTCGACCACACCCTCGGCGACAGCGAAGACGCCCACCGCACGCTGGTGGCGATGCTGCGCGCCCTGCCCGGACCCGCCTGAGCAGCCCGCCCTGGCCAGGGGCCTGTGGCAACGCTGCCATCAGTGGCTGTGCTGCGATGCTTTCCACCCTGCGGCAGAGCCTGGCCAGCCTGCTGCCACTGGAGTGGCTGATCCGGGGGTTGGATGGCGTCCACGCGCCTGGATCCGCGCCGCTGCTGCAGCCCTCCATCCAGGGGGAACAACCGTTGCCCTGGTGGGCCGCGGGGCTCTACGAAGCCGGCCTGCGGCGCCAGCTCCTGGGGCTGCGGCGTGACCTCCAACCCCGGCGCCTGCTGCCGCTGGTGCGGCGGCTGGCGGCCACCCTCCAGGACGATCCGGGCCTGTCCACGCTGGGGGCCACGCCCCTGCTGGTGCCCATACCCAGCTGGAAGAGCCGGGCCAACCCCCTGCCACCCCTCCTCGCCCGCCAGCTCTCCTGCCAGCTGCACTGGCCCCTGGCCCCCCTGCTGGCCAGGAGCAGGCCGGTGCTCGGGCAGCACCGTCTCAACCGGGAGCTGCGCTGGGCCAACCAGCAAGGGGCCTTTCACTGTCTGGTGTCGGCACGGGCGGATTCGCGCGGCCGCCGGCCCGTGCTGCTGCTCGATGACATCCTCACCACCGGGGCCACCGCCTGCAACGCGGCGGCCAGCCTGGAGGAGGCCGGCTGGCGGACACTGGGCATGGCCTGTCTGGCGCGAACCCCGGAGCAGCGCAGGCCGTGATCTAAGATCCCCGTGCCGCCGAGGCGGCGGGCCGGGATAGCTCAGTTGGTAGAGCAGGCGACTGAAAATCGCCGTGTCCCCAGTTCAAATCTGGGTCCTGGCATCATCAACCAAGGGAACCAGCCCGGCGGGGTTGAATCGTGGGCTGGACCCATCCAGCAGCACCGCAGTGAGCCGTGGAGCACGCCTGCCCCGATGCCGATGCCGCCGGTCCTGGGTGCTGTGAAGGACACCGAGAGTGCTAGGACTCGCCTGTTCCAGGACCCAACCGGACGCTCCAGCCATGGCCCCGATCCGTGAGCCTGCCGGCAGCTCTTCCCAGGTGTTCAACAACGCCGACAGCTTTGCCCAGGCCTTCGATGAGGCCTGGAAGCAGCTGAGCCGCACTGGCCGCAGCCCGGAGCTGGACCGGGAGGCCAGCCTTGCCGCCGTGCTGGAGCAGCTCGCCGACCACCCCTTCCGCCGCAGCTCCCCCGAACTGGCGGAACAAGTGGCGCAATTCCGGCTGAGACTGCTCGGGCTCTGAGGCTCCAGCCAAGGCCAGGGTCCTAACTTGACCGCAGCGCAGTTGAACCCCGGTGGTGATCGGCACAGCCTCCTCCTTGAGTCGACTGGTGCAGCTGCTGTGCGCAGGCTTCAGCAACCAGCAGCAGGCCTTCGACAACCCTCCTCTCTACGCCCACATCCTGGTGAAGATGCGGCCGCTTCCCCAGCTCGCCCCGGGATCGCTGCTGCTGGAGCAGAGCTACGCGATCAATCCGGCGGCGCCCTACCGGATCCGGGTGCTGCGGGCGGAGCGGCAGGGCGATGGCCTGGTGATCCACAACCAGGCCCTGGCCGATGACCAGCGCTTCTGGGGGGCGGTGGAGAACGACGAACTGCGCAGCCGCATCAGCGCCGCTGACCTGCGCCCCCTGGAGGGATGTGCCTACGTGGTGCGCGAGCACGCGGATGGATTCATCGGCGAAGTGGAGCCCGGCTGCCGCTGCCTGGTGGAACGCAAGGGACAGTCCACCTACCTGGTGAGCCGGCTGGAGCTCGATGCCCTGGGCATGCGCACCATCGACACCGGCCATGACCCCCAATCCCACGCTCAGGTGTGGGGGTCCCTGGCGGGACCATTCGAGTTCAGCCGCACAAACGACTACAGCCACGAAATCCCCGCTGCCTGGCACGACGCCTTCCAGCAGTGATCAGCTCCCGCACCTCATGGTGCGTGGGATCCGGGCTCGCGCTCAGGCCGTGAGCTGATCGGCCAGGTCATCCATGAAGGGCTGCTCGCCGTCCTCGGGGAAGGGGTCGTCGATCGGCCCCTGTTCTGGCTGCATGTCCGGCCCGGCATGACAGGGATGCACGGGGGACAGACCCCGCCTGCCGGGTTCGTCGAGTCCCTGCAGCAGGGCCTCCACCCGGCTCAAGCGCTCTTCCGTGTCATCGAGACGCAGATCGGTACCGTCCGCCGGGTGGGGTGAAGCAGCCAGCTCGCGCCAGCTCTGGACCTCCTGGTGATGCGTCTCCAGGCGCTCCTCCAGCTCCAGGAGGCGTACCGTGAGTGTCTCCAGCACTTCAGAGAGGGTGTTGAGCTGGGAGGCCACCCGATCCACGAGGGGTTGCTGGAGGTGTTGCTCGCCCGGGCTCGGGGGGCCGGAACCTTGAGGCCCGGAGGGATGATCCGCCGCGTCCACACCCATGGCTCCACACCGCTGGTGCCGTGATGGTATCGATCCCCGAAGCAGGCGCCAGACCCCAAGGCCGCCGCCGCCACGGGCTGCCACGGATGTAACGATTCTGAAAACCTGGCCATGGGGCCGCGACCGGCCCATAGGATCTGCTGATGCAGCCGTTGGCACCGTCGTTTATCGCTGTCCATCGCTGCACCGTGCGGTTGGCCAGCCCTGGCGGCCAACGGCCCCGACGCGTTTTCTCCCCAACGGCCTCACGCCCATGACTCTCGCCAACGCTGCCTACCTGGGCATCGAGCGTTTCGCCAACGATCGCACCAAAGAGAACTGGACCAATGCCTCGGAAAACGACAAGGCACTCCTGATTCGGGCGGTCTACAAGCAGGTGCTTGGCAACCAGTACGTGATGAAGAGCGAGCGGCTGGAAGGCCCTGAGTCGCTGTTCAAGCGGGGTTACCTCAGTGTCCGCGAGTTCGTGCGTCAGGTGGCCAAGAGTGGGCTCTACAAGCAGAAGTTCTTCGAAAACTGCAATCCCTATCGCTTCATCGAGCTGAACTTCAAGCATCTGCTGGGCCGTGCGCCTCAGAACAAGGCGGAGATGCTCCATCACTTCACCATCCTGCAGGAGCAGGGCTTCGACGCCGAAATCGACTCCTACATCGACAGCGCCGAATACCAGGAGCGCTTTGGCGAAGAGGTCGTTCCCTACCTGCACGGGTTCAACTACAACTCCGGCCAGCAGGGCCTGCAGTTCTCCTACATGCTCCAGCTCACCCGGGGAGTCGGAGCCTCTGTGCGGGGTGATCTGCTCAAGACCCAGTCCCGTCTGAATCCGGCCGTGCATGCCGAGCAGCCGCTGCCCGTCGTCAGCCCCAATGCCAAAGGCGCGGTGTTCCGCAAAGTGGCCACCGATGGTGTCACCCGGCAGGGCGTGGGTGCCGGCGAAGAGGGCCGCACCTTCCGGGTGGAAATTTCAGGCTTCAACAACTATCGCCTGCACAAGCGCAGCAACCGGGTTCGCTTCATTCCCTTCAGCAAGCTGCTGCAGTACCAGCAGCAGATCCACCGCGAAGGTGGCCGGATCGCCAGCATCACCCCTGTGAACTGACGTCCAGGCGAAACCCGTCCCGCCCAACCCCCACGTTCCCTCGCTCCCCATTCAGCCATGAAAGTCTCTGCAGGAACTCGCGGCACCAGTTTCACCAGCGGCCGGCAGGTCACCTTCACGGTCACCGGCCTGGCCAACAACGACTATTCCCGCACGGCGGACATGGTGATGAATGTGCCCTACACCCGCATGAACGAAACCATGCGGCTGGTTCAGCGGATGGGCGGCAAGATCACCGGCGTCACCGTCAACGGTGGCGATCTGGTGGGACCAGGCACCAAGGTGGCTCCTGCCCGCAAAAAGAGCCAGTCGAAGAGTGAAGGCTGACCAACCACCGTTCAGGCCCTGCGGCTCGGCCCCCGGGATCCGGGGGCTTTTTCGTGGCCGGCGCCCCTTTAACCCTGGCTCGCATCACGGCCGGACGCGAGGGCCCGAGCGGACGCCTCAGGCCGCCGTGAAGGGGTGACCGTTTGTAAACACAGCCCTCAGCGAGCAGCAGACCTGTCAACAATGGACAGGTCAAGTTGACAAGCGCCTGACATCCGCAGAGCTTGCACGACCTGGCACCTTTCACCCTCCCCGACTCTTCGTCGAGACCAGGAGTTCCTCAATGTTCGACGCCTTCACCAAGGTTGTAGCCCAGGCTGATGCCCGCGGCGAATTCATCAATGCCGGTCAGATTGACGCCCTCTCGGCGATGGTCGGCGACAGCTTCAAGCGCATGGACACGGTGAACCGCATCACCTCCAATGCCTCCAAAATCGTCACCAACGCCGCTCGCGATCTCTTCGATTCGCAGCCCGCTCTGATCGCCCCCGGCGGTAACGCCTACACCCATCGCCGCATGGCCGCCTGCCTGCGCGACATGGAGATCGTTCTCCGCTACGTCACCTACGCCATCTTCACCGGCGACGCCTCCGTCCTGGAAGACCGCTGCCTCAATGGCCTGCGTGAAACCTATCTCGCCCTCGGCGTCCCCGGCGCTTCCGTGGCAGAAGGCATCCGCAAGATGAAGGACGCCGCCATCGCCATCGCCAACGACCGCAACGGCATCACCCCCGGCGACTGCTCCGCTCTCATGAGCGAAGTCGGCACCTACTTCGACCGCGCCGCCGCCGCTGTCGGCTGATCGGCTCCGATCCCAAGGTCTTCCCTGACCTCTCCTTGATCAACGGTTCCACCTTCTTCCTTTCTCTCCCATGAAGACCCCCCTCACCGAGGCCGTCGCCGCCGCCGATTCCCAGGGACGCTTTCTCTCCAACACCGAGCTGAACGCCGCCTTCGGTCGCTTCGAGCGCGCCGCCAACGCCCTGAGCGCCGCCAAGGCCCTCACCGCCAAGGCCGACGAACTCGTCAACGGCGCTGCCCAGGCCGTTTACAACAAGTTCCCCTACACCACCCAGATGCAGGGCAGCAACTACGCCTCCGACTCCCGCGGCAAAGCCAAGTGCGCCCGCGACATCGGCTACTACCTCCGCATGGTCACCTACTGCCTGGTGGCCGGCGGCACCGGCCCCATGGATGAGTACCTGATCGCCGGTCTCGATGAGATCAACCGCGCTTTCGAACTCTCCCCCTCCTGGTACGTCGAGGCCCTCAACTACATCAAGGCCAACCACGGCATCTCCGGCGACCCCGGTGTCATCGCCAACAACTACATCGACTACGCCATCGCCGCCCTCGTCTGAGGCCAGCCCTGGGGTTCCCCCAGTCCAACCCTCACGACGCCAGGAACAGCAGAATCAACTCCTGTTCCTGCCGCGATCTTCTTCCAGCCCCCTCTCAGGGGGCTTTTTTCTTGCCGGCCCGATGGCACACCCATCCAGCACAAGCAGAGACCAGGCTGCCGTCTCCCTTCAAAACGCTCCAACCTGTGCTGTGAAGCTTGCTGTCGGCCCCGCGATGGTGCAGGGAAATGCCCATAGGCTTTCATTACATGCGCCCATGTCTCGGCGCAGTCTCCCTTTCCTTCACCCCGCCATGCCCCTTCTCAATGCCTCGCACCTTGGAATTGAGCGTTTCAGTGGTGATCGCAACAAAGAAAATTGGAGCGTCAGTTCCCAGGAAGACAAAGCCAGCCTGATTCGCGCCGTTTACAAGCAGGTGCTTGGCAATCAATACATCATGCAGAGCGAAAGACTCACACAGACAGAGTCGCTGTTCAAACATAATCTCCTCAGCGTTCGGGAATTCGTGAGGCAGATCGCAAAGAGCGGCCTCTACCGCAGCAAGTTCTTTGAAAACTGCAACCCGTATCACTTCATTGAGCTGAACCACAAGCATCTGCTGGGCCGTGCTCCGAACAACAAGGCCGAGATGCTGCATCACTTCACCATTCTCCAGGAGCAGGGCTACGACGCCGAGATCGATTCCTACATCGACAGCAGCGAGTACCAGCAACGTTTCGGAGAAGAAACGGTGCCTTACGTGCACGGGTGGGATTACTCCAGCGGCCAGGAGGGCCGGCAGTTCTCCTGGCTGATGCAACTGGCCCGGGGTGTCGCCGCCTCCGTGAAAGGGGATACCGCAGGCACCAACTTCCGGCTCGGCAAAGCCCTCCACCAGGATCGGGCGGTGCCCGTGGTGAGCCCGAACGCCAAAGGGGCCGGCTACCAACCCACCCAGGTGGCCAATGAGTCCATCACCACCATGGCCCGCGGCATCGGCCAGAAGGCCAGGGTCTACCGGGTCGAAGTGACCGGTCTGAACAACTACCGGCTGCACAAGCGCGCCAGCACAGCCCGTTTCGTGACCTTCGACAAACTGCTGGAAACCCAGCAGATGATCCACCGGCAGGGCGGTCGCGTGGCCAGTGTGACTCCGGTGAACTGAGCACCATACCGGGCACAGTCTGAGCACCGTCGGGCTCAGACCTGTCCTGACCCCAGCCTCGCCTCCTCGGGCGACACCCTGGCGATGACCCTTCGTAACGCTGGCCCCCGCCAGCCGGGGTGCTTCCTCAACAATGGTCGGGTGCTTTGCGCGTCATGTCCGATCGTGCCCCCTCACGCACCGGACATGGCACCAGGCCTGGAAGCACCTGTTCCGCAGGGGCTTTCGCAGCAGCGGCTTCATCGCCGGCCGAGGTCCACCCGGTCGGGTCTCGCCCCGGGTCAGGGCCCAGGGTCAGGGCCATCAGCCAGTGATCCGCCCCCGGCGGCCCACGCCATCAGGCCTGAAACTCTTTAGCCACACGCTTCCTCCCTCTCAACCAGGAGTTCTTCCATGTTCGACGCCTTCACCAAGGTTGTAGCCCAGGCTGATGCCCGCGGCGAATTCATCAATGCCGGTCAGATTGACGCCCTCTCGGCGATGGTCGGCGACAGCTTCAAGCGCATGGACACGGTGAACCGCATCACCTCCAATGCCTCCAAAATCGTCACCAACGCCGCTCGCGATCTCTTCGATTCGCAGCCCGCTCTGATCGCCCCCGGCGGTAACGCCTACACCCATCGCCGCATGGCCGCCTGCCTGCGCGACATGGAGATCGTTCTCCGCTACGTCACCTACGCCATCTTCACCGGCGACGCTTCCGTCCTGGAAGACCGCTGCCTCAATGGCCTCCGTGAAACCTATCTCGCCCTCGGCGTCCCCGGCGCTTCCGTGGCAGAAGGCATCCGCAAGATGAAGGACGCCGCCATCGCCATCGCCAACGACCGCAACGGCATCACCCCCGGCGACTGCTCCGCTCTCATGAGCGAAGTCGGCACCTACTTCGACCGCGCCGCCGCCGCTGTCGGCTGATCGGCTCCGATCCCAAGGTCTTCCCTGACCTCTCCTTGATCAACGGTTCCACCTTCTTCCTTTCTCTCCCATGAAGACCCCCCTCACCGAGGCCGTCGCCGCCGCCGATTCCCAGGGACGCTTTCTCTCCAACACCGAGCTGAACGCCGCCTTCGGTCGCTTCGAGCGCGCCGCCAACGCCCTGAGCGCCGCCAAGGCCCTCACCGCCAAGGCCGACGAACTCGTCAACGGCGCTGCCCAGGCCGTTTACAACAAGTTCCCCTACACCACCCAGATGCAGGGCAGCAACTACGCCTCCGACTCCCGCGGCAAGGCCAAGTGCGCCCGCGACATCGGCTACTACCTCCGCATGGTCACCTACTGCCTGGTGGCCGGCGGCACCGGCCCCATGGATGAGTACCTGATCGCCGGTCTCGATGAGATCAACCGCGCTTTCGAACTCTCCCCCTCCTGGTACGTCGAGGCCCTCAACTACATCAAGGCCAACCACGGCATCTCCGGCGACCCCGGTGTCATCGCCAACAACTACATCGACTACGCCATCGCCGCCCTCGTCTGAGGCCAGCCCTGGGGTTCCCCCAGTCCAACCCTCACGACGCCAGGAACAGCAGAATCAACTCCTGCTCCTGCCGCGATCTTCTTCCAGCCCCCTCTCAGGGGGCTTTTTTCTTGCCGGCCCGATGGCACACCCATCCAGCTCCAGAGGAGGGAAGGCTGGATGGGTGACCCTTTGTGAACTGACGCGATTCGCGGCCAGGAGTTGATCACAATGGCCCAGTGCACCGCACGACGGGCGGCATCACGCCATCCGCCACGTTCCTTTCCCTTCCCGACCCTTCGTCGAGACCAGGAGTTCCTCAATGTTCGACGCCTTCACCAAGGTTGTAGCCCAGGCTGATGCCCGCGGCGAATTCATCAATGCCGGTCAGATTGACGCCCTCTCGGCGATGGTCGGCGACAGCTTCAAGCGCATGGACACGGTGAACCGCATCACCTCCAATGCCTCCAAAATCGTCACCAACGCCGCTCGCGATCTCTTCGATTCGCAGCCCGCTCTGATCGCCCCCGGCGGTAACGCCTACACCCATCGCCGCATGGCCGCCTGCCTGCGCGACATGGAGATCGTTCTCCGCTACGTCACCTACGCCATCTTCACCGGCGACGCTTCCGTCCTGGAAGACCGCTGCCTCAATGGCCTCCGTGAAACCTATCTCGCCCTCGGCGTCCCCGGCGCTTCCGTGGCAGAAGGCATCCGCAAGATGAAGGACGCCGCCATCGCCATCGCCAACGACCGCAACGGCATCACCCCCGGCGACTGCTCCGCTCTCATGAGCGAAGTCGGCACCTACTTCGACCGCGCCGCCGCCGCTGTCGGCTGATCGGCTCCGATCCCAAGGTCTTCCCTGACCTCTCCTTGATCAACGGTTCCACCTTCTTCCTTTCTCTCCCATGAAGACCCCCCTCACCGAGGCCGTCGCCGCCGCCGATTCCCAGGGACGCTTTCTCTCCAACACCGAGCTGAACGCCGCCTTCGGTCGCTTCGAGCGCGCCGCCAACGCCCTGAGCGCCGCCAAGGCCCTCACCGCCAAGGCCGACGAACTCGTCAACGGCGCTGCCCAGGCCGTTTACAACAAGTTCCCCTACACCACCCAGATGCAGGGCAGCAACTACGCCTCCGACTCCCGCGGCAAGGCCAAGTGCGCCCGCGACATCGGCTACTACCTCCGCATGGTCACCTACTGCCTGGTGGCCGGCGGCACCGGCCCCATGGATGAGTACCTGATCGCCGGTCTCGATGAGATCAACCGCGCTTTCGAACTCTCCCCCTCCTGGTACGTCGAGGCCCTCAACTACATCAAGGCCAACCACGGCATCTCCGGCGACCCCGGTGTCATCGCCAACAACTACATCGACTACGCCATCGCCGCCCTCGTCTGAGGCCAGCCCTGGGGTTCCCCCAGTCCAACCCTCACGACGCCAGGAACAGCAGAATCAACTCCTGCTCCTGCCGCGATCTTCTTCCAGCCCCCTCTCAGGGGGCTTTTTTCTTGCCTGGCGTCACACACCCGCCAGACGGACTGCGATCATCGACAGCAGCTGTCCGCAGCCGACATCATCCATGGCCAGCACCGAGAGTGCCCCGAGGGCCGGCGAACCCATCAGCGAGGCCGAAGCCCTGGCCCGGTTGCGCCAGTCGGAGGATCCCTCCCAGCAGTACTACGCCGCCTGGTGGGTGGGTCGGATGCGCAGCCGACATCCGGACACCGTGCCCCTGCTGCAGGCGTGCCTGCGCCAGCGCCGTCCACGCGATCCGGGCGCCGGCGTGGAGGAGAACGCCGTGGCCCGCAATGCGGCCCGCTCCCTCGGCAAGCTCGGGCCCTCGGCCCGGGTGGCGATCCCGGATCTGCTGGACACGCTGGACGACGCAGACCATGGCTTGCGCGAAGCGGCGGCGCGTTCGCTCGGACAACTGGGCGCCGTGGAGGCGGTGGCTCCGCTCTGCCGTCGCCTGGCCAGCGGCCCCGAAGGTGCGGGCGCCCAGGAACCCGGCAGCCCCAGGCTTGTGGAACCCTGCGAGGCCCTGCTGGAGGCCCTGGGGGAAATCGGTGTGGCGCTGCCGGAGGTGATGGCCGTGGTGGAGCCGTTCGTGGACCATCCCCGCCCACTGATCCGCAGCGCCGCCGCCCGCACCCTGCTGCAACTCAGCGGAGAGGGGCGCTGGGGGGCGCTGCTGCTGGAGCTGCTCGACCATCCCCAGCTGCAGGTGCGACGAGCGGCCCTGATGGACCTGGGTGCAGCGGGCTGGCGGCCTGCCCACCAGGCCATCAGCAGCACGCTGGCGGAGAACAGTCTGAAGCTGATCGCCCTGCGTGGCCTGGTGGAGCGCGGGCAGGGAGAGCCGGGCGAGGAGCAGCTGCTGGCCTGCATGGATGCCCTGCTGTGAGCGGCCTGAGCTCCGTACCCCTCTCCGGTTCCGATGGCACGGTGGCGGCCCTGATCGCCGCCGTTGAACAGGCCGGCAGCAGCGATGCCCTGGTGGTGGCCACCCGGGCCCTGGCCGGTTGCGGCGACCAGCGGGCAGCCCCCACCCTGGTGGAGGTGCTCGGCTTCAACAACCCCGGTGCCGCCGTGGCGGCGGTGGAGGGGCTGATCACCCTGGGGGGAGCCGCCGTGGAGGCCCTGCTGCGCCTGGACGCCGAGAACTACGGCGCCAGGGCCTGGGCCGTGAGGGCCCTGGCCGGCATCGGCGACGTGCGGGGGCTGGAGCTCCTGGTGGACGCGCTCGGAACCGATGTGGCGGCCAGTGTGCGGCGCGCTGCGGCGCGGGGCCTCGGCCAGTTGGATCTCGGAGCGCTGGAGCCGCTGGAGCGCCGCTCGGTGCGGGAGCAATGCCTCGAGGCCCTCCTGGCCGCGACCGCCGATGGGGAGTGGGTTGTGCGCTACGCCGTGGCGGTGGGACTGGAATCGCTGGCCGCGGAATTGCCGGAGCCGGATGCCCAGAGGCAGCGGAGCGTGGCTGGCCTGCTCCGCCTGGCCGAGGCCAGCGACGAGAACCCCCGGGTGGTGCAACTGCGGGCAGAGTTGGCGCTGCAACGCCTCGAGACACCGTGAGCGAGCCCACGCGCGTGCTGTTCGTCTGCCTGGGGAACATCTGCCGGTCCCCCGCCGCTGAGGGCGTGTTCCTTCACCTGGTGGCCCAGCAGCGGCTGGAGGATCAGTTCCTGGTCGACTCCGCCGGCACCGGCGGCTGGCACGCCGGCAAACCGGCGGATCGCCGCATGCGGGCCGCCGCCGCCGGCCGCGGCCTCACCCTCACCAGCAGGGCGCGCCAGCTGGAGCTGGCGGATCTCACCAGCTTCGATCACATCCTCACGATGGACGCCGACAACCTGGCCGAGGTGCGCGGGCTGAGCATGGAGCTGGGCTCCCGCCAGGACCTGGCCAGGATCGAACCCCTCACCCGCTACTGCCGGGAGCACCGCGCCGAGGCCGTGCCCGATCCCTACTACGGCGGGCCCGAAGGCTTCGAGCGGGTGCTCGATCTGTTGTTCGACGCCTGCCAGGGCCTGCTGGAGCATCTGCGGCCCAGGCCCTGACCGTTGCACCTCAGGCGCTGCCTTCTGGCGGTTCCGGCCAGGCGTCATGGGGCACCTGCGCGCGGAACAGGTCCAGCAGGGCCTCGATCACCGCGTCGATGCCCATGCCGTCCGTGACCAGTTCCACCGCATCGTGCGCCATCCGGAGGGGGGCCACGGCGCGCGTGGAATCCCGGTGATCCCGCTCGGCGATCTGGGCCTCCAGCTCGGCCATGGCCGGCACGGCGAAACCCCGCTCCCGGAGGTCGTGGGCACGGCGTCTGGCCCGCTCGGCCACGGTGGCGGTAAGGAACACCTTGAGGTCGGCTTCAGGGAACACCGCGGTGCCGATGTCCCGTCCCTCCGCCACCAGGCCGCCGCGGGTGCCCATGGCCTGCTGCTGGGCCGTGAGGGCGTCCCGCACGCAGCCATGGGCCGCCACGAGGGACACCTCGGCGGTGACCTCGGGGCTGCGGATGGCCTCGGTGATGTCGTGGCCCTGCAGCAGCACCCGCTGCTCGCTCCCCGTGCCTTGGAAGCCCAGTTGCAGATCCGCCAGCTGGGGGGCCACCGCCGCGGCATCGGAGCGGTCAACCCCCTGACGCTGCAGCCACCAGGTGACGGCCCGGTACATGGCGCCGGTGTCGAGATACACGAGGCCGAGCCTGCGGGCGAAGGCACGGGTCACCGTGCTCTTGCCGGCTCCGGCGGGGCCGTCGATGGCAACGATCGGGGCGCGACTCATCAGGAAGGTGTGATCGATCAGCCGCGCCGATCCACAGTGGACCGCCGCCGCCAGGACAGACAACCCTGACAGCCGGTGGACCGGCTGCAGGGTGTGGGCTTCGACCCACTGGGTGTAGTCCACCCGCAGGCCCTGCTCCTCCAGCAGGTTGCGCAGCAGGGTGGCCGGGGGATCGCAACGCTGGGGATCCTGCCGGGCCAGCCGGGCCACCGCCTCCAGGGCCCTGGGCAGAACCGCCGCCTGCCGCCGCTCCGACGCGCAGAGATAGCGGTTGCGGGAGCTGCAGGGCAACCCATCCGGCTCCCGCACGGTGCCCACGCCCTCCACCTGAACGGGCAGGCCCAGGTCGGCGATCACCCGGCGCAGGATCACCAGCTGCTGCCAGTCCTTCTCCCCCAGCCAGAGGCGGGAGGGGCGCACCAGGGCCAGGAGCCGGGCCACCACGGTGGCCACCCCCTCGAAATGACCCGGACGGCACGGCCCGCAGAGGGTCTGGGTGAGGCTGTCCGGCGGCAGGATCCGGGTGATCGCCGTCACCCCGCCCGCAAACAGAGCCCCAGCCTCAGGAGCGAACAGGGCGGCTGCCCCTGCGGCAGCGGCGCGCTCCACGTCGGCACCGAGATCCCGCGGGTAGTGCTCGAAATCCTCCCCCGGCCCGAACTGGAGCGGATTGACGAACACGCTCACGAGCACCGGCGGCATTTCACCGGCCCTGGCCCTGGCGGCGGCCCGGATCAGCGCCCCGTGGCCCCGATGCAGCGCCCCCATCGTGGGCACGAAGTGCAGCGGGGAAGACTGCTGCCGGCGCCAAGCCCGCAGGGCTTCTGGGGTTTGGAGCAGTTGCACGGGAGCCCAGGCCAAAAAAAACCACCCGCAAGCAGGCGGGTGGCGGAATCATGCCGGTCCGATGGGCTTGCCCTGACCGGCGCGGCGATCAGCGCAGCACTTCCAGCTTCACCGGAGCCAGACCACTGGCGGTGAGACCCACCTCGGAGGCGGCACCGTGGGCCAGATCGATCACGCGGTTGCCGTGGAACGGACCACGGTCGTTGATGCGCACGACGGTGGAGCGGCCGTTGCGGAGGTTGGTCACCCGCACCTTCGTGCCGAAAGGAAGGGTGCGGTGGGCAGCGGTGAGGGTGCCGCGGCGGAAGCGTTCGCCACTGGCGGTGCGGCGGCCGTAGAAGCCGGGGCCATACCAGCTGGCCTGACCACGGATCACCTTGACGACGGCCGGGGTGCTGGTGGCGATGCGCACCGGGGGAGCAATCTGTTGCAGCCCTTCAACCGGTGCGGGAGTGGAGTCGGCGTCACGAATGGCCAGAGGGGTGGCTGGGGCAGCCGACGCCACTGACGGGGACTCGGCAGCCCGGGCAGGTTCCGCGATGCCTGGAACCAGGGCGCTGCTGGCGAGAGTGAGGGCGATGGCCCCGAGCGAGAAGGTTCGGTGCATAACAAGCGGAACCCGCTGCAGAACAGCAACCTCGAGAAAGGTTCGAAGGCGTTGGATTCGCTTGGCCCTGGTTCAGTCTCCGAGAGCGGTGACAGAAACCACCGCGGCCGGATATGGACGTGATTAGCGGCCGAATGGGTAGCGAATTCGCCTGCGGAGTTCCTGACCAGAAAACAACTGCGCAAAGGTAGTGGCATTTCCACCGGTTTTCTGCCATCGGGATGGAGGCGAAGACTGATCAGTTTTTGTCATCAAACACGACTCCCGAGCCCAGGCCTGGGGTTACCCATCCCAGACCCATTCACACTGATCAGCCAGTCCGATCAATGAAATAAGCCACACTGATTCAAGCTTGTGCCAATCCAGCGGCTGTCCGGCAGCGGTGGTCACGCCGCAGCCGCCTCCCCCCGGCATCGGAGGATTCCCCCATCACAGACCGGGGTTCGAGGCATGGATTACCGCACGGCCGGGGTGGACGTGGCAGCAGGCCGGGCCTTCGTGGATCGGATCCGCTCCAGCGTGGAGGCCACCCACCGCCCAGAGGTGCTGGGCGGCCTGGGCGGATTCGGCGGGCTCTGCCGCCTGCCGAGCGGCCTCAGCCAACCCTTGCTGGTGGCCGGCACCGATGGTGTCGGCACCAAGCTGGAGCTCGCCCAGGCCCATGGCCGCCACCATGACGTGGGCATCGACCTGGTGGCGATGTGCGTCAACGACGTGATCACCAGCGGCGCCGAGCCCCTCTTCTTTCTGGATTACATCGCCACCGGCAGGCTCAGTCCAGAGGCGATGGCCGCGGTGGTGGAGGGCATTGCCGAGGGATGCCGCCAAAGCGGCTGCGCCCTGCTGGGAGGGGAAACGGCCGAGATGCCCGGTTTCTACGGCCCTGGCCGCTATGACCTGGCCGGGTTCTGCGTGGCCGTGGTGGAGGAGGCCGCGTTGATCGACGGCAGCCGCATCCAGGCCGGCGATGCGATCCTTGCGGTGGCCAGCAGCGGCGTGCACAGCAACGGCTTCAGCCTCGTGCGCCGGATCCTGGAAGCCAGTGGTGCCACGGCCTCGACCCCGCTGCCCGGCAGCGACCGGGGGCTCCTCGACGCGCTGCTGACCCCGACCCGTCTGTATGGCGATCTCGTGAAGGCCCTGCTGAAGGCGCCGGTGCCCGTGCGGGGCATGGCCCACATCACCGGCGGCGGGCTGCCGGAGAACCTGCCCCGCTGCCTTCCTTCCGGCGTGGAGGCGCGGGTGGATCCGAGCAGCTGGGAGCGGCCGCCGGTGTTCCGCTGGCTGCAGGCGGCGGGGGAGGTGCCGGAGAGCGACCTCTGGAACACCTTCAATCTGGGGGTGGGCTATTGCCTGGTGGTGCCTCCGGAGGCCGAGGAGGCTGCGCTCGCCTGCTGCGCGGCGGCCGGCCACGCCGCCTGGCGGCTGGGCGAGGTGCTGGCGGGCGGAGCCGAGGACAGCTCCGGGATCAGCGGGCTGCCGCTCTGATCGACGCAGGCAGCGCCTGCCTGCAGGCCCCGACGGATTGCCGAACAGCGCCTGGCTGGATCCCTGCCAGCTTCGCTGGCAGATTGGCCCTGCTGCTGCCCAGGATTTCCATCCACCCGGGCCGGGCCCACCCCGACGACCCAAACCCTCCCAAACCCTCCCGGAAAGCGCGTGTCCGGAACATCTCCAGCGACAGGGTGTGCCCGCGTCACGCCGTTCCACGCCATACCGCATGAATAAGCCGCAAACCTCCTTCACCACCGGGCAACGCATCACCCGGCGCCGCAGCTCGGCCGGCCCCCTGCCCCCGACCCGGCCGGTCCGCCCCAGGGATGGCCATCCCCATGGCGTTCGGGGCGGCCTGCGGCCCACGTTTCTGACCCTGCGGGACCACGGCAAGGTCTACGTGGCTGACCTGCCCCGGCTCTCCGACGGGCAACTGGCCCACATCGCCAAGGAGGCCAGGGAGGTGCTGGAGAGCCTGCTGCGGCGCCTCGCTGAACTGGAGGCCCGTGTCGGCCTCACCCAGGCGGAGCAGGACACGCGCATCCGTGCCTGCACCAAGCGGGATGTGACCGAGCGATTCATCCGCGCCATCGACGAGGAACAGGATCTGCGCCGCAACAACCCGGCCCTGCGCGCGGCCGCCGGTGAATCCCTGGCCCGTGCCTTCATGGAGCTGGCCCGGCACCGCCTGCCCGGCGCCACCTTCGATTCCCTGCTGCAGGAGGCCCTGACGGCCTGCGAGCCGAAGGACCAGCTCCAGACCAAGCTGGCCGATGGCGACGGCCCGGAGGCGGGCGACTCCGGCCGCAGCTTCCCGGTGATGCCGGTGGTGCGCCCCGCAGCCATGCCGGTGGTGCTCACTCCGGCGCCTGCCGGCTCCTGATTCAGCAGCCCCAAGGCCCCTCGCCCGTCAGGCGCTGGCAAAGGGGTTGGCGGGCATCCGGCGCGGCAAGGCCCGGGCCAGGCGATCGAGCTCCTCCCGCTCAGCGGGCTCGAGCTGCCAGTTGAGGGCCTGGGCGGCCAGCTCGGCCTGGCTCGGGCGGCGCAGTCCAGGGATCGGCATCGCCCCATGGGCGCGGCACCAGTTCAGGGCCACGGCCGCCAGGGGAGTCGATCGCGGGCGCGCCATCGCCTCCATCGCGGCGAGCAGCGGCGCCAACTGGGGGGTCAGCCGCCGGAACAGGGCCCCACGGGGACCCGCGGGTGGTTCCTGGCCCCCACCCCTGGCCAGGAGTCCGAGGGCCAGGGGGCTGTAGGCGATCAGCTCGATCCCGAGCTCCCTGCACACCTCGGCCACACCACCGGCCTCCAGCGGCTCCGGGCACAGCAGGGACAGCTGCACCTGGAGGCTGCGGAGCTGCACCCCGCGCCGGGCCATCTTGGCGTGCATCTGGCGCAGACGGCGGGGCCCCACATTCGAAACGCCGAGCTCGGGCACCTGCCCCTCCGTCACCAGGTCGGCCAGGCCCTCCAGCAGGGGCCCTTCCTGCCAGGGGGCGTAGCGGGCGGTGCTCCAGTGCAGCTGCACGCGATCGAGCTTCCCCTGCAGCCGCTCTCGCGACGCGGCAAAGGCACGCTTCAGGCCGTTTCGCCCCAGGCGCCAGGGGAACGGAGCCAGCTTGGTGGCGACCAGCAGGTTCTGGCGCTTCCCGGGGGAGAGGCCCGCGCAGAACCGCCCCAGCAACAACTCGCTGCGACCATTGAAGCGGCCCGTGCCGTAGGAATCGGCCGTGTCGAACCAGCCAAGCCCCAGGTCCACGGCCCTGGTGAAGGTGGCCAGCAGCTGGTCGTCCTGCGCGGGGTCATAGCCCCAGAGCAGCTGGTTGCCCCAGGCCCAGGTGCCCACGCCGATGCCGGGCGGCGCGGACGGCGGCGGAGTGGAATGCGCCATGGTGAGCTGGATCCCCTGCGGTGAACCATCCAAGATGAGCGCGTTGTCGACGCCCCAGTCCTCCACCCTGCCTGCCCGCGAGCCGTGCCCATCTCCGTCCGCCCCTGCGCCAGACGACGAGCCGGTGCTCTGCCACCACTGCGGCCGCACCGCCAGCAACGGGATCAGCTGCCAGGGCTTCTGCGTGGCGGATTCGGGCTACTGAGAGTCGCGCTGCTGATCGCTCTGCAGGCGGGCGGGCTGGCGCTGGAGGCCAGCTCCGCACCAGCCCGCGGCCAGGGCTACGGGCGCTGGGAGAGCCAGACCCACCACTGCGACCTGCGCATCAATCAGGAGGCGCGCGGCTGCCACGCTGTGCGGCTGGAGCAGAATCTGGCCGGGGTTCTCTCCGTGCGCTTCATGGCAGACGGTCAGGGACCGGCAGTCGCCGCCGAAGAGCTCCTGTTCGTGGGACAGCTGAAGGACGGCCAGCCGGCCATGGACTGCTCCGATGACGGACGCTGCGACCCGAGGCTGCCCACCGCCCTCATCGTGAGCACGGTGGCGGGGAGCCGCTACGACGATCGCGGACTGATCCTGGAACTTCCCCGCACCCATCTGGCCCGAGGCACGTGCACCCTCCAGGAGGCGAGGCTGCACTGTGAAGCGCACAATCCCACGGGTGGGAGCTGGGTGGCCGAAGCCCGGATGCCCTGAGCCCAGCGGCGCTTGATCCTCAGCGTCCCATGGTCTCGTGGGCGGTGTCGGAACCGTTGTGATGGCCATCGAGATGGCGCTCGCAGGCCCCGGCCGGCTGCGACAGGAAGCTGCCGAGCAGAATTCCCAGCGTCACGAGCAGAGCCGCTGCCCGGTTCCGGGACGTGGCGGCGGCCAGGGGACCATGGAGCAGAGGACCTTGGACGAGGGGACCTTGGAATCGCATCGTGCCTCGGCTCGTGCTTCGGGGGGATCTCGCACACGCTATGCACGGCCCCCGATCCGGGCAGCAGGGTGTCACGAATCGGGG
This sequence comes from Cyanobium sp. PCC 7001, assembly GCF_000155635.1. Classification (NCBI taxonomy): domain Bacteria; kingdom Bacillati; phylum Cyanobacteriota; class Cyanophyceae; order Synechococcales; family Prochlorococcaceae; genus Cyanobium; species Cyanobium sp. PCC 7001. The sequence continues at coordinate 1,513,068 of NZ_DS990556.1, forward strand.
GCAGGAATCGGGATCAGCAAGAAAGAGGCGGCACCCAGATTCGAACTGGGGGTAAAGGATTTGCAATCCTCTGCCTTACCACTTGGCCATGCCGCCGACCGGGGAGCAAACTCCCGTGAGCGGATCGTATCAGCCATGGCATGCCTGCCCCGCTGCTGGTTCTGAGCAACGGCCATGGTGAAGACCTGATCGCCCTGCGCGTGATCGAGGCACTGCTGGAGCGCCAACCCGGCCTGGTGCCCGCCGTTCTGCCGCTGGTGGGCGAGGGCGGAAGCTTCGAGCGCAGCGGCGCCCAAGGCCGGCTTCGGTTGCTGGGGCCTCGGCTCCCCCTGCCCAGCGGGGGATTCAGCAACCAGAGCCTGGCGGGTCTGGGCCAGGACCTGCGGGCGGGCCTGGCCCGGCTCAGCTGGCAGCAGTGGCGCGTGCTGCAGGCCTGGCGCCGGGGCAACCCCGGCGGGGCGGTGCTGGCGATCGGCGATCTGGTGCCCCTGGCGCTGGCCTGGGCATCGGGTGCGTCCTATGGGTTCATCGGCACGCCCAAGAGCGATTTCACCTGGGCCTCCCCGGTGCCCCGGGGCTGGCGCCCCACCCCCCTGGCCGACGCCTACCACCGCTGCAAGGGCAGTGAATGGGACCCCTGGGAATGGGCCCTGATGCGGCAGCCGCGCTGTCAGCTGGTGGCCGTGCGCGACCGGTTCACGGCCCGGGGCCTGCGCCGGCGGGGCGTGCCGGCAGTAGCCCCGGGCAATCCGATGCTCGATCGCCTCGACCCCGTAGAGCTCCCTCCCGTGTGGTTGCGGCAGCGACGCCGGCTGCTGCTTCTGCCCGGCAGCCGGATGCCGGAGTGCCTGCGCAACGCCACCCGCCTGCTGGCGCTGCTGGAGGCCTGGCAACCCACCGCCCCCACCACGCTGCTGATCGCCAGCACCGCCCGGCCCGAACGGCAGGACTGGGCCCAACGGCTGCACCAGCACGGACTCGAGCCCATGGATCCGGATGCGGACGCCGCGGCCATCGGGGTCGCGGCCGCCTGGCGCCGCGGACTGCTGCAGGTGCTGCTTGGCTATGGCTGCTTCGAGCGGTGGGCGCCCTGGAGCGAGGTGGGGCTGGCCAATGCCGGCACGGCCACTGAGCAACTGACCGGCATGGGGGTGCCCGTGCTCTCCCTTCCAGGCGCTGGCCCCCAGTTCACCACCAACTTCGCCCGGCGGCAGAGCCGCCTGCTGGGAGGCGCGGTTCAGCCCTGCGCCGGACCGCAGGAGCTGGCCGAGCGGCTCGGCCGGCTCCTGGAGGATGGAGCCCTGCGGGAGCACCTGGGCCGGCAGGGCCGGCGGCGCATGGGCGATGCCGGCGGCGGTGCCCGCCTCGCTGCCCTGGTGGAGGAGCGGCTGCTCTCCGACCGCTTGGGATGATGCAGGGGTTCTGACACGGCAGCACCCATGGCGGGCATCCCCGATCGGGCCTACAACGCGGCCTGCGCCAGGCTGGCCAGCGCCATGGGGGTGAGCCTGGCGGCGGCCCGGCGGAAGGTGGAGGTGAAGGCGACGGCGGCCGGCATCCGGGACACCGCCGGGCGGCAGGCCCTGGCCGAGGAACTGCTGGCCGAGGCCACCTCCAGCAGCGATGCCAACCACGCCATGCTCTCGTCCCTGCTGGAAGCCGTGGGCAGCGACGAGCACTTCATGCTCGAGGACTGAAGGGCCGAGCAGCGAAGGCTCCAGGACTGACGCCCAGCCTCAGCGGTTGCCGCCGCTGGAGTGCTCGAACAGCAGGTGGAAACGCTGGCGATCCAGATCGGCGAACACCGGCAGACAGGTGAAGCAGCGCTGGGCCAGCTCCCAGCGTTCCTCGCGCCGCAGCATCCGCTCGAGCCGGTCGCGGGCCTGCAGCAGGTAGCGCACATCGCCGGCGGCATAGGCCAACTGGGCCTCGCTGAGGTCATCCACCTCGCCCCAGTCCGAGCTCTGGGCGCGTTTGTCCAGCTCCACCCCCACCAGTTCCTGCACCACATCCTTGAGACCGTGCCGGGGGCTGTAGGTGCGGGCCAGACGGCTGCCGATCTTGGTGCAGAAGATCGGATGCACCGCAATGCCGAGGTTCTCGGCCAGGGCGGCCACATCGAAGCGGGCGAAGTGGAACACCTTTTCGATGGCGGCGTTCTCCATCAGGGCCTGCAGGTGCGGGGCGGAGCTCTGACCCCGGCGGAGCCGGATGCAGCACACGTTGTCGGCGTCGTCGCAGATCTGCACCAGACACAGTCGGTCGCGGCCGTGGATCAGACCCATGGCCTCGGTGTCCACCGCCAGGGCCCGGGCACCGGCGTAGAGCTCCGCCCAACCGGCGTCGAGGTCGCCGTCGAACACGGCGAAGCGGGACGGAGCCGGCAGGTTGCTGGTGGGGGTGGCGGTCATGGCTTGCGGAGGCGGCACGGCAGGGGGATGGCGGGTCCATGTTGGACGCCGCTCGCCTGGCTCCCCTCCAGAATGGGGTCACCACGGACGGGCCATGACCTCCACCAGCTCCACCCTTGTGCTCACGCTGCTGCTGGCGGTGGGGCTGGTGTTCTTTCTGCGGGCCGCCAGCAAGGACCGCACAACCACCGTGGAGGTGCGGTCGTCGAAGCCTCCCCTGGAGGTGCTCGATTGCCTCAGCACCTGGCTGCAGCAACGGGGCTGGATGGCGGAGGCCAGCGATCCCGACCAGCGCAGCCTCCGCTTCCGCGGTCAGGTTCGCTCCAGCGCCGTGCTGGCAGGCCTGCTCTCGCTGCTGGGAGCGGTGGGAGCGGGTTGCCTCGGCCTGGTGATCCGGCAGGTGCAGCCGGCCCTTGGCTGGTGGCCCCTGCTGCTGATGCTGCTGGGCCCGCTGGCCGGCCTGATCTACAGCCGCCGGGCCGCCCGGGCCGAAACGGTGGAGCTGCGGCTGATCAGCCACGACCTGGCCACGGGCAGCGCCCTGCGGCTGCGCGCCCACCGCGACGAGCTGATCGCGATCGAGCTGGAGCTCGGTCCCCGGCTGGGGCTGTTCAGCGATGCCAATCTGTTGAGCTCCCCCATCTGAATCTCCCCGAGGATGGGCGCCGACGGAATGGGCCCTGCATCCCTGCCCGCCTGCCCGCTGGTGTCCTTCCATGCCGTTGCACCTCACCAACCTGCGCCGGCCGGCCCTGCTGCTCGGGCTCGCGGCCCTGCTGCTGGCACCGGCCGCCATCGCCCGGGCACCGGAGATCCCCGGGCCCGATCCCCTCACCGGCCCCCGCAGCCGCCTCAGCAGCCAGAAGGACTGGATCGGCCTGCGCACGTTGCCGGGCGACACCGAGATTCTGGTGATGGCCGGCCACGCCGATTCCCAGGGCATCGCCGGCGCCGGCACCGCCGGTGAAGCGGTGGATCGCCTCGGAGCCCGGCCGATGCAGACCGGCATCCGCGACGAGCTCTACTGGAACCTGCTCACGGCCCGGGCCGTGGTGGCCCTGGGCCGCCAGCGGGGCCTGGCGATCCGGCTCTACGACCCCCCCGCGCGCACCATCGTCGATGGCGACGATCCGCGCACCAACTGGAGCGTCGGCAAGACTCACGCGGCGCGCGGGGGCTACGCGCTGGAGATCCACTACGACGCCTACGGACCGGATGGGGTGGGCTCGGGGTTGATCCCGCCCCTGCACCGCCACCCCAGCCGGCTGGACGAGAGCCTGGCCCAGGCCTTCGGCGCCTACCCCCTGCTCTACCGCGAAGGGCTTGGCGCCCCTCGCCGCGGCATCGCCATCCTCGAGATCGGCAAGCTGGAGGGGACGCTGGAGCGGGCCCTGCGCGATCCGCGCCGCCGCAACGCCACCATCGGCGCCATCGCCGAACGGGTGGTGGCGGCCCTGGAGCAGGGGCTGGCTGAGCCCGGCCTGGCCAGGCCGGCCATCGCCGCGCCTGGCCCCAGCGGCAGCGGCAGTGGCCTCAGTTCACGGCCTGGTGAGGGGCGCAGCGGGCCTCCAGCGAGCCGTCCTCCAACCAGTCCTGGGGGCGGGTGAACAGCTCCGTCAGCAGGGCTTCGCGGCTGCCCTCACCGGCGCTGTAGCCGTATTCCCACCGCACCAACGGCGGCAGGGACATCAGGATCGATTCGGTGCGGCCATTGGTCTGCAGCCCGAAGATCGTGCCCCGGTCGAACACCAGGTTGAATTCCACGTAGCGGCCGCGCCGGTAGAGCTGGAACTGCCGCTCCCGATCCCCGTAGGTCGTGTGCTGGCGCTTCTCGGCGATCGGCACGTAGCTCGGCAGGAAGGCATGGCCGCAGGCGCTGGCCAGCTGGAACAGCTGCTCCCAGCTCTGGGGGAGCGGACCCTGCCGCAGGCTGGCGGCGGCGGCGGGTCCTTCGGGGTTCTGCCCCTTGTAGAGCACGCCGCGCGGGTCCTGGTAGTCGTAGAAGATGCCGCCCACGCCGCGGGTTTCCTGGCGGTGGCGCAGAAAGAAGTATTCGTCGCACCAGGGTTTGAACACCGGGTAGTAGGCCGGGTTCACGCTGTCGCAGGCCCCCTTGAGGGTGCGATGGAAATGGCGGGCGTCCTCCAGAAAGGGGTAGTAGGGGGTGAGGTCGGCGCCGCCGCCGAACCACCACACCGGCCCCGCCTCGAAGTAGCGGTAGTTGAGGTGGACGGTGGGGATGTAGGGGTTGCGGGGATGCAGCACCATCGAGGTGCCGGTGGCGAACCAGGGGTGGCCCTTGGCTTCCGGTCGCTGGCTGAGGATCGAGGGGGGCAGCTCCGAACCCTGCACCTCCGAGAAGTTCACGCCCCCCTGCTCGAACACCCGGCCCTCCTTCATCACCCGTGAGCGCCCACCGCCGCCCTCCGGGCGCTCCCAGCTCTCCTCGGCGAAGCGGCCCTCGCCATCGAGTTGTTCCAGACCGGCACAGATCGAGTCCTGCAGGCCGAGCAACAGAGCGCGGGCCCGCTGCCGCGACCCCGCCGGCGGGGCCTCCAACCCGAGTTCCGCACTCCCAGTGGACCCCAGCGTCGACTCGGCCTTGGCCATCACATCGCGCCCCACGGGCGCCTGAAACGGTTTCACCATTTCAGCCCGGCCGCCCGGCCATCAAGTGTTCGAGAGGCTCTGTCATGCCAGCCATCCGGCTGATGCCTTCTAGGATCGACCCTCCCTGCATGCTCCCCGGATGGCCACTGTCGAGCAGGCCCGCGCCGCCCTGAGCGGTCTCAAGGACGCGGGCAGCGGCCGTGGCGTGCTGGAGCTGGGCTGGATTCAGGATCCGCGCCTGCAGGGGGAGCGGGCGGTGATCCGCCTGGCCCTGCCGGGCTTTGCCCAGAGCCAGAGAGATCGGATCGCCGCCGAGGCGCGCCAGGCTCTGCTCGGCCTTGACGGCGTGCAGGACGTGCAGATCGAACTGGCCCAGCCCGAGGGCTCAGGCCACAGCGGTGCTGCGATCGGCGCGGCGGGGCACGGGCCCGGCGGCCAGGGCCAGCTGCCCCAGCAGCAGCCCATCCCCGGCGTGAAACAGGTGATCGCCGTGAGCAGCGGCAAGGGGGGCGTGGGCAAGAGCACGGTGGCCGTGAACCTGGCCTGTGCCCTGGCCCGCAGCGGCCTGCGGGTGGGCCTGCTCGATGCCGACATCTACGGACCCAATGCCCCCACCATGCTCGGGGTGGCCGACCGGACCCCGGAAGTGAGTGGGGAGGGAGCCAGCCAGGAGCTGCAACCGATCGAGACCTGCGGCATCGCCATGGTGTCGATGGGGCTGCTGATCGCGGAGAACCAGCCGGTGATCTGGAGAGGTCCGATGCTGAACGGGATCATCCGCCAGTTCCTCTACCAGGTGGCCTGGGGGCAACGCGATGTGGTGGTGGTGGACCTTCCCCCCGGCACCGGCGATGCCCAGCTCACCCTGGCCCAGGCGGTGCCGATGGCCGGTGTGATCGTGGTCACCACGCCCCAGGAGGTGTCCCTGGCCGACGCCCGCCGCGGCCTGGCGATGTTCCTGCAGATGGGCGTGCCGGTGCTGGGGGTGGTGGAGAACATGAGCGGCTTCATCCCGCCCGATGCCCCCGACAAGCTCTACCCGATCTTCGGGCAGGGTGGCGGTGAGCGGCTGGCCCGGGAGGCAGGCGTTCCCCTGCTGGCTGAGCTGCCCCTGGAGATGCCGGTGCGCGAGGCCGGCGACGGCGGCCGCCCCGTGGTGCTGACGGCACCCGAATCGGCGACAGCGCGTGGCTTCATGGCCCTGGCCGGCAAGGTGGCCTCGCTCGCGGCGGTGCCGGCCTGAACGGATGGTGACCCTGCCACGGCGGCGGAACCGGGGCCTGTTCTCGGGGAGCGGAGTGGCGCGACGGCGCCCCCTGGCCAACGTGGACTGGTTCCTCTGGGGTATCCCCCTGGCGATGGTGCTGGTGGCCGGCGTGCTGATCGCCAGCACCCAGCGGCAGGCCAACTATGCCGACTGGTACCAGCACTGGATCACCGGCGCGGTGGGAATGGTGTTGGCTCTGCTGCTGGCCAGGCTTCCTCTGGAGCGGCTGCTGCCATGGAAGTGGCCGATCTTCGCGGCGATGGTGATCAGCCTCATCGCCGTGCGGGTGGTGGGGGTGAGCGCTCTCGGCGCCCAGAGCTGGATCAACATCGGCGGCTTCTACGTGCAGCCCTCCGAGTTCGCCAAGCTTGGCGGCATCCTGCTGCTGGCGGACGTGCTGGCCCGGCACCCGGTGGAGCGACCGGTGGATCTGGTGCGCCCCGTGGCCGTGATCGCCGCCCCATGGCTGCTGGTGTTCATCCAGCCCGACCTCGGCAGTTCGCTGGTGTTCGGCGCGGTGCTGCTGGTGATGCTGTTCTGGGCCGGCATGCCGGCCGCCTGGGTGGTGCTGCTGCTCTCGCCGCTGGTCAGCGCCATCGCCTCGGGGACCGTGCCGTGGCTGCTGATCGGCTGGATTCCGCTGATGGGCTGGCTGGCCTGGACCTCCCTGCCCTGGAAGCGTGTGATGCTGGCGGTGGCCGTGGGAATCCAGGCCCTGTTCGCCGTGCTCACCCCCTGGCTCTGGGAGCACGGCCTGCGGCCTCACCAGCGCGATCGGCTCACCCTGTTCCTCGACCCCGGGCAGGACCCCCTCGGTGGGGGGTACCACCTGCTGCAGAGCACCGTGGGCATCGGCAGCGGCCAGCTCTGGGGCACCGGCCTGATGCAGGGGTCCCTCACCAAGCTGCGGTTCATACCCGAGCAACACACCGATTTCATCTTCAGCGCCCTCGGCGAGGAGACGGGCTTCATCGGCTCGGTGCTGGTGGTGACCGGGTTCGTGCTGCTGATGTGGCGCTTGCTGCAGATCGCCGGCCGGGCACGAACCGATTACGAATCACTGGTGGTGGTGGGAATCGGCGCGATGCTGATGTTCCAGGTGGTGGTGAACATCAACATGACGATCGGACTCGGCCCCATCACCGGAATCCCCCTGCCGTTTCTGAGCTACGGCCGTTCGGCCATGCTGATGAACTTCATGGCGCTGGGGCTGTGCGCCTCCGTGGCCCGCCGGGGCCGTCCCTCCCCGAACCGCTGGTAAGGGGAGGGGCGGATTGGCCAGCCTGCGCGCGCTGCGGCACTGCCTCTGCGAGGGGGTGCCCCCCGGATCCAGCCGTGACGACGGCGTGCGGCGGCAGTGGTGGGCGGCCCTGGCCACCCTTCAGGAGGATTTCCTGCTGGAGCGCGGCAGTCTCTCCGGGCTCTGGCTGGCAGCGCCGCTGCCGGCGCTCTACGAGCCGGACCTGCTGCAGCAGCTTCAGGGATGGGTGTGGACGCCGGCTCCCCTGGATGGGCTGCTGCCGGCAGGGGCCCCGCTGCTCCCCGGCGCCACGGCATCGCGCCAGGCCGGCGCTGATCCGGGCCGGGGATTCCGGCGCCTGCCCCTCGAGCCCGACGACGGCAACGACCCGCTGCTGGTGCTCATCACCCCCCATCTGCAGGTGGCCCTCTGCCTGGATGGGGCGGTCGAGGCCCGGCGCCTGGTGGTGCGGTTCGACGCCGAGGTGCTCTCGCGGGCCCTGACGCTGATCCACGAACGCCTGGAGCGCACCGATCAACCCGCCGCGGCCGAACTGCGGGCAGCCGTGCAGCGCCTGGGCCCCCTGCACAGCGATCCCTCCCTGGGGGAACGGTTCTGGCCGCGGCTGGCGGACCGCCTGGCGACCATCGCTCCCAGCCTCACCCTCCAGCCCATGGTGGCGGAGGCGCGGGCCGATCCCTCCCCAGCCGAGAGCCGGGCCGTGAAGACCGAGCTGGCGCTGCTGGAGGCCCTCACCCACGAGGTGCGCACGCCGCTGGCCACCATCCGCACCCTGATCCGCTCCCTGCTGCGCCGCACCGACCTGCCGGCCGTGGTGCGGCAGCGGCTGGAACACATCGATGGGGAATGCAGCGAACAGATCGACCGATTCGGCCTGATCTTTCTGGCGGCCGAGCTGCAGCGCCAGGCCGACCCGGCCCAGCCTCCCGCCGATCGCCCCCTGGCCCGCACCGACCTCAGCCAGCTGCTGGGCCAGCTCGAGGCGCTCTGGCAACGCCAGCTGGCCCGCCGTGATCTCACCCTGCGGCTCACCCTCGCCGATGGCCTGCCCGCGGTGCTCAGCGATCCAGCCCGGCTGGAAACGATGCTGGGCGGGCTGATCGACCGCTTCAGCCGCAGCCTGCCGGCGGGCAGCACCGTGGTGGTTTCGCTGCAGCCCGCCGGAGCACGGCTGAAACTGCAGCTGAGCAGCGAGGGCACGGCCGTTCAGCCCCTCGCCCCGCCCAGCCAGGCGACGGCCCGGGAGCTGGTGGGGCCGGTGCTCAGCTGGAACCCCAGCACCGGCAGCCTGCAGCTGAGCCATCAGGCCACCCAGCAGTTGTTCGAGCGCATGGGAGGCCGCCTCACCGAACGGAGCGGCAACGGCCTCACGGTGTTCTTCCCGGCCTGCTGATCCGCGGGGAACCGCTCCCACGCCCCGGGTTTGTTGACGGGTGTGAAGAGTGGCGCGGCGGCGCGGAAAGGGGCAAAAACACGGTGCTAGCTTCCCGCTGAAACAGTCTGCCGACACCTGAACCTCGTCATGACAGCAACGGCACTGAGCGGTCAACTTCCCAAGTACATCGGCAGCACCGGCGGCCTGCTCAACGCCGCTGAAACCGAAGAGAAGTACGCCATCACCTGGACCAGTTCCAAGGCCCAGGCCTTCGAACTCCCCACCGGCGGGGCGGCCGAAATGAACGAAGGCGAAAACCTGATGTATTTCGCCCGCAAGGAACAGTGCCTGGCCCTCGGCACCCAGCTCCGCACCAAGTTCAAGCCCCGCATCGAGGACTACAAGATCTACCGGATCTTCCCCGGTGGTGACACTGAATATCTCCATCCAAAAGATGGTGTGTTCCCGGAAAAGGTCAACGAAGGTCGTCCCATCGTCGGCCACAACCCCCGCACCATTGGGGCCAACACCAATCCCGCCAATCTCAAGTTCACCGGGAAGAACACCTTCGACGCCTGAGTCCCCGAGGCGCTCGCGTCCACTCAACTCCTATAAAGGCGGGGCCCGGTGCCCCGTTTTTTTTGCCTGCCGGTTCCCCCATGTCACCGTCCGATCGCTCTGGCACCGGCGAATCCGGCTTCCCGGACGAGTCCGTCCTTGGCCAGGCCTTCCTTGACCAGGTGGCGGCGGGCCACAGCTTCATCCCGCTCTGGAAGCGCTGGCCGGCCGACCTGGAGACGCCGCTCACCACCTGGCTGAAGGTGGGGGCCTCCGGCAGCCACGGGGTGTTGCTGGAGTCGGTGGAAGGGGGCGAAAGGATCGGACGCTGGAGCTTCGTGGTGACCGAGCCGCTCTGGATCCTCACCGCCCGGGGATCCCAGGCCTCACGCCAGTGGCGCGATGGGCGTTGCGAGGCGCTCGAAGGCAACCCCTTCGCGCTGCTGCGCACCTGTCTGGAAGGCCTGAGCGCTCCGCCGGTCCCCGGCCTGCCTCCGGTGGGACAGCTGTTCGGTTTCTGGGGCTACGAACTGATCCAGTGGATCGAGCCGAGCGTGCCCGTCCATGCCGTGAACCCGCTCGATCCGCCGGACGGCTGCTGGATGCTGGCCGACAGCCTGCTGGTGTTCGACCAGGTCAAGCGCCAGATCACGGCGATCGCCTACGCCGACCTCAGCAGCGGGGCGGATCCGGCCGCGGCCCACGCGGCGGCGGCCGCCAGGATCGCGGCGCTGGAGGAGCAGATGCACGCGCCGCTGCCGGCGGGCGTGGCTCCCCTGCAGTGGCACGAGAGCAGCGGCAGCGACCTGACCACCACGAGCAACCGCAGCCAGGCGGACTTCGAAGCCGCCGTGGTGCAGGCCCGGGAGCACATCGCCGCAGGGGACGTGTTCCAGCTGGTGATCAGCCAGCGGCTCGAGACCTCGATCCGCCGGGATCCCTTCGAGCTCTACCGCAGCCTGAGGATGGTGAACCCATCGCCCTACATGGCGTTCTTCAATTTCGGCGGCTGGTACCTGATCGGCTCGAGTCCGGAGGTGATGGTCAAGGCCGACCCCCTCCCGGGGGGGGGGATCAGGGCCTCCCTCCGGCCGATCGCCGGCACCCGCCCCCGGGGGAGCGATGAGGCCGAGGACCTGGCCCTGGAGGCCGACCTGCTGGCCGACCCGAAGGAACGGGCCGAGCACGTGATGCTGGTGGATCTGGGGCGCAACGATCTGGGGCGTGTCTGTCAGCCGGGCAGCGTGACGGTCACCGACCTGATGGTCATCGAGCGCTACTCCCACGTGATGCACATCGTGAGCCAGGTGGAGGGGCTCCTGTCCGAGGACCGCAGCGTGTGGGATCTGCTGATGGCGGCCTTCCCGGCAGGTACGGTCAGCGGCGCTCCCAAGATCCGGGCCATGCAGCTGATCCACGCCCTGGAACCCGATGCCAGGGGGCCCTACTCCGGGGTCTACGGCGCCGTGGACCTGTGCGGGGCCCTGAACACGGCCATCACCATCCGCACGATGGTGGTGCAGCCCGGCGAGGAGGGCAGCTGGCGCGTGCAGGTGCAGGCAGGCGCCGGACTGGTGGCCGATTCCAGACCCACGGCCGAGTACCAGGAAACGCTCAACAAGGCGCGCGGCATGCTGAAGGCCCTGGCGTGTCTGGCGTGAACTCCTCCGAGGCCGCATCCATGCCCCCCGGATCGCCGCTGCTGCTCAAGGGTTTCGAAGTGGAGCTCTACACCGGCCGGGCGGACGGCACGGTGGTGGGCTGTTCGGCGGAGGTGGCCGCCGCCCTTGAGGGGTTCGTGACCGAGCCCGACCACCGCAACCTGGAATACATCACGGCCCCGGAAGCGGACTACGGCCGTCTGCTGGCCCTGCTGCTGGAACCACGCCAACGGCTGCGCCAGTGGCTGGCCCAGCGCGGCCTCACCCTGCTGCCCGGCAGCACCCTCAGCCTGGGGGACAGCGGTCACTTCGAGCGGTCCGACCCCGGGAACCCTTACCACGACTACATCGAGCACACCTACGGCACCCGCGTGGTGACGGCAAGTGTGCACATCAACCTCGGCCTGGAAGGGATGGAGGCCCTGTTCGCCGGGCTGCGGTTGCTGCGCTGCGAGGCCTCCCTGCTGCTGGCCCTCAGTGCCAGCTCGCCATTCCTGGACGGAGCCCCCACCGGCGCCCACTCCCAGCGCTGGCTCCAGTTCCCCCTCACGCCGGAGCTGGTGCCGATCTTTCTCGATCACGCCCATTACATCCGCTGGATGGAGCAGCAGCTGGAGGCCGGCACCATGCAGAACGTGCGCCATCTCTGGACCTCGGTGCGCCCCAACGGCGACGACCGCCCCTACGGACTGAACCGGCTGGAGATCCGCATCTGCGATCTGGTGAGTGATCCCCTGGTGCTGCTGGCGATCACGGCCCTGGCGGAACTGCGGCTCTGGCAGGTCCAGCGGGATCCCCAGCGCTGGGATCCCCTGCTGGCCAGCAGCCTGGATCCGGCCGAGCTGGCGCGTTTGGCGGATGGCAACGAGAGGGCCGCGGCCCGCGCCAGCCTGGAAGCCGAGCTGCGCGACTGGCGGGACGGCACCCCGGTTCAGGCCCGTGCCTGGCTGGAGCGGCTGCTCGCCGAGGTGGCTCCGCTGGCGGCGGAGCTGGGTCTCTCCACCGTGCTGTCACCCCTCCACGCGGTGCTCCGCCAGGGCAATCAGGCGATGGTGTGGCTGCGGCGGCATCGGGAGGGCAGCACAATCCGTGCGATCCTGACGTCAGACGTGGCCTCCATGGCAGCCCAGGAGCTGCGCCTCTCCGCCATGACGGGCACAGACCCGGCTCTGGGTCTTTTGGGATGATCACCACCACAAGCGACGACCGTCCAGCCTCCATGCGGCAGTTGGTGCCCTCCGTCGTCGAGCCATCCCCGCGCGCCACCCGCCTCCTGGGCGAGCGGCTGGAGCTGGTCGAAGACCTGTGGCAGACCGTGCTGCGCAGTGAGTGCCCGCCCCACCACGCCGAGCGGCTGCTGCGCCTCAAGCGCCTCAGCGACCCCAGCGAGGGCGACACCGCCAGCATCGACACTGGCGCCGCCATCGTGCAGCTGATCCGGGAGATGGATCTGGCCGAGGCGATCGCCGCCGCCCGCGCCTTCTCGCTCTACTTCCAGCTGGTCAACATCCTCGAGCAGCACATCGAGGAGGACAGCTACCTCGACAGCCTCAAGACTCTGCCGGAACCGGTGGCGAGCGATCCCTTCCTGCCGCCCCTGGCCAGCCAGACGGAACCGGCCACGTTCCGCCAGCTGTTCGAGCGGCTCCGCAACCTCAACGTGCCGCCCGCCCAGATCGAGAACCTGCTGCGGGATCTGGATCTGCGGCTGGTGTTCACGGCCCATCCCACCGAGATCGTGCGTCACACGGTGCGTCACAAGCAGCGCCGGGTGGCCACCCTGATCCAGAAGCTCGAACAGGGATCGGGCCTGAACCGGGTGGAACGGCAGAGCCTCCGCCTGCAGCTGGAGGAGGAGATCAGGCTCTGGTGGCGCACCGATGAGCTGCACCAGTTCAAGCCCACCGTGCTCGACGAGGTGGATTACGCCCTCCACTTCTTCCAGGAGGTGCTGTTCGAGGCCATGCCCCTGCTGCGGCAGCGGGTGAGCGCGGCTCTCACGGAGAGCTACCCGGATGTGGAGCCCCCCAGCGACGCCTTCTGCACCTTCGGCTCCTGGGTGGGGGCCGACCGTGACGGCAATCCATCGGTGACTCCGGACATCACCTGGCGCACGGCCTGTTTCCAGCGCCAGCTGATGCTCGAGCGCTACATCAGGGCCGTGGGGGAGCTGCGGGACCAGCTCAGCATCTCGATGCAGTGGAGCCAGGTGAGTCCTGCCCTGCTGGAATCCCTTGAGATGGACCGGCTCCGCTTCCCTGAGATCTACGAGGAACGGGCCGCCCGCTACCGCCTGGAGCCCTATCGGCTCAAGCTGAGCTATGTGCTCGAGCGGTTGCGCCTCACCCAGGAGCGCAACCAGCTCCTCGCCGACGCCGGCTGGGAATCCCCCTGCGACGGCCTTGCTTCCACCGCCCCCCCGCTGGGGAGCCTGGGGGGGGGCGCCGGTCTGCAGGACCTCCACTACGCCGCGGTGGATGAATTCCGCAACGACCTGGAACTGGTGCTCCAGAGCCTGGAGGGCACTGGGCTGAGCTGCGAATCACTGCAGCACCTGATCAGCCAGGTGCAGATCTTCGCCTTCTGCCTCGCCAGCCTGGACATCCGCCAGGAGAGCACCCGCCACAGCGACGCGCTCGATGAACTGAGCCGCTACCTGCAGCTGCCCGTCCCCTACGGCGAGATGGAGGAGGAACAGCGGGTGGCCTGGCTGCTGGGCGAGCTGCAGACCCGACGTCCCCTGTTCCCTCCCACCGCCAGCTGGAGCCCCGCCACCACCGAGACCTTCGCCGTGCTGCGCATGGTGCAGCGCCTGCAGCAGGAATTCGGCACCCGCATCTGCAGCACCTACGTGATCTCCATGAGTCACACGGTGTCTGACCTGCTCGAGGTGCTGCTGCTGGCCAAGGAGGCGGGTCTGGTGGATCCGGTGGCCCAGAGCTCCAGCCTGCTCGTGGTGCCCCTGTTCGAAACCGTTGAAGACCTGCAGGGGGCCCCGGCCGTGATGGGCCACCTGTTCAGCCAGCCGTTCTACCGCCGCCTGCTCACCGGCAGTGACGCCAGCCCGCCGCTGCAGGAGGTGATGCTGGGGTATTCGGACAGCAACAAGGATTCCGGCTTCCTCTCCAGCAACTGGGAGATCCACAAGGCCCAGATCGCGTTGCAGCAGCTCGCCACCCAGCACGATGTGGCGCTGCGGATCTTCCATGGCCGCGGCGGCTCGGTGAGCCGAGGGGGCGGCCCGGCCTACCAGGCCGTGCTGGCCCAGCCCAGCGGCACCCTGAGCGGTCGCATCAAGATCACCGAACAGGGGGAAGTGCTGGCCTCCAAGTACTCCCTCCCGGAGCTGGCCCTCTACAACCTCGAGACCCTCACCACCGCCGTGCTGCAGAACAGCCTGGTGAGCACCCCGGTGGACAACACCCCCGTCTGGAACGAGCTGATGGGGCGGCTGGCGGCCCGTTCCCGCGACTTCTACCGCGCCCTGGTGCACGACAACCCCGATCTGGTGGCCTTCTTCCAGCAGTGCACGCCGATCGAGGAGATCAGCAAGCTGCAGATCTCCAGCAGGCCGGCCCGCCGCAAGAGCGGAGCCAAGGATCTCTCCAGCCTGCGGGCCATCCCCTGGGTGTTCGGCTGGACCCAGAGCCGCTTCCTGCTGCCCAGCTGGTTCGGGGTGGGGGCCGCCCTGCGGGAGGAACTGGACCACGACCCGGAACAGCTGGAGCTGCTGCGGCTGCTCTACCAGCGCTGGCCGTTCTTCCGCATGCTGATCTCCAAGGTGGAGATGACCCTGTCCAAGGTGGACATCGATCTGGCCCACCACTATGTGCAGGCCCTGGGCCGGCCGGAGCGGCGCGAGGCCTTCGAGCAGATCTTCCAGACCATCGCCGCCGAGTTCGATCTCACCCGCGATCTGGTGCTGGCGATCACCGGGCATCAGCGGTTGCTGGATGGAGATCCGGCCCTGCAGCTCTCGGTGGACCTCCGCAACCGCACGATCGTCCCCCTCGGCTTTCTGCAGGTGGCTCTGCTGCGCCGCCTGCGCGACCAGAACCGTCAGCCGCCCATGCGCGAAGCTACGGGTGCCGGCTCCGATGGCCGCACGTACAGCCGCAGCGAACTGCTGCGCGGTGCTCTGCTCACCATCAACGGCATTGCCGCCGGCATGCGCAACACCGGCTGACCCCATCCTCCGCTCGCGATCACCCTGGGCTCCCTGTTGATCCCCTTCCGTCCGCAGACACCGCCCCCCCGGCTGCAGGAGGGCTACAGCCTGCTGGTCAACCCCTGGCCGACAGCGGAGGTGCTCAACGGGCTGCTGGTGGCATCGGGCGAGGCCCCACGCCCGCCCGAGCGCTGGCAACGGGCCCTGGAGAAAAGTCTCTGGCATCTCGGCGTGGCGGGGCCCGCAGGCAGCGTGGTGGGATTCGTGCGTGCCACGAGCGATCTGGCCCTCAACGCCAACCTCTGGGATCTGTGCAGCGATCCGAACGACGCCAACCGGGATCAGGTGCTGCGGGCCCTCGTGCAGGCCTCCCTGGGACGGCTGCGCCGGGATCTCTCCGGCTGCAGCGTGTCGCTCTCGGCTCCGCCGGAAGCCCTCAGGGCCCTGGAACGCCAGGGCTTCATCGTCGACCCCGGCGGCATCCGCGCCATGGGCCTGAAACTCTGATCTGACCAGCCTCCGAGCCCTCAGGGCGCTGCCGCGCCTTGACGGTTGCGAAGAGGCCCTTGAAAACAGCCCGTGGCGAAAAAAATCCCCCCCGACCACAGGGCGGGAGGGAGCAGACCATGGAACCGGCGACCGACGAGCATGGAGGGACTCGAACCCCCGACATTCAGAACCGGAATCTGACGCTCTATCCAACTGAGCTACATGCCCAGATTCCCATGGACCGGCAGCTGATGTCCGGCGTCTCCCACGGCCTGGCAAGCCGGTGGAGTGGGCGCCTGCAGGCGGTGCCTGCAGCGGTCTTACCTTAGCCGCTCACCGCTTCAGACCCATCCGGCTGGAACGCCTCGAGCTGCTGCAGTTCCGCAACATCACGCGGCTGGAGCTGAACCTGGAGGCCTCCCGGCTGCTGGTGCTGGGACCCAATGGCGAGGGGAAATCCAACCTGCTCGAAGGGGTGGAGCTGCTCGGCTCCCTGCGCACCCATCGCACCGGCTCCGACCGGGACCTGATCCAGCAGGGGTGCAGCCACGCCCGGATCCGGGGCCTCACCGCCCGGGGGGAGCTGCTGCAGCTGGAGCTGCGCCACCGGGGTGGCCGTGAGGCCCGGCGCAACGGCAAGCCCCTGGAACGGCAGCTCGATCTGCTCGGCGATCTGCGCTGTGTGAGCTTCAGTGCCCTGGATCTGGAGCTCGTGCGCGGGGAGCCCGCGGGGCGGCGTCAGTGGCTCGACCGGGTGGTGCTGCAGCTGGAGCCGCTCTACGGCGAGCTGCTCAGCCGTTACGGCCGGCTGCTGCGGCAGCGGAGCCAGCTGCTGCGGCGGGGGCTGGGGGGAGGGGAGCAGGCCGGGCTGCTGGATGCCTTCGATCAGCAGATGGCCGTGGTGGGAACCCGGCTGCATCGCCGCCGCCACCGGGCCCTGCAACGCCTCGAGCCCCTGGCGGCCCACTGGCAGCAACGCCTCAGCGGCGGGCGTGATGCGCTGGCCATCGCCTACCGCAGCGGCACCCATCTGGAGGGCGACGAGGCGGAGGAGCCCTGGCGGGCCGCCCTCCACAGCCAGCTGGCGGCCCAGCGCGACACCGAGCTGCGCCTGGGCCAGTGCAGCGTGGGGCCGCACCGGGATGAGGTGGCGCTCAGCCTGGGGGGCCAGCCGGCCCGGCGCTACGGCTCAGCCGGCCAGCAGCGCACCCTGGTGCTCGCCCTGAAACTTGCGGAACTCGAACTGGTGCGCAGCGTGGTGGGAGACCCCCCGCTGCTGCTGCTCGACGACGTGCTGGCCGAGCTCGACCCGACCCGCCAGCAGCTGCTGCTGGAGGCCGTGGGCGAGGGGCACCAGTGCCTGGTGAGCGCCACCCACCTGGGGGCCTTCAGCGCTGGCTGGCAGCAGCGCAGCCAGATCGTGCACCTGCGCGCCGGTGCCCTGAAGCCACCGGACTGAGCGCCATCGCCGGCCTGAAGCGTCCTGGCGGGAAGTTCGCGTAAGGTGGGCGGCTTGTGCGGTCGTATTCGATGACCCAGGTCCTGCCGTGCCTCCACCCCCACCCCGGATGGAGTGCAGCCCAGTCCGCCACCGACGCGGAACCCCTCCCTCACCAGATCTCCGACACGGTCGGAAAACACTGCATTCTTGAGCTCTACGGCTGCGACACCGCCAAGCTCAACGACGAAGCTTTTCTCAGGGACACCATCACCGCCGCTGCGAAACGTGCTGGTGCCACCCTTCTCAACCTGATCACGCACCGATTCGAACCCCAGGGCGTCACCGGACTGGCCCTGCTGGCTGAATCCCATATCTCCATTCACACCTGGCCGGAATCCGGCTATGCCGCGGTGGACGTGTTCACCTGTGGCGACCACACCATGCCGGAGCAGGCCTGTGCCGTTCTCGCCGGCGAGCTGGCCGCCAGCCACCACAAACTCACCAGCTTCCGGCGGGAAACCCCGGGAGCCATCGCGGCCGAGGAACGGCAGCCGGCCCTGGCGGCCTGAGCCCGAGCCTCCTTTTCGAGACCCTCAGCGCGCTCCTGTGCGAGACCCTCTGCCGTGATCCTGCCCCCACACGGGGGCTTGTTTTATGGCGGCCGGGGGCTCGAGGCAGCCTGAGGCCCGGGACCAAGCTCAGGGCCAAGGGGTCTGGATGGCTCCAACCGCCAGAGCGCGGTTGAGCTTGCCGCTCACCAGACCCTCGAGGTCCAGGCCCACGGCCGTGAAGCCCAGCTCCAGAAAGGCCTGGACCAGGGCCTGCCGCTCCGGCGCCTCGCTCCAGAGCCGCAGTGCTCCATCCAGCTGGGCGGCCGGCAGCTCGATGCGGGCCGTATCCCCCTGGCAGCGCACCCGCACCTCCGGCCAGCCCCGCTCCAGCAGCCAGGCTTCGGCGGCCGCGACCCGCTCCAGGCGCGCCGCACTGATGGCCTCTCCGTAAGGGAAGCGGGAAGCCAGGCAGGGCTGGGCCGGCTTGTCCCACCAGGGCAGCCCCAGGGCGCGGGAGAGACGCCGCACCGCTGCCTTGTCGAGGCCCACCTCCGCCAGGGGGGATTGAACCCCATGCTCACGGGCGGCCCGGATGCCGGGGCGGTGGTCGCCGAGGTCGTCGTGGTTCACGCCATCCACCACGGTGGCGGCGCCGGCCGCTGCGGCGATCGGGGCCAGGACCCGATGCAGCTCACGCTTGCAGGCGTAGCAGCGATCCTCGGGATTGGCGGCATAGGCGGGATCCGCCAGCTCCGCCGTGGGGATCTCCCGATGGGCGATGCGCAGCCAACTCGCCTGCATCGCCGCCTCCCGCCGCAGATGGGGGGCGAGAGCCGGCGACACCCCGGTGATCGCCAGGGCCCCGGAGCCCCGCTGCTCGACGGCGATCGCGGCCACCAGCGTGCTGTCCACACCGCCGGAGTAGGCCACTACGATCCGGGGCATCGCCGCCAGACGGGCCCGCAGGTCGGCCAGACCCCGATCCAGGGCGGCTGGGAGGCTCTCGAGCAGGGAGAACGGCACGGCTTCGGGGCTGCGGGAGCGTTGGAGCGTGGGGCGATCCTGGCAAGGCCATGGCGGTGCTGTGCAACAGCTGCGCGATGTGGAGGCCCCGGCCATGGCGGGTAGCATCGCCGCCAACGCACGGCAGCGATGAGCCCGAGCACCACGCCTTCGCCGCAACGGAGCAGCGGACGCGGCAGCAGTGCCGGCATCGGCATCCGCACGGCCTCGGACCGCGATGAGCGCACCCACGGGCAGCTGCACGTGTACGACGGCGACGGCAAGGGCAAGAGCCAGGCCGCTCTGGGGGTGGTGCTGCGCACGATCGGGCTCGGCATCTGCGAGCAGAAGCGCACCCGGGTGCTGCTGCTGCGCTTTCTCAAGGGGCCGGGCCGGGCCTACGACGAGGATGCGGCCATCGAAGCGCTGCAGCAGGGTTTCCCCCATCTGATCGACCAGGTGCGCACCGGCCGGGGGGAGTTCTTCAGCGCCGAGCAGGTGACCCGCTTCGACCGGCAGGAGGCCGAGCGGGGCTGGGACATCGCCAAGGGAGCGATCGCCAGCAATCTCTACTCGGTGGTGGTGCTCGATGAGCTCAACCCCGTGCTCGATCTCGGTCTGCTGGACACCGAGCAGATCTGCCGCACCCTCGCAGCCAAACCCGAAGGCATGGAGGTGATCTGCACCGGGCGGGGGGCGCCGCGCCAGCTGGTGCAGCTGGCCGATCTGCACTCGGAGATGCGGGCGCACCGCCGCCAGGACGCCACGGCCGAACCCCTGGGGCTCGACGGGATCGAGATCTACACCGGCGAGGGCAAGGGCAAGTCCACCAGTGCCCTGGGCAAGGCCCTGCAGGCCATCGGCCGCGGCATCAGCCAGGACAAGAGCCACCGCGTGCTGATCCTGCAGTGGCTGAAGGGCGGCGCCGGCTACACCGAGGATGCGGCCATCGCCGCTCTGCGCGAGAGCTATCCCCACCTGGTGGACCATCTGCGTTCGGGCCGCGATGCCATCGTGTGGCGGGGCCAGCAGCAGCCGATCGACTACGTGGAGGCCGAGCGGGCCTGGGAAATCGCCCGGGCAGCGATCTCGAGCGGGCTCTACAAGACCGTGATCCTCGATGAGATCAACCCCACGGTGGACCTGGAACTGCTGCCCCAGGAGCCGATCGTGCAGACGCTGCTGCGCAAACCGGCGGAAACGGAAGTGATCCTCACCGGACGCTGCCGCAATCGCCCCCTCTATTTCGACCTGGCTTCGGTGCACTCCGAAATGGTGTGCCACAAGCACTACGCCGAGCGCGGCGTGGACCTCAAGCGAGGGGTGGATTACTGATCGCGCAGCTCAGTAGCGCTGCACCGAGGGATCCACCTCTTGGCTCCAGGCGTCGATGCCGCCGCTCACGTTGATGCCCTCGATGCCATGGCGCCCGAGGGCCAGCAGGGCCTTGGCGCTGCGGCCACCCAGCTTGCAGTGCACATAGAGCTTCTTGCCCTCGGCCAGGCGGCGCACGTCCTCGATGGCCTCACCGCTCTCGATGCGATCGAGCGGCACCAGCACCGACCCCGGGATCACGGCAATGTCGGCCTCCTGGGGGTTGCGCACATCCAGCAGCAGGATCTCTTCGAGCTGCCCGTCGATCACGGTCTTCAGTTCGGCCACGGTGATGGTGGGCACGCTGCCGGCCTCCTCCTGGCCCGGAGCGCTGCCACCCACGCCGCAGAACTCCTGGTAATCGATCAGCCCGTCGATCACGGGGCGCTCCGGGTTGGGCCGCAGCTTGAGCTCCCGGAACTTCATGCCCAGGGCATCGAACAGCAGCAGCCGGCCACTGAGGGTGGTGCCGATGCCGGTGATGATCTTCACGGCCTCGGTGGCCTGGATCACGCCGATGATGCCGGGCAGCACACCCACCACCCCGCCTTCGGCGCAGGAGGGCACCATCCCCGGCGGCGGCGGCTCCGGGAAGAGATCGCGGTAATTGGGGCTGTGCTCATCCAGGTTGAACACCGTGGCCTGGCCCTCGAAGCGGAAGATCGAGCCGTACACGTTCGGTTTGCCCAGCAGCACACAGGCGTCGTTCACCAGGTAGCGGGTGGGGAAGTTGTCGGTGCCGTCGCAGACCAGGTCGTAAGGCCCGATGATCTGGAGAGCGTTCTCGCTGGTGAGAGCGGTTTCGTAGAGATCCACCTGGCAGTGGGGGTTGATCTCATGGATGCGGGCCTTCGCCGATTCGATCTTGGGCTTGCCCACCCAGCTAGTGCCATGGATGACCTGGCGCTGCAGGTTGGAGTGGTCCACCACGTCGAAATCGACGATGCCGATTCGCCCCACGCCCGCTGCCGCTAGGTAGAGCAGCAGGGGGGAGCCAAGCCCGCCGGTTCCCACGCAGAGCACGGAGGCCGCCTTGAGTCGCTTCTGCCCCTCCATGCCCACCTCCGGCAGGATCAGATGGCGCGAAAAGCGGGCCACCTCATCGGAACTGAGCTGGACGCCAGTGGTGTCGGGGGGAAGCATCGGCAGGAGCATGGCCGCGGCGGCTCGGGCCGCGGACCGGATCAATCACCCATTCTCCACGGCAGGGGCCGGGGATGGGCCCCGTTCTCCGGGAGCCACCAGGCCAGGGGGGCAGCATCGGCACCCAGGATCACCATCAGCGCCGGGGCCAGGGTGAGGGATCGATCGGTAGCCGAAGGCCGGGCCGGCCCGACTGGATGGCTGTGGGCGGCCCCGAGCACCGCCAGCCCGCGCGGCCGACACCAGCGCTGGGCCACGAGTTGCTCCCTTGGATCGATGGCGAAGCGCCGGCTCCTCGCGCCTGACTCCGGCCACACGTTCAGGCAGGGCCAGATCCGCTCCAGCTGCCAGAGTGGCCCTTCGTCCTCCGCCGCAGGCGGGAGCTGGCGGCCCAGCAGCAGAGCGCAGCCTTCCTCAGGAGCGGCACAGGCCAGCAGCCGCACCAGCACGGTGTGCAGGCCGCGATCAATGCCCAGGGCGATTGGCGCGGTGGAAGGCACCCCGATACTTTATGGAGCATTGTGAGCCGGAGCCCTGCGCAGGTCATGAACGACACCACCACGCCCACAGTCGACTCCGACGACACGGCCCAGCAGGCGAGCGACGCCGGCGCTGCTCCATTCGGTGCCACTGCCACGGACACCGACAGCGGCAGCGGCTCCCAGACCGCGGCGGAGATCAAGGAGCGCTACAGCGAGATCCTGGGCCAGATCAACCAGACCCTGGGCCAGGTGGACTGGAACCAGATGGGGCGGATCGGCAAGGCGGTCGGCATCCTGGTGGTGGTGATCGTGGTGCAGATCCTGATCAAGGGCGTGCTGGACACCATCAACCTGCTGCCCATCGTTCCCGGCCTGCTCGAGCTGCTCGGCCTCGTGGTGGTGGGCCAGTGGAGCTGGCAGAACCTCACCACCAGCGAGAAGCGCTCAGCCGTGGTGGCCAGGCTCCAGAACCTGCGCAACGAGTACCTGGGCTGAAGCTGAGCTCGTACCCTCAGCCGACCACGGCCAGGAGTCTGTCGATGGAGACCTGGGCCTGGTGCCTGTAACTTCCGCCGAACAGGTTGGCGTGGTTGAGCAGGTGGTAGAGGTTGTAGAGAGGCACGCGCTGGTCGGCACCTTCCGGCAGGGGCCAAGCCGCCTCGTAGGCCGAGAAGAAGGTGGTCGGGAACCCGCCGAACAGCCTGGCCATGGCCAGGTCCACCTCCCGATCACCCCAGTAGGCGGCCGGATCGAAGATGGCGCCGCCGTTCTCCAGCAGGCCGGCGTTGCCACTCCATAGATCGCCGTGCACCAGCACCGGCTCGCAGGCATGGTTCTGCAGCAGCCGGGGAATGCGCTCCAGCAGCTCTGCCGCTCCGGGATAGGTGTCTCCCCGCGCCTCGGCCATCGCCAACTGGGGTGCCAGACGGCACGCCACGAAGAAGTCGGCCCAGCCGGCGCGCCAGCCGTTCTTCTGGGGTGCCGAACCGATGAAGTTGTCGCTGGTGAAACCGAAACCGGGCCCCGGGCTGCCGCCCTGGCTTCTTCTGTGCAGCCCCGCCAGGCCCCGCCCCAGCTCGGCCCAGCCGGGGCCACCGCTCTGCAGCGCCAGCCAGGGAAGCACCAGCACGGCCCGATCCCCCACCACGCCGCAGGCCAGAGGACGCGGCACCACCAGCTCCGGGGGGCACCAGGCCTTCGGCTTCGGCCTCCAGCATCGCCAGGGCCGTGGACCGGTTGGTCTTGGCGAACAGACTGCGGCCATCGGAGCAGCTCAGGCGCCAGGCCTGATGGATGCATCCACCGCCCACCGGTGCGGCGCTGAGCACCCGAGAACCCACACGGGACTGCAGCCACTCCGACAACGGCTCGATGGGAAGCCCTGCCATGTCGCGGTCGCACACGCCTGGCTGCCAGCATGCCGCCATGGGGCAGGCCGTGGAGGTGGTGGTGGTCGGAGCCGGCATCGCCGGTCTCACCGCCGCCGCCCTCCTGGCGGACGCCGGCCTGCACGTGGCCCTGCTCGAAGCCCACAGCCAGACCGGCGGCTGTGCCGGCACCTTCCGCCGCGGCCCGTACTGCTTCGATGTGGGGGCCACCCAGGTGGCGGGCCTGGAGCCGGGGGGAAGCCACGCCAGGATCTTTGCCCATCTGGGCCTGCCGCTCCCGGCGGCCCGCGCCCTGGATCCGGCCTGCGTGGTGGACCTGGGCGATGGCAGCCCGCCGGTGCGCCTCTGGCGTGACCCGGAGCGCTGGCGGCAGGAGCGGGACCACCAGTTCCCCGGCAGTGGCGCCTTCTGGCGGCTGTGCGACGCCCTGCATCGGGCCAACTGGGGGTTCGCGGCCCGTGATCCCGTGCTTCCGCCCCGCAATGCCTGGGATCTGGGCCGCCTGATCGGGGCCCTCAGGCCCGCCAACCTGGCCAGTGGCGTGCTGGCGCCGGCCAGCATGGCCCAGGTGCTGGAGCTCTGCGGCTGCGGGGGCGACCCACGGCTGCGCCGGTTCCTGGATCTGCAGCTGCGGCTCTACTCCCAGGAACCGGCCGCACGCACGGCGGCCCTCTACGGAGCCACGGTGCTGGCCATGGCGCAGGCCCCCCTGGGGCTGTGGCATCTGGAGGACTCCATGCAGGCCCTGAGCACCCCGCTGGAGGAGGCGCTGGCCAGGGCGGGCGGGCAGCTGCACCTGCGCCACAGGGTGACGCGGCTGGAGCGCCTCCCCCATGGCTGGTCCGTCAGGGCCCAGGGCTCCGGCAGAGGAACTCCCGAAGGCCTCTGGGAGGCAGCCGATGTGGTGGTGGCGATTCCGCCCCAGTGCCTGCCGGAGCTGTTGGGCTCCGAGCAGCTGCCGGCCGGGTACCACCGCCGCCTCACCACCCTGCCGGACCCGTCCGGCGCCCTCGTGCTATACGGGGCTGTGGAGCGCGCGGCCCTGCCCGCCGACTGCCCGTGCCACCTCCAGATCGCCTGGGACGATCCGGGCTCCCTGTTTCTCTCGGTGAGCCAGCCGGGGGACGGCCGGGCGCCCGAAGGCGCGGCCACCCTGATCGCCAGCGTGTTCACCGAGGCCCGGCCCTGGTTCTCCCTGGATCCGCAGGCCTACCGGGCTGCCAAGGCCAGGGCCCTGGCCGGCATCCGCCGCGGAGTGGAGCGCCACCTCGGCCTGCCCGCCTCGGCCTGGCGGCACCAGGAACTGGCCACGCCACGGGGCTTCGCCCGCTGGACCGGGCGGCCGTTCGGGTTCGTGGGGGGCCTGGGCCAACGCCCCTCGAACTTCGGGCCCTGCGGCCTGGCCAGCCGCACCCCGCTGGAGGGCCTCTGGCTCTGCGGCGATGCCATCCACCCCGGAGAGGGCACCGCGGGGGTGACGCTCTCGGCCCTGATGGTCTGCCGCCAGCTGCTGGCACGCCACGGGCGGGAGCTGGCGCTCAGAGAAACTCCGGCCGCAAACGCTGGCAGGTGCTGAGCTCCTCCTGGAGAGCGGGCCAGCGCTCCTCGGCCAGGCACTGCTCCAGCTGCTCAAGGCTGCGGCGGTAGGCCGCCAGCGCGGTCTGCAGCGCTTCCCGGTTGCAGCGGGCCATCAACGTGCCCAGCTCCGGGTTGCCTCCCCCCACCCGGGTGGTATCGGCAAAGCCGCTGGAGGCCAGGGCCCGCACCAGCTCCGGCAGAGCACCCCCCTGCTGCCGGGCGCAGCCGTCCACCCCCTGCAGCAGGGCCGCACTCACCAGCACGGGCAGGTGCGAGATCAGGGCCACGGCCCGATCGTGATCCGCTGCGTCACCCACCAGACAGCGCGCCTCCACCGCCGCCACCAGGCCGCACAGCTGATCGAGCGCCGCCGGATCGGTGTGGGGGGTTGGGGTGAGCACCCACGGGCGCCCCGCGAACAGGCCCCGTTGCCCCGCCTCCACGCCCGCCGATGCGGTTCCGGCCATCGGATGGCCGGCCACGAACCGGGGATGCAGGCCCGACCAGCACGCCAGCACAGGCGCTTTCACCGAGCCGACGTCGGTGACCACGGCCTGCGCCGGGATCGCCTCCACCAGGGCGGGCTCCGGTGCCAGCAACCGGTCCAGGGGCAGGGCCAGCACCACCAGGGCGCAGTCCTGCAGGATCGAGGGATCCAGGCTCACAGCGCTGGCGAGGCCTCGCTGCCGCGCCCGTTCGGCCGTGGCCTGCCGGTGCACCAGGGCCCGCACCTCCAGGCCCCTGGCCTGAAGATCGAGACCGAGGGAGCCTCCGATCAGGCCCAGCCCCACGAGGCCGATGGGCCCCTCGAGCCGAGGCGGCGCCGAGAGGGATGTCGCCAACAGAGCGGTTGTCATCACGGCTGCAGTGCCATGCGGTCAGCTTCCTACGATTCAGCCCCCGGCTGACGGCGGCGGATGCTCGAGGCCCATGCCCACCACCAGCTCAAGGCCCTGCTGCGCCGGGAGGGTCTGGGAGGTCAGGAGCCCTGGCCCCATCAGCTCAGCCTCTGTCGGCTCGTGGCCCGCAGCCTGCGCCGCGGCGACCACACCCTGGTGCGGCTCGCGCCGGGCACGGACCCGGGCTGGCTGCTGGGGCTGCTGGTGCCCCTGGCCCTGAGTGACACCCCGATCGCCCTGGTGCTCAGCCCCACCCTGCGGCAGCGGTTGCTCCAGGTGGAGCTGCCCCGACTGGCGGCCTCCGGCCTGGCCCTGCCCTGCCATGAGGGCCCTGAGCCCGAGGGGGCGCGGCTGTGGCTGCTGAGCATTGAGGAGCTGCTGCAGGCCTGGCGCTCGGCAAGCCTGGCTGGGCGGCAGCTGGTGATTCCCGAGGCCGAACAGCTCGATGCCCGCCTTCGCGCCGGCCTGGCCCTGAAGATCTCGGGGCCCGACTGGGACCGGCTGGCCCGGGCCCACCCCGCCGCGGCTCCGGCCCTGGCGGAACTGCATGCACGGTTGACGCGGCAGGTGATGGCCCACCCCGGAGGTGATCGCCGCCCCCTGCCCCTCGCCCCGGAGGATGAGGCCCCGCTGCGCCAGTTGCTGGCCCTGTTGCAGCCGCTGCCCGAACCCTGGCGGCGGTGGCAGGCCAGTGGGGGGGACGCCTGGGTGAGCTGGGCCACCCTCGAGGCCTCCCGCCAGGACCAGGGGCCGCCCGTCGTCTGGAGCCTGCATCGCCAGCCGCTCGAGCCCCTGCATCTGCTGCAGGGCCTGTTCGAGGGCCGGGGCGTCGTGCTGGTGGCGGAACTGGCCGGAAGCACCGCCACCTCCGCCGGCAATGAGGGCCGCGGTCTGGGCCTCAGCCCCGATGTGTGCGTGGATCTCGGGGAGCCTCCCCTCGCCGATCCGTTGCCGGTGTACGCCCCGCTCCGCCAACCGCTGCCCAACAGCCCGCGCTACGGCGAGCACCTGCTCGAGCAGTGTCGGCGGCTGGTGCTGGGCCAGGCCGGGCTCACCCTCGTGCTGCTGGACGATGAGGGGCTGCGCCTGTCCCTAACCAGCGGCCTGGCCGCCGAATTCGGCAGCCGGGTGGTGCATGAGGCCACCACGCCGGAAGCGAACGGGGTGATCTGCGCACGCTGGTGCTGGTGGCTGGACCACCAGCAGCGCCTGCCGCTGCCGGGGCAGATCGTGGTGGGCCTGCTGCCGATCGCCAGCCTGGAGGATCCGCTCACCGCGGCCCAGGTGCTGGCCCTGCGGCGCCAGGGCCGCGACTGGTTCCGGGAGCGGTTGCTGCCGGACGGTCTGACCCGGCTGCAGCTGGCGGTGACGGGCCTGCGCAGCCAGGGCGGACGGCTGGCGATCCTCGATGGCAGGTTGCGGGGGCGCAGCTGGGGCCGCCAGGTGCTGCGCGCCCTGGAACCCTGGATGAACCTGAGCCGGCTGTTGCCGCACTAGGGGTGACCGTCAGGCCCCCCCTAGCCTGAGCGGCTGAACATCGCGATCTGGAGAAGCACCGATGGGAGAAGCCCGCCGCCGCAGCATCCAGGGCCTTCCCCCCAGAGGTCCCAAGCGGACGTCCGAGCCGGACACCTCGCCACGGCTCGCCCCATGGCTGCCGCTGAGCCGCAATCAGGCCGACCGGTTCGTGGCCATCACCACCAAGGGTGCCTGGATCGGCATTGCCGCCCTGGTGCTGTTCTGGATCACGGTGCGGTTCCTGGGGCCTGCGCTGGGCTGGTGGACGCTGGCGGACGGCTGACTCCGTCCCGGACTGACTGTTGTGCAGATGCAAGCACTGTGCGGATGTAAGCATTCATACCCACGAAAATTGGAAGAAATGCTTAGGATTCAAGGTTAACAGCGTTGGGCCCATGTTTCCTCGGCTCGCGGAGCAGTACCGCTCCGTTGTCCAAGACCTTGTGATGAGCCTGAAGGCCCTCGCCACCAGCCTTCAGAGCCGCGGCATGGCCGCCACCTGCTACAGCTGCGGCGACGGCCGTGATGGCCAGGGCGCCTCCTTCGTGGCCAACCTGGGCACCAACCACATGGTGCGGTTCCTGGTGTCCGATTTCGGCATCAGCTGGGTGGAATCGCGCAACGGCCATGAGTTGGTGAAACTGGAAGGCGCCGAGGCCATCCAGGAGCTTCAACGGGTGGCCCAGGTGCTCCACAGCGGCCCCGCTCCAGAGCCGGCGTCCGGTTCGGTGGACCCATCCGCGGACATCGCGGCCCCGAACTCCCTCCCCACCTGACGGACTCAGCCGGCCACGGGCAGCGCGCTGGCCGGCTTGACCGCAGCATCGAGACCTGAACCCCCGGGAAGACCAGAACCAGGTGCCTCCGCCGTCGTGACGGTCGAAGCCTTGGCCGCGGCCGCCAGAGGCTTCATCGAATTGGCCGTGACCTCCGAACCTTCGGTGAGCTTCTGGCGGGTGCGCCGTTCGATTTCCTCGGCCTGCTCGGGGTTCTGCTCCAGCCAGGTGATGGTGTTGTCGCGTCCCTGGCCGATGTTGTCGCCCTCGTAGCTGTACCAGGCGCCCTTGCGGATCACCACGCCGGTTTCCTCGGCCAGGTCGAGCAGGCAGCCGAGGGTGCTGATGCCCCTGCCGAACAGAATGTCGAACTCGGCGATGCGGAACGGCGGGGCCACTTTGTTCTTGGCCACCTTCACCTTGGCGCGGATGCCGTATTCCTCGGTGCCCCGCTTGAGGGTCTGGATGCGGCGGATGTCCAGGCGCACCGAGGCATAGAACTTGAGGGCGTTGCCACCGGTGGTGGTTTCCGGACTGCCGTAGGTGACGCCGATCTTCTGGCGGAGCTGGTTCAGGAAAATCACCGTGCAGCCGGACTTGCCGATGTTGCCGGTGATCTTGCGCATGGCCTGGCTCATCAGGCGGGCCTGGCTGCCCACCGCCAGATCGCCCATCTCCCCCTCGATCTCGGCGCGGGGCGTCAGAGCCGCCACCGAGTCGACCACCACGATGTCCACGGCAGCCGAGCGCACCAGCTGGTCGACGATCTCCAGGGCCATTTCGCCCGTATCCGGCTGGGAAACCAGCAGGTTTTCGATGTCCACCCCCAGCGCGGCCGCATAGACGGGATCGAGGGCGTGCTCGGCATCGACGAACGCCGCCACACCACCGCGCTTCTGCACCTCGGCAATGGCGTGGAGCGTGAGGGTGGTCTTGCCGGAACTCTCCGGGCCGTAGACCTCCACCACCCGGCCCTTGGGATAGCCGCCGCCCAGGGCCAGATCCAGGGTCAGGGCACCGGTGGAGATGGTTTCCACCCGCATGCGGGAGGCATCGCCGAGGCGCATGATCGAGCCCTTGCCGAAGTTGCGCTCGATCTGGTTGAGCACCAGGCCCAGGGCCTTGTCCCGCTCGGCCGCGGCCCTGGCATCGGCGGGAGAGGAGGCCGAGGCACCGGACGTCGCGAAGGAAGCGGCCTTGGAGTCAGCAGGCATGGGGATGAAAACG
Source organism: Cyanobium sp. PCC 7001 (assembly GCF_000155635.1). NCBI lineage: Bacteria > Bacillati > Cyanobacteriota > Cyanophyceae > Synechococcales > Prochlorococcaceae > Cyanobium > Cyanobium sp. PCC 7001. The sequence continues at coordinate 1,542,247 of NZ_DS990556.1, forward strand.
GGGGTGAATCGGAAAAGCTGGTCGGGTCGCGGATCCATCCTGCGACCGCCGGGAGGTCAGTACCACCAAACGAGACCAGCGTCTCAATCGCGCTTAGTACGTACGTACCCTAGCGAGGGTCAGGGCCACAGCGCCAGGGGGGCGGCGAAACGATCCGGCTCGAGCCAGTGGATGCCCTCGGGCAGATCCACGCCGTCCGCCGGCCCGAGGTAGCCCCAGCTCACCAGAAAGCAGCGCACGGCCGCCAGGCCCGGATCGGCGCGCACCCGCTCCAGGGTGGGCCGGCGATCCTCCACGAACCACACCCGGGGGTGGTGGCCGAGCAGCTGCTTCAGCACCTCGGGCTTGCTGCCCTGCTCATGCCCGTGCACCGCCGCGGGCGCCAGGGCGGCCGACTCCAGCAGGCGCTGGGCGAAGGCTTGTCCCTTGGTGGTGAGCACCATCCAGGTGATCCCGTCCCGCTCCAGCTGCCGCAGCCGCTCCACCACGCCGGGATAGAATCGGTGCAGGGCCAGCCAGGCCGGCAGATCCCTGCGGATCGCCCGGCTGCGCACCTGCTCCAGGGTCTCCTGCAGCTCGGCATCGCTCCAGCCCCAGCGGGCCAGGAGCTCGGGAAGCCGCCGGGAATAGTCCGCGAGCAGGTTCTCCAGCGCCAGGTCCGGGCGGGAGAGTTCGGCCGCCATCAGCACCATCTCCCAGCCCTTGTGGATGAGGGGGCGCAGCCGGGCGAACCCCGGCGGCGCCTGCTCCGGCAGCGCGAGGGCCGGGGACAGTTGCAGGGCCGCTGTCCGGGCCGCCCACCAGTACTCGTCCATGCCATCGACGAGCACCCCGTCGAAGTCGAAGACCAGCAGCGGCTCTGGCGGGGAGATCCCAGTCACGGCAGGGCTCCCCGGGGACTGGAGCAGGAAACTGGGCCGCTAGGATTCGAACCTAGGAATGGCGGGACCAAAACCCGCTGCCTTACCACTTGGCGACGGCCCAATGACGGTGGAGGTCGACTGCCGGAGGCAGGGTCTCCTGAAAGCGGGGAATCCGAGCTGGTGAGTCCGGCTCCCGGTGCAGCGGCGCTCGCCGATGCCTAGCTAGTTACCCACAGCGTCCGGTCCTTCGTCAATCACCGGCCACCCAGGGCTCCGGCCCCTCAGGCGGGAAACAGGCGCAGACGCTGATCGCCGCTGGGACCGAACACGGCCGTGCGCACCCGGTAGCGGCTGGCGAGCTCCCGCTGAAGCTGGCGTACCCGCTCGCTGCGGGGCAGCAGTTCCACGGGTTGCCCCTGGGCCAGCACAACGTGCTCCACCGCCAGTCGGCACTCCTCGAGGGCCGCCAGGGTGTCGTCCCCCTCGGGAACCGAGACGGAGGGCTCCTGGGGGCGGTGGCGGGCGAGCAGCCGTTCCAGGGCCCGCTGCACCTGGGGCATCGCCCCGCTCTTGATCACCAGGATCGGCAGGCCCAGATCCTGCGCCAGACGACGGACATGGGGGTCGCGGCCGAGCTGCTGTCGGGCGCTGAGCACCACATCGGCCAGCTCCACGCTGCCCACCACGGCCACGGGCAACTGGCGGGCCCGCACCACCTGCTCGAGGGTGCTGCGGCTGATGCCGGCTCCGTAGACCCGCAGGGGCGCCGGACCGGTGGAGGCGGGCGGAGGCGCAGAAGCGGCAGCCGCAAGGGAGGGCTCCAGCGGGGGAGGAGACGCCGGCGCAGCCTGATGGCGGGCCGCCTCCCTGAGGGGAAGGCCGGCGGGAGCCTCGGTGCCGGAGGCCCGCACCGCAGGGGGCGGCAGCGGCCGGGAGACGGAATGGGGACGCGCGGGCAGGTCGTCCTGCAGCTGCAGACGTCCATCAGGCCCCAGCTCCCGCACCTGGGGCCTGGCCGTCTGGCCCCGCAGCAGACCATCCACCGTCTGGGCCACATCCCGGTGGATCAGCCAGCGGTGGCGGCTGTGCATCTCCACCGCCAGCGGGAAGGTGGGTTCCGCGGCCCGCTCGAGCACGGTCTTCTGGGTGCGCCGTCGCCGCGCTTCCTCGTCGCCGAGGGTCACCGACTGGATTCCCCCCACCAGGTCACTGAGGGTGGGGTTCTTGATCAGGTTCGTGAGCTCGTTGCCGTGGGCGGTGGCCACCAGCATCACGCCCCGCTCCGCAATGGTGCGCGCCGCCTGGGCTTCCCGTTCCGTGCCGATCTCATCGATCACGATCACCTCGGGCATGTGGTTCTCCACCGCCTCGATCATCACCTCGTGTTGCAGGTCCGGCCTGACCACCTGCATGCGGCGCGCCCGGCCGATGGCGGGATGGGGGATGTCGCCATCGCCGGCGATCTCGTTGCTGGTGTCGATCACCACCACCCGCTTGCCGAGATCGTCGGCCAGCACCCGGGCGATCTCCCGCAGGGCCGTGGTCTTGCCCACCCCGGGGCGGCCCATCAGCAGCAGCGACTGGCCGGAATCGAGCAGGTCACGCACCATCACCACCGTGCCGAACACGGCCCGGCCCACCCGGCAGGTGAGGCCCACGATGGTCCCGATGCGGTTGCGGATCGCGCTGATGCGGTGCAGGGTGCAGGCGATGCCGGCCCGGTTGTCGGCGCCGAAGGCCCCCAGCTGGTCCACCACCGCATCGAGATCGCTGCGCTCCACCGGCCGATCGCCGAGCAGGGCGGCCCGGCCGGGGTAGCGGGCCTCCGGCAGCCGGCCCAGATCCAGCACCACCTCCAGCAGGTGCGCCCGGCTCTCCGCACTGGCGAGGGCAGCCTGCACGGGTGCCGGCAGCACCGCCAGCAGCCGGTCCAGATCGTCAGTGACGCCCTGGCCGGCATCCGCGCCGGAGCTCCCGGCCGTCTGGGGCATCAGTGAGATCAGGGGCTCGGGTGACAGCACCGCAGCGGCCTCGGGTGGGTTCGTTCTAGCCAGGGGCGCACCAGAGTCCGCGCCAGCTCCAGGGCCCGAGGCCACAGCTCGGGGCTCTCCAGCAGCGAGCCCCCCCGCCGCTGGGCCTCCTGCAACAGCGGCTGGAGGGAGCGCCGGGCCACGCCTCCGAAGGCGACGCCCGCGCACAGCCGCGCTGCCTCCGGATGGCGTTCCAGCAGCGGCAGCGTCGAGGCATTGGTGCCTCCGGCCAGCTGCAGGGGCCCCGGCGGCAGCCGGCGGCCGCGCCGCCGCAGCAGGGTCACGGCGGCATGGGCGGTGCCGACGCCCACATCCCCGCTCATCGGCCGACCGTCCAGCTGCCAGAGGGGCGCCAGCCCATGGACCCGCAGGGCGCCGTAGCGCTGCCACAGCTCCTCCGCGGTCACCTCCGGGCCCGCACTCACGGCCACCCGGCGGAACGGCACGCCGCTGCCGGCCAGCTGCTCCAGGCGCCGCTCGAACGCCTGCTGCCGCCCGGGCCGGGTGTGCAGTTCCACCGCATCGGGGCTCAGCTGGCGCAGCAGCCCCGGCACCGCCGCGGCCGCCAGGCCATGACCGCGCTCCTCGATCAGGCCGAGGGGACAGGCCGGCAGGCAGCGTCCGCAGCCATAGCAGCGCTCCTCCGCCACACCGGCGGCGCCGGTGGCCCCCACGCCGATGGCCAGGGCCGGACAGACCCGCTCGCAGGGGCGGGGACAGGCGGGCGGACAGCGCCGCGGATCGAACCAGGCCTTGCGGAAGTGGGGATCCTCGCCATCGCTCAGGCTCACCATCAGCCAGGGGCGCCCAGCACCCCGGCGCTCGGCCCAGGCGACGCCGCGCCGGGCGGCCGCCACGGCGGCCGGGTCCGCCGCCACATCCAGACAGTGCACACCGGCCAGCGCATAGAGGCCGGCGAGGTCCTCGATGGCGGCCAGGTCGTGATTGCTGGCCCCACCGATCCACTTCACCCAGCGGCCGCGCCGCAGGGCCGACTCGGGGAGGATCCCGGCCGCTGGGGCCGACACCCCGCGGCTGGCGGTGGGGGAGTTCAGGCGGCGGCCAGCAGGGCCTCCAGAGGTTGCCAGCGCAGCGCGCGGGCGCCGCCCATCTCCACCACGATCTTGAGGCGGGGTTCCCGCCGGGTGAGGGCCACCAGGGAACTGAGTTCCGCCGTGGAGAGCACCTGACCCTCCAGCAACCACAGCAGGATGGGCTGGTCGCCCTCCAGCAGGCTGCCCAGCTGGGGCATCACCCGGTGCACGTCCCCCACCGCGGCGCCGCGTCCCACGCTCTGGTGGCCCAGGTGCGGTGGACGCACACCGTGGAGCTGAAGCAGGAACGCCTCGGGATCGCCGAGGCCGCGGGCCGAGGTGAGCTGGGCGCGGTAACCGGCAGCCCGCAGTCGCCGCATCAGCCGGGTCTCCGCCCCTCCTTCCAACGGGGCGAACAGAGCCAGGGCACCGGCCCGCTCGAGGTCTTGCCGAAATCCCCGACCAGACAACAGCAGCGGCATGGCGACGGTGACGCGGTGGGCCGAGTCTGCCAGCTTCCCGGGGATGGGGGACGTTCCCTGGGGACAACGCAGGGAGGGGGGAAGGCCGTGGGGTATGGTTGTCAGCTGTGCTTGGAATCTGTGCCCGACCGCTAGCCGGGCCTCCAGAACATTGCACCAGGTCGCCAGTGGTGGCGACCTCCACGGCCTGAGCGGCAGCGCAGGTTTTTCCACCGCCCTGGCCCCGGCCCGGACGCCCCAACGGAAAGACCAGTCAAACCGCCGGGAAACTGCCTGAACGCGCTGATCTCTCCCACGAGTCGGTCCGTCCGGTCCAGGCAAGTCCCAGCCGCGCTGATCAGATCCTGCGATCTGTCTGCTAGCGCCCTGAACGTCTCTTCAGGGTTCCGTGCCTCACCGGAGTCGTCGCCGACGCCGGAGTTCTGAGCCGGGATCCGGAACCGGATGACACGGCACGGCACGACCTTCCAGGCATCCGCATCGGCTTCACCGGAAACCCCGGTGGTCCAGCTGGCGCTGACTCCCCTCCTATGTCCATCGGCATTCTTGGGAAGAAGCTGGGTATGTCCCAGTTCTTCGACGAGGCGGGCAAGTCCATCCCGGTCACTGTGATCGAGGCTGGCCCCTGCCGCATCACCCAGATCAAATCCACCGGCACCGACGGCTACAACGCCGTGCAGCTCGGTTTCGGCGACATTCGCGAGAAGCTCGTGAACAAGCCTGCCCAGGGCCACCTCGCCAAATCCGGCGAGGAGCTGCTCCGCCACCTCAAGGAATACCGGGTCGACAGCCTGGATGGTCTCGAGCTCGGCGGTGCAGTCACCGTCGCCGCCTTCGAGCCCGGCCAGAAGGTCGACGTGAGCGGCGACACCATGGGCCGTGGCTTCGCGGGTTACCAGAAGCGCCACGGCTTCAGCCGCGGCCCCATGACCCACGGTTCCAAGAACCATCGCGAGCCCGGTTCCACCGGCGCCGGAACCACCCCGGGCCGGGTCTACCCCGGCAAGCGGATGGCCGGCCGTTACGGCGGCAAGCAGACCACCACCCGTGGTCTGGTGATCCTGAAGGTGGACACCGAGCGGAATCTGCTGGTGGTGAAGGGATCGGTGCCCGGCAAGCCCGGCGCGCTGCTCAACATCCGCCCGGCGAACCGGGTGGGCGCCAACGCCGGGAACTGAGGAGGACCGAGAACATGGCTCACTGTGTGATTCGCGACTGGCAGGGCAAGGAGGCCGGCAAGGCCGACCTTGACCTGAAGGTCGCCAAGGAAAGCTCCGCCACCGACCTGGTGCACCGCGCCGTGGTGCGCCAGCTGGCCCACGCCCGCCAGGGCACGGCCAGCACCCTCACCCGGGCCGAAGTGGCCGGTGGTGGCCGCAAGCCCTACAAGCAGAAGGGAACCGGCCGGGCCCGCCAGGGCTCCATCCGCACCCCGCTGCGTCCGGGCGGTGGCGTGGTGTTCGGGCCCAAGCCCCGCAGCTACGCACTGGCGATGAACCGCAAGGAGCGTCGCCTGGCCCTCCGCACCGCGCTGATGAGCCGGGTGGAGGACATCACCGTGGTGAAGGGCTTCGGCGCCGGGCTCGACACTCCCAAAACCAAGGAGATCACCGCCGCCCTCACCCGCCTCGGCATCGAGGCCGGCGCCAAGGTGCTGGTGATCCTCGACAACGCCTCCGAGGCCGTGCGCAAGTCCGTGCGGAACCTCGAGAAGGTGAAGCTGATCGCCGCCGATCAGCTCAACGTGTTCGACCTGCTCCACGCCAACAAGCTGGTGGTGAGCGAGGAGGCACTCGCGAAGATTCAGGAGGTCTACGGCGATGGCTGAACGTTTTGCAGGCCGGCTCGCGGATGTGATCCGCAGGCCGCTGATCACCGAGAAGGCCACCCGTGCCCTCGAACTGAACCAGTACACCTTCGAGGTGGACCATCGGGCCGCCAAGCCCGACATCAAGGCCGCCGTCGAAACCCTCTTCGACGTGAAGGTGGTGGGCGTGAGCACCATGAACCCGCCGCGTCGCACCCGCCGCGTCGGCCGCTTCGCCGGCAAGCGCGCCCAGGTCAAGAAAGCGGTGGTGCGCCTGGCCGAGGGCAACGCCATCCAGCTGTTCCCTGAGTCCTGAGGAGGGGTCTGAAACCACATGGCAATCCGTAACTACCGCCCCACCACGCCCGGCACCCGCACCCGCGTCGCCAGTGACTTCACCGAAGTCACCGGCCGCGGTCGGGAGCGGGGCCTGGTGGTGGCCAAGCACCGCCGCAAGGGCCGCAACAACCGCGGCGTGATCACCTGCCGCCATCGCGGCGGCGGCCACAAGCGCCTCTATCGCCTCGTCGACTTCCGCCGGGACAAGCACGGCGTGGTGGCGAAGGTGGCGGCCATCCACTACGACCCCCACCGCAATGCCCGGCTGGCCCTGCTCTTCTACGCCGATGGCGAGAAGCGCTACATCCTGGCCCCCGCCGGGATCGAGATCGGCCAGCAGGTGGTGTCCGGCCCCGAGTCCCCGATCGAGACCGGCAATGCCCTGCCGCTCTCGGCCATCCCCCTGGGCTCCAGCGTTCACAACGTGGAGCTGTACGCCGGTCGCGGCGGCCAGATGGTGCGCACCGCCGGTGCCAGCGCCCAGGTGATGGCCAAGGAAGGTGACTATGTCGCTCTCAAGCTGCCCTCCACCGAGGTGCGCCTGGTGCGCCGCGAGTGCTACGCCACCCTCGGCGAAGTGGGCAACTCCGAGGTGCGCAACACCAGCCTGGGCAAGGCCGGTCGCAAGCGCTGGCTGGGCCGCCGCCCCGAGGTGCGCGGCTCGGTGATGAACCCCTGCGACCACCCCCACGGTGGTGGTGAGGGCCGTGCTCCGATCGGCCGCTCCGGCCCCGTCACCCCCTGGGGCAAGCCGGCCCTCGGCCTCAAGACCCGCAAGCGGAACAAGCCCAGCAACCGGTTTGTGCTCCGGAAACGTCGCCGCACCTCCAAGCGGAGCCGTGGCGGACGCGATTCCTGATGAACCACACCGCTTTGCCCGCTTCCTGAACCGCTATGGGACGTTCACTCAAAAAAGGCCCGTTTGTCGCCGACAGCCTGCTTCGCAAGGTTGAAAAGCAAAACGCCGCCAACGACAAGACCGTGATCAAGACCTGGTCACGCGCTTCCACCATCCTGCCGATGATGATCGGCCACACGATCGCCGTTCACAACGGCAAATCGCACGTGCCGGTCTATGTCACCGAGCAGATGGTGGGCCACAAGCTCGGGGAATTCGCCCCCACCCGCACCTTCCGGGGCCACATCAAGGACAAAAAGGGAGGCCGTTGATCCATGGCTAACACCGCTCCGAATCAGGCGCTCGCCCACGGCCGCTACATCCGCGGTTCCGTGAGCAAGGTGCGCCGGGTTCTCGACCAGATCCGCGGCCGCACCTACCGCGAGGCGCTGATCATGCTCGAGTTCATGCCCTACCGCTCCACCGGACCCATCACCAAGGTGCTGCGCAGCGCCGTGGCCAACGCCGAGCACAACCTCGGCATGGATCCGGCCAGCCTGGTGGTCACCACCGCCAGCGCTGACATGGGCCCCTCCATGAAGCGCTACCGGCCCCGAGCACAGGGTCGCGCCTACGCGATCAAGAAACAGACCTGCCACATCAGCATTGCTGTGGCTCCTTCCGCCTGACCCCCGAGGACACCGCACCGATGGGACACAAAATCCATCCAACCGGCCTGCGCCTGGGGATCACCCAGGACCACCGCTCCCGCTGGTACGCCCCGAGCAAGACCTATCCCACCCTCCTCCAGGAGGACGATCGGATCCGCAAGTTCATCCACAAGAAGTACGGCGCCGCCGGTATTTCCGATGTGCTGATCGCCCGCAAGGCGGACCAGCTCGAAGTGGAGCTCAAGACCGCCCGCCCCGGCGTGCTGGTGGGCCGCCAGGGCAGCGGCATCGAAGATCTCCGCAACGGCATCCAGAAGACCGTGGGTGATGCGAACCGTCAGGTGCGCATCAACGTGGTGGAAGTGGAGCGCGTCGACGCCGACGCCTTCCTGCTGGCCGAATACATCGCCCAGCAGCTGGAGAAGCGGGTGGCCTTCCGCCGGGTGATCCGCATGGCCGTGCAGCGGGCCCAGCGGGCCGGCGTGCTGGGCCTGAAGATCCAGGTGAGCGGCCGTCTCAACGGCGCCGAGATCGCCCGCACCGAGTGGACCCGGGAAGGCCGGGTGCCGCTGCACACCCTGCGCGCCGACATCGACTACGCCACCAAGCTGGCCAGCACCACCTACGGGGTGCTGGGCATCAAGGTGTGGGTGTTCAAGGGCGAGGTGTTGCCGGGCCAGAAGGAGCAACTGCCCGTGGGCGCCGCTCCCCGCCGCCGGACCAGCCGGCAGCCCCAACAGTTCGAAGACCGTTCGAACCAGGAGTGATCAGGAGGCCTGAACCATGCTGAGTCCAAGACGCGTCAAGTTCCGCAAGCAACAGCGAGGCCGCATGCGCGGCGTCGCCACGCGCGGCAACACCATCGCCTTCGGGGAGTTCGCCCTGCAGGCCCAGGAGTGCGGGTGGATCACCTCCCGCCAGATCGAAGCCAGTCGTCGCGCCATGACCCGCTACGTCAAGCGGGGCGGCAAGATCTGGATCCGGATCTTTCCCGACAAGCCGGTCACCATGCGCCCCGCCGAGACCCGCATGGGTTCCGGCAAGGGCAACCCGGAGTTCTGGGTGGCGGTGATCAAGCCCGGGCGCATCCTGTTCGAGATGGGCGGTGCCGACATCACCCCCGAGATCGCACGGGAAGCCATGCGCCTGGCGCAGTACAAGCTGCCCGTGAAGACCAAGTTCCTCACCCTGGACGACCAGCCGGTCGCCGGTGGTGAAGCCCCTGCAGCTGCTGCTTCGGTCACGGCCGAGCCTGCCAACACTGTGGAGTCCTGACCATGGCCCTTCCTGCCATCACCGACGTGCGCAAGCTCACGGACGTTGACATCACCGAGCAGATCGACGCCACCCGGCGTGAACTGTTCGACCTGCGCTTCCAGCAGGCCACCCGCCGTCTGGAAAATCCGCACCGCTTCAAGAAAGCCCGCATCAAGCTGGCCCACCTGCTCACGGTGCAGAACGAGCGCAAGGCCTCCGCAGCCCCGGCTGATTCAGCTACCTGATACCCCCCTCGATCCCATGGCACTCAAGGAAAGGGTCGGCACCGTCGTCAGCGACAAGATGGACAAGACGGTGGTGGTGGCGGTGGAAAACCGCTTCCCCCATCCCATCTACCAGAAGACGGTGAGCCGCACCAAACGCTACAAAGCTCACGACGAAGACAACAGCTGCAAGGTGGGCGACCGGGTTCGCATCACCGAAACCCGCCCCCTCAGCCGCACCAAGCGCTGGACCGTGGCCGAGGTGCTCAACACCTCCGCCGCCACTTGACGAGGAACGACCGATGATTCAACAGGAAACGTTTCTCAACGTCGCTGACAACAGCGGCGCCAAGCGCATCCAGTGCATCCGCGTGCTGGGCACCAACCGTCGCTATGCCCACGTGGGCGATGTGATCGTGGCCGCCGTGAAGGACGCCATGCCCAACATGGGCGTCAAGAAATCGGATGTGGTCAAGGCCGTGGTGGTGCGCACCAAGGCCACCCTGCGCCGCGACACCGGCAATGCCATCCGCTTCGATGACAACGCCGCGGTGATCCTGGGCAACGAGAACAACCCGAAGGGCACGCGGGTTTTCGGTCCGGTGGCCCGCGAACTGCGGGAGCGCAACTTCACCAAGATCGTGTCCCTCGCCCCGGAGGTGATCTGACATGGCAACCGCAACCCCGAAAGCCACCACCGCGACGCGCACCAAGATGCGCATCAAGAAGGGCGACACCGTGCAGGTGATCGCCGGCAAGGACAAGGGCAAGACCGGTGAGGTGCTCCGCACCCTTCCCTACGAGAACCGGGTGGTGGTGCAGGGCATCAACCTGCGCACCCGTCACGTCAAACCCACCCAGGAGGGCGAGACCGGCCGGATCGTCACCGAGGAGGCCTCCCTGCACGCCTCCAATGTGATGCTCTTCTCCACCAGCAAGAACGTGGCGAGCCGGGTCGAGATCGTCGTCGAGAGCGACGGCACCAAGAAACGCCGCCTCAAGAAGACCGGCGAAATCCTCGACTGATCCCTTCAGCCCCAACGCCTACAGCCACCTTTCCTTTCCCGATTCCCCGTCCGCCTTCTGACCCAGCCCAGAAGCGCATCCCCTTTCCCCCGCCATGTCCCTCAAACAGCGCTACCGGGAGACGATTCAGCCCAAGCTCCTCAAGGACCTGAATCTCTCCAACGTCCACGAAGTCCCGAAGGTGGTCAAGGTCACCGTCAACCGGGGCCTGGGTGAAGCCGCCCAGAACGCCAAGGCCCTGGAGGCCTCCATCGCCGAACTGGCCACCATCACCGGTCAGAAGGTGGTGGTGACGAGGGCCAAGAAAGCCATCGCCGGCTTCAAGATCCGCCAGGGGATGCCGATCGGGGTGGCCGTCACCCTGCGGGGTGAGCGGATGTATGCGTTCCTCGAGCGCCTGATCCATCTGGCGCTGCCCCGCATCCGCGACTTCCGCGGCGTCAGCCCCAAGAGCTTCGACGGCCGTGGCAACTACACCCTGGGGATTCGGGAACAGATCATCTTCCCTGAGATCTCGTTCGACAAGATCGACGCGATTCGTGGCATGGACGTCACGATCGTGACCAGCGCCCGTAACGACGAAGAGGGCCGGGCCCTCCTCCGCGAGATGGGAATGCCGTTCCGCAGCAACTGAGCCCTCTTCGGACCCGACCATGGCCAATCACGACCCGATTTCCGACATGCTCACCCGCATCCGCAATGCGAGTGAGAAACGTCACGAGACCACCCGAATCCCCGCCTCGCGCCTGCTCCGCAGCATCGCCACCGTGCTGCAGCAGGAAGGCTTCATCGCCGGCATCAGCGAAGAAGGCGAGGGCGTGCAGAAGCACCTCGTGGTGGAACTGAAGTACAGCGGCAAGCACCGCCAGCCCACGATCCGCTCCGTGCAGCGCGTCAGCAAGCCCGGTCTGCGCATCTACAAGAACAACCGCCAGCTGCCCAAGGTGCTCGGTGGCCTCGGGGTGGCCATCATCTCCACCTCCAAGGGGGTGATGAGCGACCGCGACGCCCGCAAGCAGGGCGTGGGTGGTGAAGTGCTCTGCTACGTCTACTGATCAGGGAGATTGATTCATGTCACGTATTGGTAAAGCGCCCATCCCCGTGCCCGACAAGGTCACCGTCAGCCTCAGCGGCCTCGCGGTGACCGTGAAGGGTCCCAAGGGGGAACTGAGCCGCACCCTCCCCGAGGGGGTTTCCGTTGCCCAGGAGGGCAGCACCATCGTCGTCAGCCCCACCAGCGAGAGCCGCCGCTCCCGTGAACGCCACGGCCTCTGCCGCACCCTGGTGGCCAACATGGTCGAGGGCGTCAGCCAGGGCTACACCCGCAAGCTCGAGATCGTCGGGGTGGGCTACCGCGCCGCCGTCCAGGGCAAGAAGCTCGTGGTCTCGGCCGGTTACAGCCACCCGGTGGAGATGGTGCCCCCCGATGGGGTCACCTTCACCGTCGAGGGCACCACCACCGTGCTCGTCTCCGGCGCCGACAAGGAGCTGGTGGGCAACGAAGCCGCCAAGGTGCGCGCCATCCGCCCGCCCGAGCCCTACAAGGGCAAGGGCATCAAATATGCGGGCGAGCGCATCCTGCGCAAGGCCGGCAAGACCGGCAAGAAATGAGGTCTGCCTGAGCGTCCTTACCCTGTACTGCCATGTCATCCCCCTCCCGCAAAGAGCAGACCCAGAAGCGCCACCGCCGTCTGCGTCGCCATCTCACCGGCACCGCCGAGCGTCCGCGCCTGGCCGTGTTCCGCTCCAACAACCACATCTACGCCCAGGTCATCGACGATGCCGCCCAGAGCACGCTGTGCTCGGCGTCGACGGTGGACAAGGAGCTGCGTCCGAGCGTGACGGCCGCCGGCACCTGCGAAGCCTCCGTGGCCGTGGGCCAGCTCGTCGCCAAGCGTGCCCTGGCCAAGGGCATCTCCCAGGTGGTCTTCGATCGCGGCGGCAACCTGTACCACGGCCGGGTCAAGGCCCTGGCTGACGCCGCCCGGGAAGCGGGCCTTCAGTTCTGATCCCGACTTTCACCATGACCGAAACCAACGACCAAGTTCAATCCAACGCCGTTCCCGCCGCGGCCGACGTTCCGGCGGCAGCGGAGGGCCAGCAGGAGCGCCGGGGTGGCCGCGGCGAGGGCCGGGGTGAGCGCCGCGGCGGCCGGGGCCGCGACAACCGCCGCGGTCAGGAGCGCGACTCCGAGTGGCAGGAGCGGGTCGTGCAGATCCGTCGCGTCTCCAAGACCGTCAAGGGCGGCAAGAAGATGAGCTTCCGCGCCATCGTGGTGGTGGGCAACGAGAAGGGCCAGGTCGGCGTCGGCGTCGGCAAGGCCGGGGACGTGATCGGTGCCGTGCGCAAGGGTGTGGCCGACGGCAAGAAGCACCTGGTCAAGGTGCCCCTCACCCGCAGCAACTCCATCCCCACCCTGAGCAACGGCCGCGATGGCGCCGCCAGCGTGCTGCTGCGTCCCGCCGCTCCCGGTACCGGGGTGATCGCCGGTGGTTCGATCCGCACGGTGCTGGAGCTGGCCGGAATCAAGAACGTGCTGGCCAAGCGCCTGGGGTCCAAGACCCCCCTCAACAACGCCCGCGCCGCCATGCAGGCCCTCGCCGGCCTTCGCACCCACAAGGAGACCGCCAAGGAGCGGGGCATCTCCCTTGAGCAGATCTACTCCTGAGGCCTCCCGATGAGCATCACACTGCAATCGCTTCAAGCCAACCCCGGCGCCCGGCGCCGCAAACTGCGCAAGGGCCGCGGCATCGCCGCCGGCCAGGGCGCCAGCTGCGGTTTCGGCATGCGGGGCCAGAAGTCCCGGTCGGGCCGGCCCACCCGCCCCGGTTTCGAGGGTGGCCAGATGCCCCTCTACCGGCGCGTGCCGAAGCTGAAGCACTTCGAGCTGGTGAACCGCAAGGAATTCACCGTGGTGAACGTGGCCCGGCTGGCGGAGTGCCCCGCCGGCAGCACGGTGAACCTCGACACCCTGGTGAAGCAGGGCATCGTGACCAGCCCCAAGCATCCCCTCAAGGTGCTAGGCAACGGCGATCTGTCGGTGAAGCTCACCGTGCAGGCCTCGGCCTTCACGGCCAGTGCCCGCGCCAAGATCGAAGCCGCCGGCGGCAGCTGCGACGTCATCTGACTCCCGCCCTCGCCAGCCCCGCCCGGCCGTCGCCCTAGGGTCTGAGCCGTCTGCCGGACTGCGGTGGACGGCTTTTTGATGCCGGCACCCATCCGGCCGGCCGCTTCTCCCTTTCCCCCTGCCCAACCACCATGCTTCTCAGTCGGGGACGCAACCCCAGCGCCGGAGAGATCCTCAGCCAGCTGGTTCAGTCCAAGGGACTGCGCGATCGGGTGATCACCACCCTCGGCCTGCTGCTGCTGGTGCGGCTCGGCATCTACATCCCCGTTCCCGGCATCGACCGGGTGGCCTTCCAGGATTTCCTCTCCCGCGGCGGCCAGCTGATCGGCTTCCTGGACATCTTCACTGGCGGTGGCCTCTCCACCCTCGGCGTGTTCGCACTGGGGATCCTGCCCTTCATCAACGCCTCGATCATCATCCAGCTGCTCACGGCAGCCCTGCCGCAGCTGGAGGATCTCCAGAAGAACGAAGGGGAGGCCGGACGGCGCAAGATCGCCCAGATCACCCGCTACGTGGCGCTGGGCTGGGGGATTCTGCAGAGCACCGTGTTCGCCCTGATCCTGCGGCAGTACGCCACCGAGGGGCTCTCGGAACCGGTGTTCGTGCTGCAGACCGCCCTGGCCCTTGTCACCGGCTCGATGATCGTGATGTGGATCAGCGAGGTGATCACCGAGCGGGGCATCGGCCAGGGGGCCTCCCTGGTGATCTTCGTGAACATCGTGGCCACCCTGCCGCGGGCCCTCGGCTCCACGATCGAACTGGCGCAGAGCGGTGACCGGAGCACCGTGGGAGGCATCGTGGTGCTCGTGCTGGTGTTCCTGCTCACGATCGTGGGCATCATCTTCGTGCAGGAGGGCAACCGGCGGATCCCGATCGTGAGCGCCAAGCGCCAGGTGGGCGGGGTGAACCTGCTGGCGGCCCGTCAGAGCTACCTGCCGCTCAAGCTCAACGCCGGCGGTGTGATGCCGATCATCTTCGCCTCGGCCGTGGTGTTCCTCCCCCTCACGATCGCCAACCTCACCCGCAGCCCCTGGCTGATCCAGGTGGCGGGTTACCTCAATCCGAACAGCAGCACCCCCTGGCTCTACGCCCTGGTGTTCTTCGGGCTGATCGTGGGCTTCTCCTTCTTCTACGCCTCGCTCACCGTGAACCCGGTGGACATCGCCACCAACCTCAAGCGCGGTGGTGTGGCCGTGCCCGGCGTCCGTCCGGGATCGGCCACGGCCGCCTACCTGGGGGGGGTGCAGAATCGGCTCACCCTGCTGGGCGCCCTCTTCCTCGGGGCCGTGGCGATCATCCCCTCGGCGGTGGAGGGGGCGACCCAGGTGCGCACCTTCCAGGGCCTGGGGGCCACCTCGCTGCTGATTCTGGTGGGGGTGGCCATCGACACGGCCAAGCAGGTGCAGACCTACGTGATCTCCCAGCGCTACGAGGGGATGGTGCGGCAGTAGTCGGCCTTCCCGTTCCCTCTCCGCCCTCCAGCCCTTCGATCCCCGGCCCTTCGCTCCCCCGATGAAGCACCTCCGATGAAGCAACGCGTTCTGTTCCTCGGCCCCCCCGGAGCCGGCAAGGGCACCCAGGCCCAGCAGCTGGCCAGCTCCCATGCCCTCCTGCACCTCTCCACCGGCGACCTGCTGCGGGGCGAGGTGGCCGCCGGTACCGCCCTCGGCCAGGAGGCCGCGGCCGTGATGGCCCGCGGCGAACTGGTGAGCGACGCCCTGGTGCTGGCCATCGTGCGCAGCCGCCTGGAACAGCAGGCCGCTTCCGGCGGCGGCGGCTGGTTGCTGGATGGGTTCCCCCGCAACCTCACCCAGGCCGAGGCGCTGGAGGGGCTGCTGGAGGACCTCGGCCAGCAGATCGAAGTGGTGGTGCTGATGGAACTTGACGATGCCGTGCTGCTGCAGCGGCTGCTGGGGCGGGGCCGCGAGGATGACAACGAGGCGGTGATCCGCCACCGGCTGGAGGTGTACCGGGATCAGACGGCTCCGCTGATCCGCTTCTACAGCGACCGGGGCCTCCTCCAGTCCGTCGATGCCAGCGGCGAGGTGGAGACCGTGGGGCAGCGCATCGCCGCCCTGCTGGACTGAGCCCTGCGCACGGAGACCCTGCGGAAGGGTCAACCGGAACCCGTTGACCACTGTGGTATGGTGGCGGTTTGCAAATTCGGAGAGCACAACGCCCATGAAGGTGCGTGCCTCAGTCAAGAAGATGTGCGACAAGTGCCGGGTGATCCGCCGCCATGGCCGGGTGATGGTCATCTGCACCAACCCCAAGCACAAGCAGCGCCAGGGCTGACCCCAGCCCGGCTCGGCCGCCAGAGCCGCTGCCCCGTCCTGCCTCCCCTCCCGAAGGCCTGACTGAACCCTCGGCCCGGCTCCGCCGGCCTCCAGCCCCACCGCGGGCTCCCCTGACCCTTGATCGTTTTCCCACGTGGCTCGGATTGCCGGCGTCGATATCCCTCGCGACAAGCGGGTTGAGATCGCTCTCACCTATGTGTATGGCATCGGTCTCACCCGTGCCCAGAAGATCCTCGCCAAGACCGGCGTTGATCCGGACACCCGGGTGAAGGACCTCAGCGACGCCGACGTGCAGAAGCTGCGCGGCGCCGCCGAAACCTTCACCCTCGAGGGCGACCTGCGCCGCCAGGAGGGCATGGCCCTCAAGCGCCTGCAGGACATCGGCTGCCTGCGCGGCCGGCGCCACCGCATGGGCCTTCCCGTGCGGGGGCAACGCACCCGCACCAACGCGCGCACCCGTCGCGGGGCCCGCAAAACCGTGGCCGGCAAGAAGAAGTAATCCGGCTCCCCTCCCGTGGCCCCAGGCCAGCCCACCACCACCCTGCCGCCGGCTCCAGCGCCGCCCTCCCGGGCGTGTCCACGGGTCCAGCGTCACCAGGGTGTTCCCACGTTCCCTGATCACCTCCTGCGTCCGCAGGCCCTGCCCCCATGGCCAAGCCCGCCAAGAAAACCGGCCCCAAGAAGGCCAAGCGCAACGTTCCCAACGGTGTTGCTCACATCCAGAGCACCTTCAACAACACGATCGTGTCGATCACCGATACGGCCGGCGAGGTGATCTCCTGGAGTTCCGCCGGCGCCAGCGGCTTCAAGGGCGCCCGCAAAGGCACCCCCTTCGCCGCCCAGACCGCCGCTGAGGCCGCCGCGCGGCGGGCCCTCGAGCAGGGCATGCGCCAGATCGAGGTGCTGGTGCGCGGCCCCGGTTCCGGCCGGGAGACCGCCATCCGCGCCCTCCAGGTGGCCGGCCTCGAGATCACGCTGATTCGCGACGTCACGCCGCTGCCCCACAACGGCTGCCGGCGATCCAAGCGCCGCCGCGTCTGAAGTTCGTCGCCCCGTTCCCGCCAACGGGCACCCCGCCCCACATCCCGACTGTTCAGACCGTGCTGCACTACCAAATCGACAGGATCGAACACCACGTCGCGGAAGACCGTGCCCAGACGGGTGTCTTCCTGATTGGCCCCCTCGACCGGGGACAGGCCACCACCCTGGGCAATGCCCTGCGTCGCGTGCTGATCGGCGGCCTCGAAGGCAGCGCCATCACCGCCGTGCGCATTTCCGGCGTCAACCACGAGTACGCCACCGTTCCCGGCGTCCGGGAAGATGTGCTCGACATCCTGCTCAACTGCAAGCAGGTGGCGGTGAGCAGCCGCAGCCGTGAGTTGGAGATCGGCCGGCTGGTGGTGAACGGACCCGCCACCGTTACCGCTGCCGATCTGCAGTTCTCCTCCCAGGTGCAGGTGATCGACCCCGACCGTCTGATCGCCACCGTGGCCGAGGGCTTCGGTCTGGAGATGGAAGTGCACGTGGAGCGGGGTGTGGGCTACCGGCCGGTGGACCGCCACAGCGAAGACACCAGCGCCATCGACCTCCTCCAGATCGACGCGGTGTTCAAGCCCGTCAAGCGCGTCAACTACACGGTGGATGAAACCGCCGTGGGTGAGGGGGGCTCGGCCCGCGAGCGCCTGCGGCTGGAGATCGAGACCAACGGCAGCATCACCCCCGATGACGCCATGGCCCAGGCGGCCAACCAGCTCATCGCCCTGTTCCAGCCGCTGGCCACCCTGAGCGTGGTCGAGGAACCGGGCCAGGAGCCCGAGCCCTCGGCCGAGGCCCAGATCCCCCTCGAGGAACTGAACCTCTCGGTTCGGGCCTACAACTGTCTGAAGCGCGCCCAGGTCAACTCCGTGTCCGACCTGATGGGCTTCAGCTATGAAGATCTGCTGGAGATCAAGAACTTCGGCTCCAAGTCAGCCGATGAGGTGATCGAGGCGCTGGAGCGCATCGGCATCACCCTGCCCCAGAGCCGCACCAGCGCCTGATCGGCGGCATCCGAACACTCCCCTGGACCCCTAGACCGATGCGTCACCAATGCCGAGTCCCGATGCTGGGACGCCCCGCCGACCAACGCAAAGCCATGCTGCGGGGTCTCACCACGCAGCTGATCCGCGAGGGTCGGGTCACCACCACCAAGGCCCGTGCCAAGGCGCTCCGCGATGAGGCCGAGCGGATGATCACCCTGGCCAAGGACGGCACCCTGGCCGCCCGTCGCCGCGCCATGGGCTACATCTACGACAAGCAGCTCGTGCACGCCCTGTTCGACAAGGCCCAGGAGCGCTACGGCGACCGCCAGGGTGGCTACACCCGCATCCTCCGCACCATCCCCCGTCGTGGTGACAACGCGGAGATGGCCATCATCGAGCTGGTCTGACCCCTGCCGCACCGGCCGGAGTCCCGCTGTTACGGCCGACCGTGACGCCGCCAGGGCATGAGCCCGGCGAGCCTCGGCGCATCGCCCTGTGCCTGCAGTACGACGGTGGCGCCTTCCACGGCTGGCAGCGCCAGCACAATGCCCCGAGCGTGCAGGCCGCCCTGGAGGACGCCATCGCCATCCTCGACCCCCCGGCTGCCCGACCACGACCACCCCGCACCTGGGCAGCGGGCCGCACCGACACCGGTGTGCATGCGGCAGCCCAGGTGGTGCACTTCGACAGCTGCGGTCCGATTCCGGCCGGGCGCTGGCCCAAGGCGCTCAACGGCCGGCTGCCTCCCACCATCCGGGTGATGGCCGCCAGCCAGGTGCCCCCCGACTGGCACGCCTGCTACTCCGCCACCTACCGGCGCTACCGCTACACGATCTTCAACGGCCGGGCGCCCAACCTCTTTCTGGCCCCCTGGAGCTGGCACCGTTACCAGTACCGGCTCGACGAGAACGCCATGGTCCAGGCGCTGCAGGGCATGCTGGGGGAGCACGACTTCTCGGCGTTCCAGCGCACCGGCAGCCGGCGCCGCCATGCCCGCACCACCCTCCAGGACGTGCTGCTGGAGCGGGAGGGCGACCTGCTGCGGGTGGAGCTCCAGGCCAGCGGCTTTCTCTACGGCATGGTGCGGCTGGTGCTGGGGCAGCTCGTGGCGGTGGGGGAAGGACGGCTCAGCCCTGAGGCGTTTGCGCGGCGCTGGCGCCACCGCGACCGCGGGGCCGTGAAGGAGGCCGCCCCTCCCCATGGGCTCTGCCTGCTCCGGGTGGGCTACCCGAAGCCCGTCTTCCCCAGGGCCGCCTGGTATGATTGCCAACCGCGGTATCAGCTGGAGACCGCCGATCCACCGGCTCTCCTCGCTGCACAACCCGCCGTTCCGCAGGGCCCGCCGCGGCCAAGCGGTATGGTCTTCTGAATGGGCGTTTCCGCCCTCATCACGACCAACCTGCCCAGCCCCCTACGGCCTGCCGGTGCCTGACCAGGCGATATGAACAAGACTCCCCTGCCCTCGATTGCTTCGCTCGACCGCCAGTGGTACCTGGTGGATGCGGAGAATCAGACCCTTGGCCGCCTGGCCAGCGAAGTGGCCGCCGTGCTCCGCGGCAAGAACAAGCCCTGCTACACCCCCCATCTCGACGCGGGTGACTTCGTCGTCGTGATCAACGCCGACAAGGTGCGGGTGAGCGGCAACAAGGCCACCCAGAAGGTGTATCGCCGCCATTCCGGCCGTCCCGGCGGCATGAAGACCGAAACCTTCGAACACCTGCAGGCCCGGCTGCCCGAGCGCATCGTGGAGAAGGCCATCAAGGGGATGCTGCCCCACAACGCCCTTGGCCGTCAGCTGTTCCGCAAACTCAAGGTGTACAAGGGCGCCGAGCATCCGCACGCTGCCCAGCAACCCCAGCCCCTCGCCCTCGATCCCGCCGCTGCTGCCCAATGAGCACCTCCAACGTCGTCTACTGGGGCACGGGTCGCCGCAAGACCTCCGTCGCCCGCGTCCGTGTCGTCCCCGGCACCGGCACCGTGACCATCAACGGACGCCCCGGCGACAACTACCTGAACTACAACCCGGTGTACCTGGCCGCGGTGAAGGCTCCGCTCAACACCCTCGGCCTTGCCGCCGACTACGACCTGCTCGTGAACGTGCGGGGCGGCGGCCTCACCGGCCAGGCCGATGCGATCAAGCAGGGTGCTGCCCGGGCGCTGTGTGACCTCTCGCCCGACAACCGCAAGCCCCTGAAGACCGAAGGCCACCTCAGCCGTGATCCCCGGGCCAAGGAACGCCGCAAGTACGGCCTCAAGAAAGCCCGCAAGGCGCCCCAGTTCTCCAAGCGCTGATTCTCAGCTCTCTCCCGATTCCTCCAGCCATGCCCAAGGCCGACATCCACCCCACCTGGTATCCCGATGCCAAGGTGATCTGCAATGGAGAAGTGGTGATGACCACCGGCTCCACCTCCCCCGAAATCCACGTGGACGTGTGGAGCGGCAACCACCCCTTCTACACCGGCACCCAGAAGATCCTGGATACCGAAGGCCGGGTGGACCGCTTCATGCGCAAATACGGCATGGCCAGCACCGACAGCAGCGCCTCGGCCAACACCGAGGCCAAAGCCGACGCGGAAGACGGCGCCAAGGCCTGATCTCAGCGGCCCTCTTCCCATCCATTCTCCAGGGCCGGGTGCAGTGGGCATCCGGCCTTTTTGCCGTTTCCGCGGCATGCCCACACCACCTTGAAGCTCCGGGTTGATGGACCCCTCCCTGCTGCATGACCGGCTTGAGGCCGCCCGGCGCACCTTCGAGACCCTGGAGAGGCAGCTGGCCGATCCTGCCGTGGCCAGCAATCCGGACCAGCTCCAGGCCATCGCCAGGGAACGGGCTCGCCTGGAACCGCTGGTGCTCGATCAGCGGCAGCTGCAGAAACTCCTGGCCGAGGAGGCCGACGCGCGAACCCTGCTGCGCGACCATCGCGGCGATCGGGCCATGGAGGAGTTGGCGAGCGAGGAGCTGAAGCAGCTCGCCGAGCGGATCCACAGCCTCAGAACGTCCCTCACGATTGCCCTGTTGCCTCGTGATCCCCGCGACGAGCGCAGCGTGATGCTCGAGATCAGGGCCGGTGCCGGTGGCGACGAAGCGGCCATCTGGGCCGGTGATCTGGCACGGATGTACGAGCGCTACGCCCAAAGCGTGGGCTGGCGGGTGGAGCCGGTGAGCGCCTCGGAAGCCGAACTGGGCGGCTACAAGGAGCTGATCCTCTCCATCCGGGGCGAGGGCGTGTTCAGCCAGCTGAAATTCGAGGCCGGGGTGCACCGGGTGCAGCGGGTGCCGGCCACCGAATCCCAGGGACGCGTCCACACCTCCACCGCCACGGTGGCGGTGATGCCGGAGGCGGATCCGGTGGAGGTGCAGATCGAGCCTGGCGATGTGGAGATCAGCACGGCCCGCTCCGGCGGCGCGGGAGGGCAGAACGTGAACAAGGTGGAAACGGCGGTGGACCTGCTGCACAAGCCCAGCGGCATCCGGGTGTTCTGCACCCAGGAGCGCTCCCAGATGCAGAACCGGGAGCGGGCCATGGAGATCCTGCGGGCCAAGCTCTACGAGCGCCAGCTGGCCGAAGCCAACGCCAGGGAGCGCTCCGCCCGCCTCGCCCAGGTGGGCAGTGGCGATCGGAGCGAGAAGATCCGCACCTACAACTACAAGGACAACCGCGCCACCGACCACCGGCTGGGTCGCAATTTCAGCCTGGAGCCCGTGCTCAACGGTCAGCTGCAGGATGTGATCGGTGCCTGCATCGCCGCGGACCAGGCCAGGCAGCTGGACGAGCTGGCCGCCGACGTGAGTGCGTGAACCCTGGGCCCCTGGGCAGTGGCGGCCCGTGTGATCTCAGGCGGCCCGTTCGTCTGCCAGGACCTCAAGGCCGATGAGGTATTTGGCCCATTCGTGGTGCCTCCCGGCCCGCAGATGGCGGGTGGCTTCATAGCCCAGCCCGCTCGCCGGACGGTGGGGAGCCCGCAGCAGCACCATGCCGGCTTCCCGCGGCGTGCGGTTGCCCTTGCGGACATTGCAGCTGAGGCAGGCCGTGGTCACGTTCTCCCAGCTGTCGGTACCGCCGCGGCTGCGGGGCACCACGTGATCGACCGACAACTTCTCACCGCTGTAGCCGCAGTACTGACAGCAGTGACCATCGCGGTGAAAGAGATTGCGGCGTGTGAGCGGCAGCTGCCGGTAGGGAACCCGCACGAAGTGACGCAGCCGGATCACCGTGGGAAGCAGAAGATCCGGGCGGATGGCTCGGTTCCGGTCATGTTCCAGTCCCTCGGCCTTGCCCTTGAGCAGCATCACCAGCGCCCGCTTCCAGGTGGTGATGTTGAGCGGTTCATAGGACGCATTGAGGACGAGAACGTGCCCCATCGCCGCAACCAGGATCGCCAAAATGCTAACGAGGCACATCCTCCGGGTCGGTGTCGTCCACGACCAGGCCTTCCGCCGGACCGTCCTGCACCATGACCCTGCCCGCACCCCGAGAGCTGGCCGCCCTGCTGGACGGCGAGCTGCGCGGCACCCCGCCTGAGCAACCGCTGCGGGCTGTGGCGATCGACTCGCGGCGGGTGCTGCCCGGCGATCTCTTCGTGGCGCTGGGGGGGCGCCACTGCGACGGCCATGACTTCGTGGCGCAGGCCGAAGGGGCCGGGGCGTCGCTGGTGGTGCTGCGGCGGGACCGCTGCCCGGACAGCGGCCCGGGACCGGGCTGCGCCCACCTGCTGGTGGCTGATCCGCTGCTGGCCCTGCAGCGTCTTGCCGCCTGGTACCGCCGCACCCACATCCGCAGGGTGGTGGCGGTCACCGGCAGCAATGGCAAGACCGTGGTCAAGACTGCGCTGACGGCCCTGCTGGCGGGCCGTTTCCGGGTGGCCTCCAGCCCCGGCAGCTGGAACAGCCAGGTGGGCGTGCCGCTGGCGGTGCTCACGGCTCCGCCCGGCACCGAACTGGGGGTGTTCGAGGCCGGCATCTCGGCGCCCGGCGAGATGGAGCGCCTCGAGGCGATCCTGCAGCCCGACCACGGCGTGCTGGTGAACGTGGGTCTGGCCAATCTCGGCAGTTTCGGCAGCCGCGCGGTGACGGCACGCGAGAAGCTGCGCCTGTTCCAGGGCATGGATGCCCACAGCTGGGTGATCGCCCCGGACGACCCGCTCGTGAACGCCCTGCCCCTGCCCTGCCGCCGCATCCACCCCGGCGCCGGGCCGCCACGGCTGCTGGGTCAGCGCTCCCGGGGGAACGGCCTCCTGCTCCAGCTCGATCTGGGCGGGTGCCAGGCCCAGGTGACGGTGCACACCCGCTCCCGGCCTCTCGTCGACGACCTCCTGATCGCCCTGACCGCCGCCCACCACCTGGGGGTGCCCGCGGCGGAGATGGCGGAGGTGCTTCAGGACTACACCTTCGGGCCGACGCGCATGGAGACCTGGCGGACGCCGGAAGGCATCACGATCATCAACGACACCGCCAGCGACGACCCGCTCTCGGTGCAGACCGCCCTGGCCACGGTGGCCGCCTTTCCCGAAGGGGGCCGCCGCCTGTTCGTGTTCGGCGGGATGGGAGATCTGGGACCCTGCGAACAGCGGGAGCACGCGCTGATCGGGCGAATGGCGGCCGAACAGGGCTTCTCAGGGCTGCTGCTGCTGCCGCACCCGGCCCGCAGCCACACTGCCGCCGCCTGGAACGGCTGCCACCCCGCCCAGGCGGCCCAGGAACTGGCCGACACCGCCGCCCTGCGCGAGCGGATCCGCCAGATGGCCGAGCCGGGCGACACCGTTCTGCTCAAGGGTGCCGCCCGCCAGGAGCTGAGCAGCGCGGCCCGCGCGATCTGGGAATCGATGGCACCCCGCCGCCTGCTGGTTGATCTCGACGCCATCCGCGACAACATCACCCGCTTCCGGGCCCTCTGCGGCCCCGAGGTTGCGATCCTGGCGGTGCTGAAGGCCTGGGCCTACGGCACCGAGCTGCCGCGGCTGGCGGCGGCCCTGCAGGACAGCGGCATCGACTGGATCGGGGTCTCCGCCGCCGACGAGGGTGCCGTGATCCGACGGGCCGGGGTGCACCGGCCGGTGCTGGTGATGCTGATGGACCCCGATGAGGTGGACAAGGCGGTGCGCTGGCGCGTGACGCCGCTGATCTATTCGCTGCCCTTCGCCCAGGCGCTGGTCAGGACGCTGCAGTCGATGGGCGCGCACCTGGAGGTGCACCTGGAGATTGAGACGGGCATGGGTCGCCTCGGTGTGGCGCCGGAGGAGGCCCTGGCCGCCGCCAGGCTGCTGCGCGATTCCGGGGTCGTGACCGTGACAGGCGTGATGACCCATCTGGCCGGCGCCGATGATCCCGCCGCCGATGACGAGACCCGCGCCCAGCTGGAGCGGTTCGATGCGGTGATGGCCAGGCTGCATCAGGAACTGGGCACGCCCCTGCTGGTGCACGCGGCCGCCACCTCGGGGGCCGTGCGCTTCCCGCAATCCCGTTACGGCATGGTGCGGCTGGGCCTGGGGCTGTTCGGCCTGCATCCCTCACCAGCCGTGGCTGAGGCGATCGAACTGGAGCTGGCGGTGGCGTTCATCAGCCGCCTGGTGCAGGTGCGGGAGTACGGCAGGGGGCAGCGGATCGGCTACAACGGCACCTACGTGGTCAGCGCGGAACGCCAGCGGATCGGCATCGTGGCCGCGGGCTACAACGACGGTGTGCCCTGGCGATTCAGCAACCGCGGCGAGGTGATGATCCAGGGTCGGCGCCTGGCCGTGCTCGGCCGGGTGTCAATGGACTCGATGGCGGTCGATCTGGATCCGTTGCCCGAGGCGACGGTGGGCGATGAAGTGCTGATCTTCGGAGCCTATGAAGGCCAGGTGCTGCGTCCGGAGCAGGCCGCCCTCCAGGCGGGCACGATCCCCTACGACCTGCTGGTGCAGGTCGATGGCAGACGGGTGCAACGGATCTTCCGGGGCGGCTGAATCGAACGCTCCGGCAGCCGGAGCGGCTGGAGCGTTCAGGTAAGCTCCTGGTGCCGCTGGAGAGGTGGCTGAGTGGTTGAAAGCGGCTCCCTGCTAAGGAGTTACAGGAGGCAACTTCTGTCGAGGGTTCGAATCCCTCCCTCTCCGTTTCCCTGAGTCCCTGGTTCCCAGCCAAGCCACCCACCGGCCCGGCATGGCATGGCCAGCTCTGTGCTCAGTCCTGCCGACACAGCCTGGCCAGATGGGAGGCGATCTCCGGCAGCAGGGCGGTGTCGGCCGCCTGCCTGGCCCCCTCGCTGAACACGCTCAGCAGGAAGGGGCTGTGGCCTTCGGCCTCCACGTAGGCCGTGTCGTGACGGGCCTGGCTCATCCAGCCGGCCTTGCTCCAGAGGCGGGCCCCCTCCGGCAAGCCGGCACCGAGGAAGCCATCCACCTGATTCTCCGGATCCGCCGCGCGGCTGGCGGGATCCAGGGGGCGCCGCAGCACCTCCCGCATCCGCCCGCAGGCCGGGGGGGACACCAGCGCCGAGGCGATCACCCCCAGCAACAGCCGCGAGGCCGCATCGGTGCTGAGGCTGTTGCGGTTCTCCAGGCCAGGCCCGTAGAAGGCCCGCTCGCGGCCGTAGGGGCCATCCCCCCAGGTTTTCTGGCAGGCATTGCAGCCGCGGAGTTCGCTCCAGGCCATGCCGGCGAGCCATTCGTTCACCAGCTGGCGCTGGGCCACCCAGGCCTGCATGCGCTCCGGGGGGAGCTCCGGACCGCTGGTGGTGCCGCTGAGCAGATCCACCACCAGGCCGGTGGCGTCGTTGCTCGAGTCGCGGATCATGTCCTCCAGGGCACGCCGCAGTTCCGGGCCGTCCTCGAGCAGCCCGTCCTGCAACCAGGCCTCGGCCGCGATCAGGTACACCAGCTTCACCACACTGGCGGGGTAGCGCTGACGATCCCCCCCCCAGCCGGCGCCGGGCGGGTGCCGCTGCCAGTACGCCTCGGCACCGCCCTCCAGCGCCGCGCCGATCTGGGATCGGTCGAAGCGCACCCAGGTGATCGACAGCTGCTGGGCCAGCCCCGGACGCCCCTGCAGCTCCAGCAGTCCGACCAGGTCGCTCAGCACCTGCTCCATCGGCGGGTCCGGGCTGTAGAACGCCATCACTGCCGGCTCCTGCTGTGGCGAGATTAGGTATGTCCCAGATCCGTCCCCTGGCGGCGGGCACCCCGGCCGCTCCCGAACTGCTGCAGCCGGGCACCACCTGGCGTCTGCTCGCCCGCCTCGATCTCTTCAGTCGGCCCCGGGGCTCGGGACTCGCCACCCAGGCCACGGCCGGCCGCTGCCTGCAGGTGCTTCCCGAAGCGGCGTCGGTGGAGGGCAGTCCGTCGCGCCTGCGGGTGCGGGTGCGCCTGGTGGAGGATGGCTATCCCGGCTGGATCGCCCCGGAGTCCCTGCTGGGGATGGCCATCGCCGCGACACCACCGCCACCGCGGCTGCTGGACCGCCCCGCCATCGCCGAACGTCTGGCGGCGGTGCTCGCCTTCGCCATGGGCGCCCTGCGCACCCCCAACACCTACCTGTGGGGCGGCAGCCTCGGGCCCGACTACGACTGCTCCGGGCTGGTGCAGGCCGCCTACGCCAGTGCCGGCATCTGGCTGCCGCGGGATGCCTACCTGCAGGAACGCTTCTGCCAGCCGGTGGCGGCACGGCCGGGCGTGACCCAGCTGCTGGAACCGGGCGATCTGATCTTCTTCGGCACCCCGCAGCGCTGCACCCATGTGGGCCTTCACCTGGGTGGGGGCCGCTACCTGCACAGCTCCGGCCGGGAGCACGGGCGCAACGGCATCGGGATCGACGATCTCAGCCCCCGCAACACCGACCCCGTGGCGGTGCATTACCGCCGGGAGCTGCGGGGAGCGGGCCGGGTGATGCGCTGCCACGACGGCAGTCCCCTGCCCGCGTAGGTTCATCGGTCCGGCCCGGGCCTGTGGCAATGGATCTCTCGGTGGTGGTGCCCCTCTACAACGAGGAGGAGAGCGTGCCGCTGCTGGTGGAGCAGGTGCTGAAGGCGGTGCGCCCGCTCGGCCTGGCCCATGAGCTGGTGGTGGTGGACGACGGCTCCACCGATGGCACCGCCGCCGTGCTCAGCCGCCTCAGTGAGGTCGTGCCGGAGCTGGTGGTGGTGCTGCTGCGCCGCAACTACGGCCAGACGGCCGCCATGGCCGCAGGTTTCGATGCCAGCCGCGGTGCGGTGATCGTGACCCTGGACGGGGACCTGCAGAACGATCCGGCCGACATTCCGGTGCTGCTGGAACGGCTGGATCAGGGCTACGACCTGGTGAGCGGCTGGCGCCACCAGCGGCAGGACCACGCCCTGTGGCGGCTGCTGCCCAGCCGCCTGGCCAACCGATTGATCGCCCGGGTCACCGGCGTGCGCCTGCACGATTACGGCTGCTCCCTGAAGGCCTACCGCCGCGAGGTGGTGGACGACCTGAACCTCTACGGCGAGCTGCACCGCTTCCTGCCGGCGCTGGCCTTCATCGAGGGAGCCCGGATCAGCGAGGTGCAGGTGAACCACCACGCCCGCCGCTTCGGCCGCAGCAAGTACGGCCTGGATCGCACCTTCCGCGTGCTGATGGATCTGCTCACCGTGTGGTTCATGAAGCGGTTCCTCACCCGCCCCATGCACGTGTTCGGCTTCGGCGGCCTGGCGGCCATGCTGCTGGGGCTGCTGTTCACCGCCGCCCTGGTGGTGGAGAAGCTGGTGCTGGGCGCGGAGATCGGCGACCGCCCGCTGCTGCTGGTGGCCCTGATCAGCGTGCTCGCCGGCGTGCAGCTGTTCTGCTTCGGCCTGCTGGCCGAGGTGCAGATGCGCACCTATCACGAAAGCCAGGGGCGGCCGATCTACAGGGTGCGGGCCACATTGCGCGGCAGCGGCGGCGCTGGATCGGCCGGCTGAGGCACCGCCGTACGCCCCCGGAACCGTTCCAGTCCCAGCGCGGCTTCACGCATCACGGCGGGGTCCGGGTCCCGCAGCCCCCGCCTGAGCAGGGACACCACGCAGGGATCACCCCAGAGGCGGGCGACCCGCATGGCGGTGAGGCGGGTCGCGTCATCACCGCGGAGGCGTTGGTGCAGATCGCGCAGCACCCGGCCGCGCTCATGGAGGTCCGGTGGACGCCAGGGCTGTGGCCAGGCCTCGGCGGTCTCCAGGTCGCCGGCGCGACCATCAGAACCCGGATCCTGCCGTGCCCGGACTCCACGTTCAGCCTGGTCCGCAGCAGCGGACTCCGTCATCTGGGCCCGGTTGAGCGCCGCCACGGCGGAGGCATCGGTGGAGCGGAGCACCACGGCGGGCCGCCGGCGACGCAGCAACCAGAAGAGGAGGGCCAGAACCGCCGCCGCGGCGCCCAGGCTGGAGGGAGGCATGGATTGAACTTTTATGTCGCCAGCTCCAGCCCGAGAAGGCTGTCCTGGGAACGATCCTTACAGTACCGGCGGTTGCTACTGGCCTGCGCCATGACTGGAGAATTCGCTGCCGCCTGGATGCCCTCGGTGTTTGTGCCCCTTGTCGGGATCCTCGGCCCAGCCGTGGCGATGGCCCTGCTGTTCAACGTGATCGAGGCCCGCGACTGAACTCACTCCTCCCGGAGTGTCCGCGCCCCTTTCATCACCCTCGCTTCCACCCCCATGACCGTGACCCCCGTGGCCGACCCCTGTGTCGGCAATCTGGCCACCCCCGTCAACAGCAGCTACTTCACCAAGGCCTTCCTGAACGCCCTGCCGGCCTACCGACCGGCCCTTTCCCCCAACCGTCGCGGCCTGGAAGTGGGCATGGCCCACGGCTTCTTCCTCTACGGCCCCTTCGCCATCACCGGTCCGCTCCGCCTCACGGAATACGCCAGCACGGCGGGCCTGCTGGCCACGATCGGTCTGGTGTCGATCCTCACGGTGTGCCTGTCCATCTACGGCACGGCCGGCACCGGCCCCAATGTCCAGCCGCCTGATGCCACGATCGACACCCCCCCGGCTGACCTGTTCACCAAGGCCGGGTGGGCCGAATTCGCCAGCGGCTTCTGGCTCGGCGGTTGCGGTGGCGCAGCCTTCGCCTGGTTCCTCGCCGGCACCGCCGTGGTGGCCCCGCTGGTGAACATCGCCGGTGGTGTCTGGAGCGTCGGCTGAGGCCCTCCTCCTCCCCTTCCAACACTGCCGGCCAGCCCCGCCAACGCGGGGCTTTTTCATGGACGATCCCGTCCACGGCATCCGGCCAGGGGCAGGATGGAGAGGAAGCTGCCGTGGAAGCCGAACGCCATGCGAAGCCCCATCACCAGCGGGCCGGGCCTGCTGCTCGGCATGGCGATCCTGCTGGGGAGCTGCGGCAGCCAGCCCTCGACCGTTCCCGAGCCCCCCTCGGCTCCCTCCCTGCCGCCGGCGAACTCCGGGGGCGGCACGGCAGCACCGTCGCCGGACACTCCCCAGTTGCAGGCGCGGCTCAGCGCGGAGCGAAGCCGTGGCCTGCTCCAGGGGCACGAGGCGGTGGTGTCATGCCTGCACGGGGAGCGGGGCCAGACCGACGGCAATGAGCTCCGCTGTGAAGACTGGTCCTACGTGCGGCAGAACTACCTCCAGGCCCCCTGAAGCCCACCGCACCTGCCCGCTCAGGGCGACGCTTGTCTCCACAGTTGCCTGCCCAGCCAGGCCCCAAGCGCCACCAGCGCCAGGCCACCGAACAGGCTCACCAGCAGCACCCCGGCCGCGGCAAGCAACTCGCCGGTGGAGAGTCGCCGGGCCAGCGCCAGCATCCAGGAGGAGAAGGTGGTGAGACTGCCGCAGAACCCGATGCCAGCGAGCAGGTACAGCCGGGCACGCTGGGGCGGTTGAACGATCAGCAGGCCGATCAGAAGGCAACCGGCCAGATTGGCGAGCAGCGAGGCTTGCAGCAGCCCCGCGTAGGGGCCCGTGTTGGCTGCGGCCAGCCCATCGAGCTGCCAGCGCAGCAAGGCCCCCGGGATCGCTCCAGCCGCCAGCAGAACCAGGTCAGCCAGCTCCCGGCGCAGCGGAGGCCTCATGGCAGGCCACCGATGAACAGGCCCAGCTGCATGGCCAGGAGGCCTCCCAGCACCGAGCCCGACGCCAGCAGCACCGCCTCGGCCCAGTGGCACTGGCACAGCACCACGTAGAGCTCGGCCACGAAGGAGGAAAAGGTGCTGAATCCCCCCAGGAATCCCGTGCCCATCAGCAGCAGCGTGCGCTGACCGGCGCCACCGCAGCTCTGCTGCATGGCCACGAGCAGACCCAGCGCAAAGCAGGCCGCCATGTTCACCCCGAAGGTGCCCCAGTGCTTGCGGGGCAGCATCGGTTCGAGATGGTTCACCACCCGGAAGCGCAACCAGGCACCGGGAAGAACGCCGAGGGCCACCAGAAGCGCTCCGGTGGCAACGGGCACAGAGGACATGGCGATGGGGTCTCCCCTGGGGCGTCGAGGCTGTTTTAGCCCAGAGCTGTTGTAGCCCAGACAAGAAAAAACACCCCGGCGATGCCGGGGTGCTGGAGGTCCCTCGAGTGAGGCTGGATCAGGCGGTTCGGCTCAGCCGAACTTCCCGGAGGTGGAGGCGATCAGGAAGGCCGCATAGGTGAGGAAGTAACCCACGGTGAAGTGAGCCAGACCAACCACGCGGGCCTGAACGATCGAGAGAGCCACAGGCTTGTCGCGCCAGCCCACCAGATTGGCGAGCGGGGTGCGCTGGTGAGCCCAGACGATGGTCTCGATCAGCTCCTGCCAGTAACCACGCCAGGAGATCAGGAACATGAAGCCGGTGGCCCACACGAGGTGGCCGAACAGGAACATCCACGCCCAGACCGCCAGGTTGTTGGAACCAGCGGGGTTGTAGCCGTTGATCAGCTGGGAGCTGTTGAGCCACAGGTAATCGCGGAACCAGCCCATCAGATAGGTGCTGGATTCGTTGAACTGGGCCACGTTGCCCTGCCAGATGGCGAGGTGCTTCCAGTGCCAGTAGAAGGTGAGCCAACCAACCGTGTTCAGAGCCCAGAAGACAGCCAGATAGAAGGCGTCCCAGGCACTGATGTCGCAGGTACCACCACGGCCGGGGCCGTCGCAGGGGAAGGAGTAGCCGAAGTCCTTCTTGTCGGGCATCAGCTTGGAACCCCGGGCATCCAGGGCACCCTTCACCAGGATCAGGGTGGTGGTGTGCAGACCCAGCGCGATCGCGTGGTGAACGAGGAAGTCACCAGGACCGATCTGCAGGAACAGGGAGTTGTCGCCGGCGTTGATGCCATCGAGCCAACCGGGCAGCCAGACGGCGCCGGGGCCAGGGGCATTGCTCACCAGGCTGTCGGGATTGGCCAGCAGCACGTTCATGCCGTAGATGGCCTTACCGCTCGCCGCCTGCACGAACTGGGCGAACACGGGCTCCACCAGGATCTGCTTCTCGGGAGTGCCGAAGGCCACGACCACGTCGTTGTGGACGTAGAGGCCCAGGGTGTGGAAACCGAGGAACAGGGAGACCCAGCTCAGGTGGCTGATGATCGCTTCCTTGTGCTCGAGCATCCGGGCCAGAACGTTGTTCTTGTTGGCCTCGGGGTCGTAGTCACGGATGAAGAAGATCGCACCGTGGGCGAAGGCACCGCACATCAGGAAGATGGCGATGTACTGGTGGTGGGTGTAAAGGGCAGCCTGCGTCGTGTAGTCCTTGGCGATGAACGCATAGGACGGCATCGAATACATGTGCTGCGCCACCAGGCTCGTCACCACACCGAGGCTCGCCAGGGCAAGACCCAGCTGGAAGTGGAGCGAGTTGTTGATGGTGTCGTAGAGCCCCTTGTGGCCCGCACCCAGATCACCGGGAGTGCCGGCGGGAGGGTTGTGGGCGTCGAGGATCTCGCGGATCGAGTGGCCGATACCGAAGTTGGTGCGGTACATGTGACCCGCGATCACGAACAGGCAGCCGATCGCCAGGTGGTGATGGGCGATGTCCGTGAGCCAGAGGGCCTCGCTCTGGGGGTGGAAACCACCCAGGAAAGTGAGGATCGCCGTGCCGGAGCCTTCAGCGGTGCCGAACACCTGATAGGTGGTGTCGGGATTCTGGGCGTAGACGCCCCAGTTGCCGGTGAAGAAGGGGGCCAGTCCCGCAGGGTGCGGCAGCACCGAGAGGAAGTTGTCCCAACCCACGTGCTGACCACGGGATTCAGGAATGGCCACGTGGACCAGGTGACCGGTCCAGGCGATGGAGCTGAAGCCGAACAGCACCGCGAGGTGGTGGTTCAGGCGGGACTCAGCGTTCTTGAACCAGGCCAGGGAAGGCCGGAACTTGGGCTGGAGGTGAAGCCAGCCGGCGAACAGAGCCCAGGCCGAGAGGATCATCATGAAGATGGCCCCTTGATAGAGCTCGGCGTTGGTGCGCATGCCGATCGTGTACCACCAGTGGTACAGGCCGGAGTACGCAATGTTCACCGGGGAGGAGGCACCGGCCTGGGTGAAGGCGGCGATGGCTCCTTGGCCGAAGTGGGGGTCCCAGATCGCGTGAGCGATGGGACGGACATGCAGAGGATCGGTGACCCACTGCTCAAAGTTGCCCTGCCAGGCGATATGGAACAGGTTGCCCGAAACCCAGAGGCCAATGATGGCCAGGTGACCGAAGTGGGTGGAGAACAGCTTTTGGTAAAGCCGCTCCTCGGTCATGCCGTCGTGGCTCTCGAAGTCGTGAGCCGTGGCAATGCCGTACCAGATACGGCGGGTTGTCGGGTCCTGTGCCAGACCCTGGCTGAACGAAGGAAATTTCGTTGCCATTGGGAAAGGTCAGGAAAGGTCAGCCGACCGCAATGATGCGGGCCAGGAAGAAGGACCAGGTGGTCGCGATACCGCCCAGCAGGTAATGGGCGACACCCACGGCACGGCCCTGGGTAATGGAGAGGGCGCGGGGCTGGATGGCCGGCGCCACCTTCAGCTTGTTGTGAGCCCAGACGATGGACTCGATCAGCTCCTGCCAGTAGCCGCGGCCACTGAAGAGGAACATCAGGCTGAAGGCCCAGACGAAGTGGGCACCCAGGAACATCAGGCCATAGGCACTGGAGCTCGAGCCATAGCTGTTGATCACCTGTGCGGCCTGAGCCCACAGGAAGTCACGCAGCCAACCGTTGATGGTGATGGCGCTCTGGGCGAAGTTGCCGTTGGTGATGTGCTGGACGGTGCCGTCGGCGTTGACGGTGCCCCACACATCGCTCTGCATCTTCCAGGAGAAGTGGAAGATCACGATGGACAGGGAGTTGTACATCCAGAACAGACCCAGGAACACGTGGTCCCAGGCCGACACCTGGCAGGTACCGCCACGGCCGGGGCCGTCGCAGGGGAAGCGGAATCCGAGGTTCGCCTTGTCGGGGATCAGACGCGAGCTGCGTGAATACAGCACACCCTTCAGCAGGATCAGCACGGTGACGTGGATCGTGAAAGCATGGATGTGGTGGACCATGAAGTCCGCCGTACCCAGGGGGATCGGCGCAGCAGCGACCTTGCCGCCGACCGCCACCACGGCACCGTTGAACACCTCACTCACGCCGGCGAGGGCGTTGGGAGCGGTGCTGCCGGCGGCAGCGGCGTGGAGGCCCTGGATCCACTGGGCGAACACGGGCTTCAGGGCAATCGCCGAGTCGCTGAACATGTCCTGGGGACGGCCCAGGGCACGCATGGTGTCGTTGTGGATGTAGAGGCCGAAGCTGTGGAAGCCCAGCCAGATGCACACCCAGTTGAGGTGGCTGATCAGGGCATCACGGGCCTTGAGCACTCGGTCCAGCACGTTGTCGATGTGCTTGGCGGGGTCGTAGTCACGCACCATGGCGATGGCGGCGTGAGCACCGGCACCCACGATCAGGAAGCCACCGATCCACATGTGGTGGGTGAACAGTGACAGCTGAGTGGGGTAATCAATCCCGATGTAGGGATAGGGCGGCATCGCATACATGTGATGCGCCACGATGATGGTCAGCGAGCCGAGCAGGGCCAGGTTCACGCCGAGTTGGGCATGCCAGCTGGTGGTCATGAACTCGAACAGGCCGTCGTGACCCTTCGGAGCCGGGAAGAGCAGGGGATCACCCTTCTGACCTTCCAGGATCTCCTTGAGGCTGTGACCGATACCCCAGTTGGTGCGGTACATGTGGCCGGCCACGATGAAGAGCACCGCGATCGCCAGGTGGTGATGCGCGATGTCGGTCATCCAGAGGCTGCCGGTCACAGGATTCAGACCACCCTTGAAGGTGAGGAAATCGCTGTAGGCCGCCCAGTTGCCGGTGAAGAAAGCGGAGATGCCTGCGCCGAATCCCGGATAGAGCTGCGCCAGTACGTCCTGGTTGATGAACTCGTGGGGCAGGGGGATGTCGGCGTAGGAGGCGATGGTCTTGCCGTTGAGGGCCAGAGGCTGGCCGGCATCAATGGCATCCATCAGGGCCGTGGTGGGCAGGGACACGTGAAGGAGGTGCCCGGTCCAGGACAGGGAGCCCAGGCCCAGCAGGCCAGCCAGGTGGTGGTTGAGCATGGACTCAACGTTCTGGAACCACTCCAGCTTCGGTGCGGCCTTGTGATAGTGGAAGACGCCGGCATTCAGCATCAGGCCAGCCATCACCAGGGCACCGATGGCGGTGCAGAGGAGCTGGAACTCGCTGGTGAAACCCCAGGCCCTCCACACATGGAAGAGGCCGGAGGTGATCTGAATGCCGTGGAAGCCGGCACCCACATCACCATTGAGAATTTCCTGGCCGAAGATCGGCCAGACCACTTGGGCTGAAGGCTTGACGTGCAGAGGGTCGGCCAGCCAGCCGGTGTAGTTGGAGAAGCGGGCGCCGTGGAAGAAGGCACCGCTCAACCAGATGAAGATGACGGCCAGATGGCCGAAGTGAGCCGAGAAGATCTTGCGAGAGACCTCTTCGAGGTCGCTCGTGTGGCTGTCGAAGTCGTGAGCGTTGGCGTGGAGGTTCCAAACCCAGGTTGTGGTTTTGGGACCCTTGGCCAGGCTGCGGTCGAAGTGTCCGGGCTTTTCGAAAAGCTCGAACGTGGCCGGAACGGGGTTCCGGTCGACCATGGCCTTGGCCTTTTCCCCACGCTCTGGTGGGCTGATGGTCATCGAGACGTTCCTCGAGGGACGGGGTCGAGGTGGTGGTCCACCCCTGGAGACAGCGGCAACCGCCGAGACGGGAGCACGGTGTCAGTGGGCCCCATGGCGCAGGCCGACCGGAGCCGGCAAGGCCATGGGCTCCAGCCTGAGATCAGGACTCGCGGAATCCGCGAAACCGACTGCTGTGGCTGGGGCTTTGGGCCCCAGATAGGGGACCGCTGGCGGCACTATAGGGGCCAAATTGATCCGCCCTGGGCGGCCAGTTACAAAGGTTCAATCCGTCAGCTTCCCAGGCCAGCACTGGGGTCTGACTGGGAGTAAGCGACAAGGGATCACAGCATTTTCAAGGCACTTTGTTACATCATTCCCGAAAATTTAGAGATGGGCCGGTGACACAGGCTCCCGGGCTTCACGCCAGCCAGCAGAATGCCGCCATCCAGCAAGGGAGCAGCGGCGGGTGAGGGCGGTTGGCGGCGCGAATCCGCGGCTCGGGCCTGGACCTGCCGGCCTGGGCCGACGGCTGACGGTCCTGTGCCTGGTGCTTCTGCTGGCCTGGCTTCCAGGCGGTTGCCGGCGCTCGGACCCAGCTTCGAGCACGGCGGCGGGGTCGGTCCTCCCCACACCACCGGCCGGAGCCCTGCAGGAAGTGCCGCCTCCTGCAGGGGTGGGCCAGCTGCGAGCCGGCCTGCAGCAGCGCCAGCCCCGCTTGAGGATCCTGGGCCCAGCCGATGGGCAGGTGCTGCCCGGCGGGGACTGGACCCTGGAGCTCGAGGTTCAGGACTGGCCCCTGGTCGACGCCGGCGATCTGGGCCTCGGGCCCCATCTGGTGGTGCAGATTGATCAGCAGGCCCCCCGGCGGATCACCGGGCCCGCCCCAGCTGCAACGCAGCCCCCAGCCACCGCGCCTGGGGAAGTGCGCCTCAGCCTGACCCTGCCCCCCCTGGAGCCCGGCAGTCACCGGGTGACGGTGTATGCCGCCAGGCCCTGGGGGGAAGCCGTCAAGGCCGGTGACGCCAGCGACCAGATCCGGGTGCATCGTGTGGCGCCCAATCCGCTCGGCGTGCCCGCGCCTGGCACCCCCCAGCTGATCCCGGCCAGCCCGGAGGCCCTGAGCTCCAGCCAGCCGGTGCTGATCGACTGGCTGCTGCGCGATGCCCCCCTCCAAGGCCTGCGTGAGGGTGATGACGGCTGGCGCCTGCGGATCACGGTGAACGGCGACAGCTTTCTGGTGGATGAGAACACCCCCCTCTGGCTCAGGGGCTGGAAGAGCGGATCCAACACGGTGCTGATGGAACTGGTCGATGCCCAGGGCGCTCCCCTGAACCCACCGTTCAACAGCGTGGTGCGGGAAGTGTGGATCGACGCGAAGGCACCCCTGCCGGCCTGGGCCGCCGGGCCCCTGAGCCCCGACCAGCAGGCTCTGGTGCTGGGGGAACGCCCGCTGGCCCCGCCGCAGAGCAGCGCGCCGACATCCCGCTCCGACTCTTCCTTGACCTCGCCCTCAGCGGACCAGGCGCCCCCCGCGGCGACGGCCCCTGGGACAGCTGAAGCGACAGGCGATCCGACGGCCGATGCGACAGGCGATGAGACAGGCGATGCGACGGCCGATGGAGAGACGCCGCCGATGGCTGGGCCCGGCGAGGAGGCAGACCTGGAAGACGCCCAGGAGGGAGGGCCCCAGGACGTTCCCCAGGAGGGCCAGTTGCCTTCGGCGAACCCAGAAGCGGCTGGCAGCGGGGCTGAGGCCAGCATGGCCGACCCGGGCGACGAGCCAGGGCCAGGCGAGCCAGAGCCTGAGAAGCCAGAGCCGATCAGCCCCTCGGCTGTGGAGCCGCGCGAGGCGAACCTGCCGTCCAGCGGTGCTGAGGGCAGCGCCCGGGACCAGGTGAACCCGGATGGCACCCTGATCCAGCCCAGGCGTGAGGGAGTCCTGAGCGGTCTGCGCGGGCGCTGGGCCCGATGAGCGGCCCCATGACAACCGGAGCGGTCTGGGGCCTGAGTTTCAGTCCCGCCGGAGAACCCGTGCTGCAGCGCCTGCAGAGCGCGGGCGTGCTTGATCACCGCGTGGCCAGCGGCTCCGGTTCCGGCACCGAAGC
This sequence comes from Cyanobium sp. PCC 7001, assembly GCF_000155635.1. Taxonomy (NCBI): domain Bacteria; kingdom Bacillati; phylum Cyanobacteriota; class Cyanophyceae; order Synechococcales; family Prochlorococcaceae; genus Cyanobium; species Cyanobium sp. PCC 7001. The sequence goes on from NZ_DS990556.1 coordinate 1,579,410, forward strand.
GGAGGATGCCCGCAGCGTGCTCGAGCGCAACTGGAGCCGTGCGGGCGGGTTCGTGGTGGTGGGTGCCTGCGGGCTGGTGATCCGGCTGCTGGCTCCGCTGCTCGGCAGCAAAGCGAGCGACCCCGCCGTGGTGGTGCTCGACCCCCGCGGCCGCTTTGTGGTGCCCTTGCTGGGCAGCCATGCCGCCGGGGGGGAGGACCTGGCGCGGCGAGTCGCCGCCCTGCTGGACGCGACGGTGGTGAGCACCGGCAGCAGCAGCGGCCTCGGCACCCTGGCCCTCGACCGGTTCGGGGAACGCTGGGGCTGGCGGCGGGGCCGTGATGGCGACTGGAATCGACTGATGCAGCAGGCCGCCCGCGATCCCGCCGGGCTGGCCATCCATCAGAGCGCGGGAAGCAGACGCTGGCGGGAGCTGGCGGCAAGCCAGACGTTGCCGCCAGTGGGTTCGGAGTCCCGCGGCGACGGTGCCACGCTGTTCATCACGGCCGAGCAAGGCCCCGGCTGCCGCTGGCATCCCCCCTGTCTCTGGCTGGGCATCGGCTGTGAACGCCACACCAGCCTGTCCGTGCTGGAGCGTCTGGTGAGCGGGGCACTGCAGGACGCGAGCCTGGCGCCGGAAGCGGTGGCCGGCCTGGCGAGCATCGATCGCAAGGCCGATGAGCCCGCCCTGCTCGAACTGGCGGCCAGCCACCAATGGCCGCTGCGCTGGCTTCCTGCCTCGGAGCTGCGCCGGATTCCCGTGCCCAACCCCTCGGCGGTGGTGGAGGCGGAGATGGGAACCGCCAGCGTGGCCGAGGCCGCTGCACTGATTGCAGCGGGCTCGGGATCGCGGCTGCTGGTGCCGAAAACCATCGAACGTGCGGCCGATCAGGAATCCGGTGCGGCCACCGTGGCCGTGGCGATCGCCGCCGAGCAGCAGGCCCCCCACCGCGGAACGCTGCATCTGGTGGGCAGCGGGCCGGGACGCCTGGATCTGCTCACCCCCGATGCCCGCCTGGCCCTGGCCGAGGCCACGGTGTGGGTGGGCTACAGCCTCTATCTCGATCTGCTGGAGCCGTTGCGCCGGCCCGATCAGGCGCGCCTCGACGGCCAGCTCACCCAGGAGCGCGAACGCTGCCGGCAGGCCCTGGAGCTGGCGAACCAGGGCGTTGCGGTGGCCCTGGTCTCCTCCGGCGACAGCGGCATCTACGCCATGGCGGGGCTCGCCCTGGAGCTCTGGCTGCAACAGCCCGGGAACGCCCGGCCCCAGTTCCTGGTGCATCCGGGAATCTCGGCGCTGCAGCTGGCGGCGGCGCGGGCCGGGGCGCCGCTGATGCACGATTTCTGCACCATCAGCCTCAGCGATCGGCTGACGCCCTGGGATGTGATCGAACAGCGGCTGCGCAGCGCCGCTCAAGGGGATTTCGTGGTGGCTCTCTACAACCCCCGCTCCCGCGATCGCCACTGGCAACTGGAGCGGGCCCGCACCCTGCTGCTGGAAGCCCGGAGCCCGGAAACCCCCGTGGTGCTGGCACGGCAACTGGGTCGCCCGGAGGAATCCGTGACCCTCCATAGCCTCGGCGCACTTCCGGTGGAGCGGGTGGACATGCTGACGCTGGTGCTGATCGGCAACAGCAGCAGCTACAGCCAGGACGGACGGATGGTCACGCCCCGTGGCTATCCCGGTGCGGAGCTGAGCTGAGCGCTGCAAGCAGCCGCTGGGCTGGGCCGCGGCGAAGGTTCTGCCCCCGGGTGGAGGGCGTGTGAAACCTCGAGCCGCAAGCCGGCAGCTGGCCGCGATTGGAGGAGAATCGGGATGACAGGATTCGAACCTGCGGCCCCTTCGTCCCGAACGAAGTGCGCTACCAAGCTGCGCTACATCCCGATGGCGCGACTTTAGGGGATGGGAGGGCGTGCCTCCCTGCTGCTCTGCCTCGCGCCTGTGCCGCCTGAGCGCCGCAGAGTTCAGAGAGCGGCTGGGTAGGCTGAGCAGCCGTGAAGACCCTGGCCGCCCGATTGTTCCCGATTCCGTGCTGAAGCCCGACTGGCTGCGTGTGAAGGCTCCCCAGCGGGAACGGATCGGCGCCGTCGCCGACCTGCTGGTGGACCTGAAGCTCAACACCGTCTGCCAGGAGGCGAGCTGCCCCAACATCGGTGAATGCTTTGCGGGGGGTACGGCCACCTTCCTGATCATGGGACCGGGCTGCACCCGGGCTTGCCCCTACTGCGACATCGATTTCGACAAGAGCGTGCGCGCCCTTGACCCCACGGAGCCCGAACGGCTGGGCGAGGCGGTGGCCCGGCTCGGGCTCCAGCACGTGGTGATCACCTCCGTGAACCGCGACGACCTCCCCGATGGTGGCGCAAGCCAGTTCGTGGCCTGCATGGAGCAGGTGCGGCAACGGTCGCCAGGCACCACCATCGAGCTGCTGATCCCGGACTTCTGCGGCAACTGGGAGGCCCTCGCCGCCGTGATGGCGGGCGCACCGGACGTGCTCAACCACAACATCGAGACCGTGCCCAGGCTCTACCGAAAGGCACGGCCTCAGGGGATCTACCAGCGATCCCTGGAGCTGCTCCGACGCGTGCACGACCACTGGCCCCGCGCCTACACCAAATCCGGCCTGATGGCGGGACTTGGTGAGAACGATGGGGAGATTCAAAGCGTGATGAACGACCTGCATGATCACCACGTGGACATCATCACCATCGGGCAATATCTCTCACCCGGCCCCAAGCATCTTCCGGTGGACCGCTTCGTGACACCGGAGCAGTTCGAGAGCTACAGGCGCTACGGAGAAGACCAGCTTGGCTTTCTGCAGGTTGTCAGCAGCCCTCTCACCCGCAGCAGCTATCACGCCGGTGAGGTCCGCAGGCTGATGCAGTTGCATCCTCGCTGAGATCTCGGCTGAGATCGAGGCCAGTCCCTGCAGTCGACGGAAGGCTCTGTGGAAAGCTCGATGAGCGGTGGGGCAGGCTCACCCCACCGCCACCGCCTCCCGCTCCACCAGGCCCACCGTCTCCTTCTCACTGGGCGGCACCAGCACCTTGAAGCGTGACTTCCAGCTGGACCAGTCCGCCAGGATGCTGGCCGCCTTGGTGCTTCCCGTGGCCTGGAGATGGGCCTCGAGCAGGGGCCGCAGCAGCTCGTCCTGCTCCGGCGTCGTGAGGTCGCAGAGGGTCACGGTCTCGGGGTTGAGGCGATCGGCCAGGCCGCCGGATTCATCCAGCAGGAAGGCCACACCACCGGTCATGCCGGCGGCCACGTTGCGGCCGGTGCTGCCCAGCACCACCACGATGCCGCCCGTCATGTATTCACAGCAGTGATCGCCGGTGCCTTCCACCACCGCCCGGGCCCCGCTGTTGCGCACGGCGAAGCGCTCACCGGCGCGGCCGAGTGCGAACAGCTCCCCTCCGGTGGCTCCGTAGAGGCAGGTGTTGCCGAGGATCACCTGGGAGCCGGGATCCCTGCTGCCCGCCTGGGGCACCACCGTGACGCGACCGCCGTTGATGCCCTTGCCCACGTAGTCATTGGCATCACCGATCAGCCGCACGTTCATGCCCTGCAGCAGGAACGCGCCAAAGCTTTGCCCTGCGGCTCCGCTAAAGGTGAGATCCAGCTGCCCCTGGAACCCTCTGTTGCCGTGGCGGGCGGCGATCTCTCCGGCCAGGCGCGCCCCGACGCTGCGGTCGGTGTTCACGATGGCCAGGCTGCGCTCCACGGTGCCGTGGCCTTCGATGGCCGCCATCACGGCGGCATCGGCCAGGAGGGTGTCTTCGAGGATGGGGCCGTTGCCGTGGGCATCGTGCTCATGCAGCAGCCAGGAGCGGTCGGCTGGATCCGCCACCGGATCGATCAGGCAGGAGAGATCGAGGCTGCGGGTCTTGGTGAGGGGCACATCCCGCGGCTGCAGCAGTTCGGTGCGACCGATCAGGTCCTCCAGGCGCGCAACGCCCAGCACGCTCAGCAGCTGACGCACCTCCTCGGCCACGTAGAGGAAGAAGTTCACCACATGCTCGGGCAGTCCGGTGAAGCGCTGGCGCAGGGCCTCCTTCTGGGTGGCTACCCCCACCGGGCAGTTGTTGGTGTGGCAGACGCGGGCCATGATGCAGCCCTCGGCGATCATCGCCACCGACCCGAAGCCGAACTCCTCGGCCCCGAGCAGGGCGGCGATGATCACGTCCCAGCCGGTCTTGAGGCCCCCGTCGGCGCGCAGCAGCACCCGATCCCGCAGGCCATTGGTGAGCAGGGACCGGTGCACCTCCGTGAGGCCCAGCTCCCAGGGGGTACCGGCGTGCTTGATCGAACTGAGCGGGGAGGCGCCGGTGCCGCCGTCGTGCCCGGAGATCTGGATCACATCGGCATTGGCCTTGGCCACGCCAGCGGCGATCGTGCCGATGCCGATCTCGGCCACCAGCTTCACGCTCACCTTGGCTGCGGGGTGCACCTGGTGCAGGTCGTGGATCAACTGGGCCAGGTCCTCGATCGAATAGATGTCGTGGTGGGGAGGAGGGGAGATCAGGGCCACCCCCGCCTTGCTGTTGCGCAGCCAGGCGATGTAGGGATCCACCTTGGGTCCGGGCAGCTGCCCGCCTTCTCCGGGCTTGGCCCCCTGGGCCACCTTGATCTCGAGCTGCCGGCCGCTGCGGAGGTATTCCGGCGTCACCCCGAAGCGGCCGGAGGCGATCTGCTTGATCGCGGAGCAGGCGCTGTCGCCGTTGCGGAGGCCGCGGATGGTGGGAAGGCTGGCGGAGCGGCCTTCGGCGTCCACGTCCTGAAGCACATGGAAGCGGGCTGGATCCTCTCCCCCCTCGCCGCTGTTGCTCTTGCCGCCGATGCGGTTCATCGCCACGGCGAGCACCTCATGGGCTTCCCGCGACAGCGCGCCGAGGCTCATGCCGCCGGTGCAGAAGCGGCTGCAGATGCTCTCCACGCTCTCCACCTGCTCCAGGGGCAGGGGCGTGGCGGCGGGCCTGAGCTCCAGCAGATCGCGCAGGGCCGTCACTGGCCGGTGCTCCAGCAGCGTCTTGTAGGTGGAGAAGTGGTCATAGCCGGGGCCCGCCGCGACAGCGGCATGGAGGGCCTTGGCCATCTCGGGACTGTTGAGGTGGAACTCACCGCCGGTGCGGTACTGCACGAAGCCCATGAACTCGAGCTTGGTGCGGTTCAGTTCCGGGAACGCCTTGGCGTGGAAACTGAGCGTCTCGCTGGCCAGATCCGCCAGGCTCAGGCCCGCCACCCGGCTGGTGGTGCCGCGGAAGGCCAGATCGATCAGGTCGGCGCCGATGCCGATGGCTTCGAAGATCTGGGCCCCGTGGTAGCTGGCCAGCAGGGAGATCCCGATCTTGGAGAGGATCTTGCGCAGACCATCCTCCAGGGCCTTGCGCACGTTGGCCTGCACCCGGGCTGCCGTGAGCTCGGGCAGCCTGCCCCGCTCGATCAGCTTCTGGGTCTTGGGGTGGGCCAGCCAGTGGCGGGTGGTTTCCCAGGTGAGCCAGGGGCACACGGCGCTGGCGCCGAAACCGATCAGGCAGGCCAGATGGTGGGTGCTCCAGCACTGGGCCGTGTCCACCACCAGGGAAGTCTGCAGCCGCAGGCCCAGGGCCAGCAGGTGGTGATGCACCGCACCGACCGCCAGCAGCGGCGGGATGTAGGTGGTGGTGGCGTTGATGCCGCGGTCGGAGAGCACCAGGATCTGGCTGCCCCCGCGCACGGCCGCTTCCGCCTCGCTGCGGAGCCGGTTGATCGCCCCCTCCAGCCCCGCCGGACCATCCTCGATCGACAGCAGGGTGCTGAGGGTGGTGCTGGGGAGCCCCTGCTGCCCCACCGCCTCCAGTTCGGCTTCGTTGAGGATGGGGCTGGAGAGATGGAGCACCGCGGCCGAGGCCGGTTCCGGACGCAGGGGGGACCCGCGCCGGCCCAGATGCATCTCCAGGCTCATCACCAGCTTTTCCCGCAGGGGGTCGATCGGCGGGTTGGTGACCTGGGCGAAACGCTGCTTGAAGTAGTCGTAGAGCAGGTGGGGCTTGCTGGAGAGCACCGCCAGGGGGATGTCATCACCCATGCAGTAGGTGGGCTCCTTGGCGGCGCCGGCCATGTCCTCGATCACCAGATCGAGGTCCTCGGCGGTGAAGCCGAAGGCCGTCTGCTGCTGCAGGAGTTCCAGGTCGTCGAGCTGGCGCTGGTCCTCCCAGGGCTGGGCCAGCAGGGTGCGGCGATGCTCGGCGAGCCAGGCTCCGTAGGGGTGGCGGCTCGCCACCTCCTGCTTCACGTCCCAGTTGTGCAGGAGGCGGCACTGCTCCAGGTCAACCGCGAGCATCTGGCCGGGACCCAGACGGCCCTTCTCGACGATGCTGCTCTCCACCAGGTCCACCACCCCGGTTTCCGAACCCATCACCACGAAGCCATCGCTGGTGATGCAGTAGCGGGCCGGCCTGAGGCCGTTGCGGTCGAGGGTGGCCCCCACGCTGCGGCCGTCGGCGAACACCAGCAGCGCGGGGCCATCCCAGGGCTCCTGGGTGCAGGCGGAGTACTCGTAGAAGGCCTGGATCTCGGGCTTGTCGGCCAGTTCCGGCTGATCCCGGAAGGCCTCGGGCACCAGGGTGAGCAGGCTCTCGGTGATGGGGCGCCCGCTCCGCACCATCAGCTCGAGGGTGGCATCGAGGTTGGCGGAATCGCTGAAGGCGGCGTTCACCACCGGGCGGAGGTCGTCGGCCGCGTGGCCCCACACCGCTTCGAGATTCACTTCCGAGGCCTTGGCCCAGTTGATGTTGCCCAGCAGGGTGTTGATCTCCCCGTTGTGGCCGAGCAGGCGCATCGGCTGGGCCAGGGGCCAGCGGGGCAGGGTGTTGGTGCTGAAGCGGCGGTGGTACACGGCGAAACTCACCGCGAAGCGCGTGTCGCGCAGATCGGCGTAGAACGCCGCCAGCACCTCGGATCGCACCATGCCCTTGTAGACCACGGTGCGGTTGCTGAGCGAGGCGAAATAGAGGTCTCCCGCGCCCGGGCCCCAGGTCTCGCGGGCCCGATCGCCGCAGCGGCGCCGCAGGCGGAACAGCAGGCCTTCGAGGGCGTCGCCATGCACGTCGGCCGCCAGCAGCCACTGCTCGATCACAGGGGCCGTGGAGCGCGCCATGGGCCCGAGCACGCTGGGATCCACCGGCACGGGGCGCCAGCCGAGGGAGCGCAGACCCAGCTGAGCCGCCTCGGCTTCACAGAACCGGCGCGCTTCATCCCGGCGTTCGGCAGCGGCGGGAAGAAACACCATCCCCAGACCGCGATGCTGGGACACGGAGTCCGCAGCGGCTGGCCACACCGCCTCGAGGTAGGTCCAGGGAATGCCGCAGAGCACTCCAGCGCCGTCGCCGGAGTCACCATCGCCGCCGCAGCCGCCGCGGTGCTCCATGCAGTCGAGGCCGCGGAGGGCCTGCTGCAGCACCCAGTGGCTGCGTTCTCCCTTCAGGGAGGCGAGGAATCCCACGCCGCAGGCATCCCGTTCCCCGGCCACGGCCTCAGGAGCAGGGCTGTCGCAGTGCGGCCAAACGGGGCGGGTGGGACGAGGCATAGCCCGGGATTCTGGAGTTGGTGTCAGCGGGCCCCCCATGGCTGCAGGGTCCCGGCAGGGATCTGCGGCCGTCGAGCCTTCAGAAACAGTGAGCCTGATCCTAGGGATCGGTATCCCCGGAGCACGGCTAGCGTCAGCGGGTTTGCACGGCTGGGATGGGTTCCGTCGGAGCGAGAGATTCCCTGTCGCCATCGACCGCCGCCGCGAACCTGCGCTTCCGCGCTCAGAGGCGGGGCGCCCACCTGCTGAGGGGGGGGCTGCTGATGCTGGCGACTGCGCTCCCGCCCATCGCCGCTGCCGCCGCCCCGAGAATGCCGCTGCCGCCCCCACCGCCGCCGGCGACGGGCTCCCCTTCCATGGCCGAACAGCTGGGCGGCGGCGAGCGCCAGGGCACCGGCATCAGCATCAATGGTCAGTCCCAGCAGGCCCGCTGGCTCTGGATCGGCCCTGCGGACGGCCCGCCGCGCCAGCTCTGGCTGCCTCTGGAGGTGCTGGAGAACCAGCTGGGGGTGAGCAGCCGCAGCCGCCCTGACGGCAGCCTCGATCTGGAATGGTTCGGCCGGCCCCTGCTGGTGCCCCCGGCCCGGCAGCGCAGCCTCGACGACGAAGTGGCGGTGGATGCCCTGCCGCTGCTCTCCGCCGTGGGGGTGCAGACGGAGGCCCGGGGCGCCCAACTGTCGCTCAACCTGGCCGCTGCCCCGGTGCTGCAGGTGCGCAGCGGCAACCAACCGGGAGCGCGGCGCCTGGTGCTCGACCTGGGCCGTCCGGCCCTGGTGCGCAGTGCCGGTGCCCAGCTTCTGCTGGATGTGCAGGCCAGCCCCGCCCAGGTGCAGGAGCTTCGCAACCTGGGGCTTGTGGTGCAGGGCTCCGGGCGGGGGCTGGCGGTACGGCCCCGCCGCGGACCGGTGAGCAAGGTGTTCACCCTGGGGGATCCGAACCGCCTGGTGATCGACATCCCCGCCGAGGGGGACAGCGGCCCAATCGCGCCGGCGCCGATCAGCCCGGAGGTGCAGGCCATGATCGGGCGCACCCTGCGCTGGGATCGCCTCGTGCGCGATGGGGTGCGGATCAACGCGGTGCGGATCGATCCCCGCACCGCTCCCCTGCAGCTGCGGCCACTGGTGCGGCCCGGCTCGATGGAGGGGCTCACCTCCCTGGTGCAGCTCGCCGGCCAGACCCGGGCCCTGGTGGCGATCAACGGGGGGTATTTCAACCGGGTGCGGCGCCTGCCGCTCGGGGCCCTCAAGGTGGATGGCCGCTGGATGTCCGGACCGATCCTCAACCGCGGCGTGGCGGCCTGGAACGGCAGGGAGGTGCCCAGCTTCGGCCGTCTGCTCCTGGAGGAGTGGGTGATCGGGCCCGACCGGGCCCGCCTGCCGATCGTGGTGGTGAACAGTGGCTATGTGCAGCGGGGCGTGAGTCGCTACACGGCGGACTGGGGGCCCTTCTACCGGGCGCTGAGTGGCTCGGAGACGGGGCTGCTGCTCGGCAGCGACGGTGTGGTGAGCCGCAGCCTGGCCAGCGCGGAACTCGCCCAGGGGATTCCCCTGCGCCCGGGGGAGACCCTGCTGGTGGGCCGCGGCGGCGTCGGGCTGCCCTGGGGGCCCGGCAGCCGCCTGCAGCTCAGCAGCCGGCCCAGCAATGCGCTGGGCAGCATGAACCAGGTGATCGGCGGTGGCCCTCTGCTGCTGCAGGGCGGCCGGATCACCCTCAATGGAGCGGCCGAGAATTTCAGTGCCAGCTTCCTGCGGCAGGGGGCCCCCCGCACGGTGCTGGGCAGCGATGGCCGCGAGGTGTGGCTGATCACCCTGGAGGGCGTCAACGGCAGCGGGCCCACGCTGGGCCAGGCCGCCCAGCTGCTCCGGGCTCTGGGGCTGCGGGACGCCCTCAACCTGGACGGCGGCAGTTCCACCGGCCTGGTGCTGGGGGGGAGTCACCAGGTCAAGGGCCGCGGCGTGGCCGGATCGGTGCACAACGGGGTCGGCCTGGTGCCCTGAGGGCCGGTTCGCCGGCCAGGCGGGAGGTGGAGCCTGCCTGCTGTGGTGCCACAGTGGATCGGCGAGCCATTCCCCGCAGCCCCATGCCGAAGGGCCACAGTCTGCGCCTTTCAGCCAGCGCGGCCGCTGAGCTGGGCCGCCAGGCCGCCGTGGCGGGCACACCCGGACTGGTCCACCTGGATCTGGTGGAGGGGGGGTGCGAGCGGTGGACGATCCGGGTGCGGCCCGGCCACCTGGCGGGGGTGCCCATCGCCCGTGCCGACGGCGTGACGCTCTATGCCCCGGCCGAACAGCTGGAGCTGCTCACCGGCCTCACCCTCGACTACCGCGGTGATCTCAGCGGGGGGGGCTTTCTGGTGCTGCCGGGCGAAGGGGTGGTGAGCTGCGCCTGCGGGTCGGCCTTCAGCCGGGGCAAGGAGGGGCGGCAGGCGACCCAGTAAGGTGACGGATTGTCGAAATCGGTCGGACGTCCGACCTGTGTTCTCCGGCCCTCGATGCCCACTATCCAGCAACTGATCCGCACTGAACGGCAACGTCTGACACGAAAGACGAAATCGCCGGCCCTGCGTTCCTGTCCCGAGCGCCGTGGTGTGTGCACCCGCGTGTACACCTCCACCCCCAAGAAGCCGAACTCGGCCCTGCGGAAGGTGGCGAGGGTCCGCCTCACGTCGGGGTTCGAGGTGACGGCCTACATCCCCGGCATCGGCCACAACCTGCAGGAGCACTCGGTGGTGCTGATCCGGGGCGGCAGGGTCAAGGACCTCCCCGGCGTGCGTTACCACATCATCCGCGGAACGCTGGACACCGCTGGCGTCAAGGATCGCCGCCAGGCCCGCTCCAAGTACGGCGCCAAGACCCCGAAATCCTGAACCTGCCTCCAGGTCAGGCCTCAGGTCCGGCTCCGGGCCGGTCAGGCCCCTGGATGACCAAGTCTTCCCAAGCACCTCGCAATTCCGATGTCCCGCCGCAACGCTGCCGAAAAGCGCCCGATCCTTCCCGATCCCCAGTTCAACAGCCGTCTGGCCTCGATGATCGTGGCCCGGCTCATGAAGCACGGCAAGAAGTCCACCGCCCAGCGGATCCTGTCGGACGCCTTCGCCCTGATCAACGAGCGCACCGGCTCCGATCCCCTGGAGCTGTTCGAAACGGCTGTGCGAAACGCCACGCCCCTGGTGGAAGTGCGGGCCCGCCGGGTGGGTGGTGCCACCTACCAGGTGCCGATGGAGGTGCGCCAGGAGCGGGGCACGGCCATGGCCCTGCGCTGGCTGGTGAATTTCTCCAGAGCCCGCAACGGCCGCAGCATGGCCCAGAAGCTGGCGGGCGAGCTCATGGATGCCGCCAATGAAGCCGGCAGCGCGGTGCGCAAGCGGGAAGAGACCCACAAGATGGCCGAAGCCAACAAGGCTTTTGCGCACTACCGCTACTGATCCCGGCTGCCCCACCGGCGGGGCACGATCAGCCCAAGGCTGATCAGTACAGTATCGACTGCTTTTTGTAGACCTTTCGGAGACATCCCCCGTGGCTCGCGCCTTTCCACTGGAACGCGTCAGAAATATCGGCATCGCCGCCCACATCGACGCGGGCAAAACCACCACCACCGAGCGGATCCTCTTCTATTCGGGTGTGGTGCACAAGATCGGTGAGGTGCACGACGGTGCCGCCGTGACCGACTGGATGGCGCAGGAGCGCGAACGGGGCATCACGATCACGGCAGCGGCCATTTCCACCAGCTGGAAGGATCACCGCATCAACATCATCGACACCCCGGGGCACGTCGATTTCACCATCGAGGTGGAGCGCTCGATGCGGGTGCTCGATGGCGTGATCGCCGTCTTCTGTGCCGTGGGCGGTGTTCAGCCCCAGTCCGAGACGGTGTGGCGCCAGGCGGACCGCTACAAGGTGCCGCGCATGGTGTTCGTCAACAAGATGGACCGCACCGGCGCCGACTTCCTGAAGGTCTACAGCCAGATCAAGGACCGCCTCAAGGCCAATGCAGCGCCGATCCAGCTGCCGATCGGTGCCGAGGGCGAGCTGAGCGGAATCATCGATCTGGTGAAGAACCGGGCCTTCATCTACAAGGATGAGCTCGGCAAGGACATCGAGGAAACCGATGTGCCGGCCTCGATGGCCGATGAGGTGGCCGAATGGCGCAACAAGCTGATGGAGTCGGTCGCCGAGACGGACGAAGATCTCGTGGAGGTGTTCCTCGAAACCGGCGAGCTCAGCGAGGAGCAACTCCGCAACGGCATCCGCGAGGGCGTGCTGAAGCATGGCCTGGTGCCCATGCTGTGCGGCTCGGCCTTCAAGAACAAAGGGGTTCAGCTCCTGCTGGACGCGGTGGTGGATTACCTGCCGGCACCTGTGGACGTGCCCCCGATCCAGGGCCTGCTGCCAGACGGCACCGAAGCGCTGCGTCCCGCCGACGACAGCGCTCCCTTCAGCGCCCTGGCCTTCAAGGTGATGGCCGATCCGTTCGGCAAACTCACCTTCGTGCGCATCTACTCCGGCGTGCTGCAGAAGGGCAGCTACGTGCTGAACTCCACCAAGGACAAGAAGGAGCGCATCTCCCGTCTGATCGTTCTCAAGGCGGATGACCGTGAGGAAGTCGACGAACTGCGTGCCGGTGATCTGGGCGCCGTCCTCGGTCTGAAGGACACCACCACCGGTGACACGCTCTGCGTGGACAGCGACCCCATCATCCTGGAATCGCTCTACATCCCGGAGCCGGTGATTTCTGTGGCTGTGGAGCCCAAGACCAAGGGCGACATGGACAAGCTCTCCAAAGCCCTGCAGTCCCTCTCGGAGGAAGACCCCACCTTCCGCGTCTCCACCGATCCGGAAACCAACCAGACCGTGATCGCCGGCATGGGCGAGCTCCACCTGGAGATCCTGGTAGACCGCATGCTGCGCGAATTCAAGGTGGAGGCCAACATCGGCGCTCCCCAGGTGTCCTATCGGGAAACCATTCGCGCCAGCGCCAAGGGCGAAGGTAAATTCGCCCGCCAGACCGGCGGTAAGGGCCAGTATGGCCACGTGGTGATCGAGATGGAGCCCGGCGAGCCGGGCTCAGGGTTCGAATTCGTCAACAAGATCGTTGGCGGCGTCGTTCCCAAGGAATACATCGGTCCGGCCGAAGCCGGCATGAAGGAGACCTGCGAATCCGGCGTGATTGCGGGTTATCCGATGATCGATGTGCGCGTCACCATGGTCGACGGCTCTTATCACGACGTCGACTCCTCGGAGATGGCGTTCAAGATCGCCGGCTCCATGGCCTTCAAGGACGGGGTCAAGAAGTGCAATCCCGTGCTGCTTGAACCGATGATGAAGGTGGAGGTCGAGATCCCCGAGGATTTCCTCGGTTCGGTGATCGGCGACCTCTCGTCCCGCCGCGGCCAGGTCGAAGGACAATCCATCGACGATGGACAGTCCAAGGTCCAGGCCAAGGTGCCCCTGGCCGAGATGTTCGGCTACGCCACCCAGCTCCGATCCATGACCCAGGGTCGGGGTATCTTCTCGATGGAATTCAGCCACTACGAGGAAGTACCTCGCAATGTGGCCGAGGCCATCATCTCCAAGAATCAGGGCAAGTCCTGATCCTCATTCGTACCCACCTAACCCCCCCGATTCTTTCCTCCCATGGCTCGCGAGAAGTTCCAAAGGAACAAACCCCACGTCAACATCGGCACGATCGGCCACGTTGACCACGGCAAGACCACCCTCACCGCTGCCATCACCAACGTGCTGGCCAAGAAGGGTTTCGCCAAGGCCCAGGCCTACGACCAGATCGACGGTGCTCCCGAGGAGCGTGAGCGCGGCATCACCATCAACACCGCCCACGTCGAGTACGAGACCGACAACCGCCACTACGCCCACGTGGACTGCCCGGGCCACGCGGACTACGTGAAGAACATGATCACCGGTGCCGCCCAGATGGACGGTGCCATCCTGGTGGTGGCCGCCACGGACGGTCCGATGGCCCAGACCAAGGAGCACATCCTGCTGGCCAAGCAGGTGGGTGTGCCTGCGCTGGTCGTCGCCCTCAACAAGTGCGACATGGTGGATGACGAGGAAATCCTCGAGCTGGTGGAACTGGAAGTGCGCGAGCTGCTGAGCAGCTACGACTTCCCGGGTGACGACATCCCCGTGGTCAAGGTGTCGGGTCTGAAGGCCCTCGAGGGCGATGCCGAGTGGGAGGCCAAGATCGCCGAGCTGATGGATGCCGTCGACGCCTCCATCCCCGAGCCCGAGCGGGAAGTGGACAAGCCCTTCCTGATGGCCGTGGAGGACGTGTTCTCGATCACCGGCCGCGGCACCGTGGCCACCGGTCGGATCGAGCGTGGCAAGGTGAAAGTGGGCGAGGAGATCGAGATCGTCGGCATCAAGGACACCCGCAAGAGCACCGTCACCGGTGTGGAGATGTTCCGCAAGCTGCTCGACGAGGGCATGGCCGGCGACAACGTGGGTCTGCTGCTCCGTGGCATCCAGAAGGAGGACATCGAGCGCGGCATGGTGCTGGTGAAGCCCGGTTCGATCACCCCCCACACCAAGTTCGAGGGTGAGGTCTACGTGCTCAAGAAGGAAGAGGGCGGCCGCCACACCCCCTTCTTCGCCGGCTACCGGCCCCAGTTCTACATCCGCACCACGGATGTGACCGGCCAGATCACCGCCTTCACCGCCGACGACGGCTCCAACGTGGAGATGGTGATGCCCGGGGACCGCATCAAGATGACCGGCGAGCTGATCTGCCCCGTGGCCATCGAGCAGGGGATGCGTTTCGCCATCCGTGAGGGCGGCCGCACCATCGGTGCCGGCGTGGTGTCCAAGATCATCGCCTGATCGTCACCTAAGGTCGAGGAATGGGGGCGAGCCTCCATTCCTCTCCGGCAGCCCTGCCAGCGGATCTCCAGAGGGATTCCGTGTCTGGCGTGATCCTGGGGATCGGGGCGCGAGCCTCCGGTCCAGCCCGGAGCAGCCAGTCTCCGAGAACCAGGCTCCGAGAACATTGACAACCCGGGTTCCTGCCCAAGCGAGCCACCCGGCCCACCATCTCTTCGATTTCACGCCACCCCGGCGTCCAGACCCTTCCCATGTCCACCGCCATCGCCCAGCAGAAGATCCGTATTCGCCTGAAGGCGTTCGATCGCCGCATGCTGGATCTCTCCTGCGAGAAAATCATCGAGACGGCTGACCACACCGCCGCCACGGCCATCGGCCCGATTCCGCTGCCCACCAAGCGCAAGATCTACTGCGTGCTGCGCTCGCCCCACGTGGACAAGGATTCCCGGGAGCACTTCGAAACCCGCACCCACCGCCGCATCATCGACATCTACAGCCCCTCGGCCAAGACGATCGATGCCCTGATGAAACTGGATCTCCCCAGCGGCGTCGACATCGAAGTCAAGCTCTGATTCAGAGCCCCCTGATCCATCAGGCTCTGATCCGTCACGCAGGACCCGCCCAGCCCCGAACGAGGCTCAGGGGTGCGCCAGTCCCGGCCAGCTGGCGCTGTTCCTAGAATGGCCTGGCAACTCCTCAGCAAGCCATGGGTGAACTGGCCGTAAGGGAGCTGCCTCTCTTTCCCCTGCCCGATGTGGTGCTCTTCCCCCAGGAAGTGCTCCCGCTCCACATCTTCGAACCGCGCTACCGCATGCTGCTGCAGACGGTAATGGCGGAAGACCGACGCTTCGGCGTGGTGCGCTGGGATCCGAAGCAGAAGGCGATGGCCAGCATCGGCTGCTGCGCCGAGATCATCCACTGCCAGACCCAGGACGACGATCGCAGCAACATCGTCACCATGGGCCAGCAGCGCTTCCGAGTGCTGGACATCGTGCGGGAGGCCCCGTACCGCGTCGGGCTTGTCAGCTGGATCGAGGACGCCGTTCCCGACTCCCCCGAAGAGCTGCAGAGCCTGGCCACATCCGTGAACCAGGCCCTGCGGGATGTCGTTGAGCTCACCGCGAAACTGGTGGGGAAACCCGCCGCACTGCCGAGCGATCTGCCCGATCTGCCACGGGAACTCTCGTTCTGGATCGGATCCCACCTGGGAGGTCCGGTTGCCGATCACCAGCAGGCCCTGCTGGAGCTCACCGACACCGGTGAGCGGCTGCGGCAGGAATTCGAACTGCTCGACCAGACCCGCCGTCAGCTGGCGGCCCGCACGGTCCTGAAGGACACCTTCCAACCCCAGTAAGTTCCTCTCCCGAACGCCCCATGCCCTCCCTCAGCTGGCCCCTGGCCGCAGCCCTGGCTGTGGCCGGGGGATCAGCGGCAGCGGCAGTCCTGTGGTTGCGGCGCAACCGCCGCTACCAGGACAGCGCCAGCGTGGCCGCCGCCTACGACCGCTGGACCCAGGACGCCCTGCTGGAGAGGCTGTGGGGTGAGCACATCCATCTCGGCCACTACGGCGATCCACCCGTGGGAGCAGGCCGGCGCGACTTCCGCCGGGCCAAGGAGGACTTTGTGCACGAGCTGGTGCGCTGGAGCGGTCTCGACCGTCTGGCACCCGGCAGCAGGGTGCTCGACGTGGGCTGCGGCATCGGTGGCAGCGCCCGGATCCTGGCCCGGGACTACGGCCTCGATGTGCTCGGCATCAGCATCAGCCCGCTGCAGATCGCCCGGGCCCGGGAGCTCACGCCAACGGATCTGGCCGGCCGCTGCCGGTTCGCGGTGATGGATGCCCTGGCTCTCGAGCTGGAGGAGGGCAGCTTCGATGCCGTCTGGAGCGTGGAGGCCTCACCCCACATGCCGGACAAGCAGCGCTACGCCGACGAGCTGTTGCGCTGCCTGCGGCCAGGGGGGCTCCTGGCCGTGGCGGACTGGAACCGCCGCGATCCCAGCGACGGCGCCCTGTCCGCCCGGGAGCGCTGGGTGATGCGTCAGCTCCTCGAACAGTGGGCCCACCCGGAATTCGCCAGCATCCGCTCCCTGCAGGCCAACCTCAACGGCAGCCCCTGGGCCGGTGGGGTGGCCGTCGAGACGGCCGACTGGACGGCAGCCACCCTGCCCTCCTGGCTGGATTCGATCCTGGAAGGGGTGCACAGACCCGGGGCGGTCCTGGGTCTGGGCCCCGGGGCCGTGCTGCAGGGGCTGCGGGAGGCTCCCACCATCCTGCTGATGCACTGGGCCTTCGCCACCGGCCTGATGCAGTTCGGGGTGTTCCGGGGCCGCAAGCCGGCCTGAAACCGGGCCCTGGAATCCTGGGCCCCGCATCGGGGCTCGGGTTCAGCCGGCGCCCTGGTGGTTGATCGGATAGGCGCCGAACAACGCCAGGTGTTCGCACAGCGGGCCCAGATCCTCCAGAGCTGCCTCCAGCACCTGGGGGGCTTCCGGCAGCTCCAGATCCACGAAGAAGATGTACTCGCCCATTTCCCGCTTGGATGGGCGCGACTCGATCCGGCTCATGTTCAGACCACGCCGGGCAAAACACCCCAGGGCCTCCAGCAGGGCCCCCGGCTGGTTCGAATGGAGCGAGAAGGCCAGGCTGGCCAGGGTGCCGGTATGGGCGCGGATGCCGCGGCGGAGCAGCAGGAAGCGGGTGCAGTTGCCCGGCACATCGTTCACGGGATAGGCCAGCACCGTGAGCCCGTGCTCCTCGGCGGCCTGGCGTGAGGCGATGGCGGCGCGGAAACGGCTGCCCGCCACCATGCGGGCCGCATCCGCCGTGGAGCTGGTGGGCAGCTGCAGAGCCTTCGGCAGGTTGTCCGCCAGCCACTGGCTGCACTGGGCGAGGGCCTGGGGATGGGAGAGCACCTCGCTGATGCCCGCGATGGTGCCGGAACCCACCAAGGCATGGCGCACCGGCAGCACCAGGGCCCGGGCCACCGCGAGGTCCGGGTGCTCCCAGAGGGCATCGAGGCACGTGGTGACCCCTCCCTCCACGGAATTCTCCACCGGCACCACGGCCGCGTCGCAGTCACCCTGGGCCAGGGCCTGCACCACGGCCCGGATCCCCAGCTGCGGCACCAGCTCGGCATCGGCCAGTCCCTCCAGCGCGATCAGCTGCTGCGCAGCCTGCTCCCCGTAGGTACCGGCAGGACCAAGAAAGGCAACGCGCATCACGAGCTTCGACAGAACTGGGGGCCCTGGGGCGACCGATAGGATCATGCCGCGCCGGCCCTCAGGCGATGCCCCTGGCCTTCCGTGCCAGTCAGCAACTGCAACTTGGCGTTCGCCACCAGCAGGACAGCCTGTCCCGCTATCTGGCCGAAGAAGACCGGGTGGTGAAGGCTCTGCTGGATCCCAGCCAGCTCGAGCGTCTGGGCCCGGGCCGCTACCGCTATGCCGTGAGCCACCTGGAGGTGTTCCAGCTGAAGATCCATCCGGTGGTGGAACTGAGCACCCATCTGGAACCCGGCAGAATCGACCTGATCGCCAACCACTGCCAGCTCGAGGGGCTTGGCCTGGTGGATGATTTCCAGCTGGAACTGAAGTCCTGGCTGGTGGCCAGCGAAGAGGGCCTGGAAGGGGAAGCCAACCTCGCCGTGAGCGTGAGCCAGCCCCCGCTGCTGCGGCTGATCCCTCCCCGGGTGCTGGAGGCCACGGGCCGCTCGGTGCTGGCGGGGATTCTGCGCAGCATCAAGAGCCGGGTGGGTCAGCAGCTGGTGGTCGACTTCGAGCGCTGGTGCCAGGAGCCCTGATCACCCTGTCAGCACCCTGCTGAGGAAGCTGCGGCGGTGCAGGGCCGTGGGCCCCAGGCTCAGAAGGGCGGCACGGTGCTGGGCGGTGCCGTAGCCGGCATGGCGCTCCAGTCCGTAGCCAGGGAACCGGTCCGCCAGGGTCCGCATCAGCTGGTCGCGGGCCTGCTTGGCCAGCACGCTGGCCGCGGCGATGGCGGCGTTGCGGCTGTCGCCGCGCACCAGCGTGGCCTGCTCTCCGGGCCACCCCCGCAGGGGCAGCACGCCGTCCACCAGAAGCAGGGCCGGAGGCTGGGGCAGTTTGGCCAGGGCGCGCTGCATCGCCCGCTCGGTGGCCTGGCGGATGCCGAAACCGTCGATTTCGGCCGCCGATGCCTGGCCCAGCGCCCAGGCCTCGGCGGCCTCACGGATCAGCGGCAGCAGGGCCTCCCGGCGCCTGGCACTGAGCTTCTTGCTGTCGGTCAGGCCCTGGGCGGTGAGGGCTGCGGCGGCCTCGGCCCCGAGCACCACGGCCCCGGCGAACACCGGGCCGAACAGGCAACCCCGTCCCACTTCATCCACACCGGCGCAGCAGGCTGGATTCCGGCCGAACCAGGGATCCTCGGCCAAGCCGTTCAGACGGTCGCGGACGAGCGACGGCGGCGGCGGCGGGGTTCCCCATCCTCCGGCGCCGTGTCGGCCGGTGCGGCGGCGGCAGCCTTGGCCACCGGAACGGGGGCCGCCACCGGCTCATCCCGGCGGGTCGGCACCGACACCGTGACCACGGTCTCGGGAGTGAGCTGGGCCGGCAGGGGCGTGATGTCCACCGGGGCGGGGGCCGGGGAGGACGCCCGTCCGCGGCGCGCCGTGCGGGTCGGGCCGGCGGCGCTGTCGCCACGACGGCTGCCATTGGTACCCGCCAGCTCCGGGCCTGGCGTGGATTCCGCCGCGGCCTGGGGCGAGGTCTCGTGGGACGCTTCAGCGCTGCCCTCTTCGGCGGAGTGGGTCTGGCCCCCGCCGCGACCGCCGCGACCACGGCGTCGCCGCGAGCCGCTGCTGGCCAGCTCCTGCCGCGCTTCCTCGCGCACGGCCTCGGGATCGACGCCGGGGCGCACCACCCGCACCACGGCACTGTCGGACGCGGGGGGAGTGTCGAGCAGCAGGGCTGGATTCAGGCCCAGCCAGCCATAGACCGCCTCCTGCACCGGATCCATCGGCACGGTGAGCACCTCGGGCTCGGGGCGGCGGGAGGCGTCATGGCCGGAGCGGCCGGTGTCGGTCTGGTCCTGATCCAGAAGCGGCGCCACGGGAACGAATGCGGTGGCATCATCGGCTTCGGAGGACGACCTGCCGCCCCGCCCGCCGCGCCGCCGCCGGGAACCGCCGGACTCAGCCGCGGCAGTGGGGGCGGCCACCTCGGCACGGGCTGCTGCGGCCGAGCGCACCAGACCCGCGGCGCTGGCGAGGGGCTGCAGGCTGTCCCGCCCGGGCAGGACCGCCACATGGCCGAGGCCGCCGCAGCTGGGGCATGCACGCCCGAAGAGCTCGTAGATGTTCTGGCCCTGGCGCTTGCGGGTCAGTTCCACCAGGCCCAGCTCGGTGAGCTGCGCGATCTGGGGCCGGGCCGCGTCATCGCGCACGGCCTGGGTGAAGTGCTCCAGCACCTGGAGCTGGTCGCGGCGCGATTCCATGTCGATGAAATCGATCACCACCACCCCGCCGATGTTGCGGAGCTTCAGCTGCCGGGCGATCTCGACGGCGGCCTCGCAGTTGGTCCACAGCACCGTCTCGCGGGCATTCGCCGAACGGGTGAACGACCCCGAGTTCACATCGATCACGGTGAGCGCCTCGGTGGGCTCGATGATCACGTAGCCGCCCGAGGGCAGGTCCACCCGGGGCTTGAGGGCGTCGTGGATGGCGGCGCTGACCTTGTAGGCCTCGAGGATGTCGCTGGGGGCGTCGTGGGCTTCCACCAGCACGTTGCTGTGGTCGGCGCCGAGGAAGGCCTTCGCCCGCGACACCCCTTCCGGGCTGTCCACCACCACCCGCACCAGCTCCTGGCTGTAGAGGTCACGGAGGATGCGGTGGATGAAGTCCTCATCGCGGTTGAGCAGCACCGGCGGCGAGGCCGTCTCGGCAGCGGTCTGAATCGCCTCCCACTGGCGCAGCAGCGACTCGAGGTCTTCGATCAGCAGCTCTTCGCTCACCCCCTCGGCTTCGGTGCGCACCAGCAGCCCCGCCCCGGGGGGCTTGATCAGAACCCCCAGGGCCCGCAGGCGGTTGCGCTCGTTGTCGCCGTTCACCCGGCGGGAGATCGTGACACCCTGGCCATGGGGCTGCAGCACCAGGTAGCGGCCCGGCAGGGCAAGATTGCCGGTGAGGCGTGGGCCCTTGGTGCCGGTGGGCTCCTTCATCACCTGCACGAGCACCTTCTGCCTGGGTTCGAGCAGCTCGGTGATGCCGGCGCCACCCTTGCGCAGCCTCAGGGGGCCGAGATCGGTGATGTGGATGAAGCCGTTCTTCTCGCTCTCGCCGATGTTCACAAAGGCGGCATCGATTCCCGGCAACACGTTCTCCACCGTGCCGAGGTAGACATCGCCGATCTGATAGCGGCCCTGGGCCACGATCAACTCATCAACACGTTCGTCGTTGAGCACTGCGGCGATCCGCAGTTGCTCGGCAATGACGATCTGCTGGGGCATGGGATAAGAGGTGGCCCCGGGTGGGACCCTGCCAGGGGATGGGCCGAACCGGGAGACCGATGACGGGCCTGCCGGAAGGCGTTGGAAACAATGGTGTGGTCGGAACAGGCCAGGCCGATTCCGGTGGTGCTGCTCGCAATGCTGCTGGAATCTGACCGCGCATCGAGCCGCGGGTCGCTTTCAGGACGCTGGGAACCGGAAAGCGCTTGGGGCGAATACCAGGGTCGAGGACTCTGGAGCAGAGGGGCCAACGGAGGTGGCTGCCGGCTGCGGTCTGCGCTGAGAAAGCTGGATGCGCTGCGAAAATGCCGCGGGAGCTTGCAGGCAAACGGCCTGATCGCCTTGCCTGGAAATTAGCACGCGTGGGCCTTGGATCCAGCCGCAGCAGTGCCGGGGCTGCGGAGCAGGAGCGCCAGACGCTGCATGGAGGCGCAGACGAGCGCAACCCCCAAGTCCTCCCCCAGCCAGTGGGCCAGCTGTTCGGGCCTGAGGCTGCGGCCGCTGGGATCGATGGCGGCCTCCAGCTCCAGGACCATGCCACCCTCCAGCGCTTGGGCCGCTGCAGCGGGGGGAACCGGAACGAGGCTGCGCAGCGCCTGGCGGCAGTCGCGGCTGCGGGGGCGCCCCTTCTTGTCCGTGTCGTGCCACGGCAGGGACTCCGCCGCCAGCAGGGCGGCGATGGCCCGGGCCCAGCGCTCGGGGCCAGGGGCCGTCTCCCCGGGAGCCGGCCGCAGCGCGAGGCGCCAGTGGGCGGCCTCCAGCTCCTGGGAGAGGCTGGGGCCGAAGCTGGGGACCTCGGCCACCGAGAGCAACTGAAAGTCCCCCGGCAACTGCGCCTGCAGCAGCCGCCGGGCTTCGGGCGGATCCAGCAACTCGGTGAACTCCAGATCCAACCACTCCCCCAGCCCCTCCACGCCCAGGGGCAGGGGCAGGGCCAGCTGGAGACGGGGCAGGGGGTGGAAGCCACCGGTGAAGCTCACCGGCAGCCCGGAGCGGCGCAGGGCCCGCTCCAGCAGCCGCAGGTTGTCGAGATGACTGATCAGGGCCAGGGAGCCCGCCTTGGAGAAACCGAAGCGGAGGCGCTGCACCCGCCCACTGGCCGGGGGCCGCTGGGGCACCTGGGCCGGCACCGCCGGTGCCGGAATCACCACGTTGTGACCCAGCTCGGGACCACAGACACCGCAGCTGCTGCAGCCCTCGAAGGAGCAGTCGGGCACCACCGCCGCGGCCAGGGCCCGCTCCAGATCCTCCGCCAGCCAGCGCTTGTCGAGGCCCGCGTCGATGTGGTCCCAGGGCAGGGGCTGCCGGCAGAAGCTGGCGAGGTGCTCGGAGCTGAGGGCCTCCGCCGCGCTCCAGGCCCCCAGTTCCAGATCCCGGTAGCGACCGCCGAGACCGGCGGCCTCGATCGCGGCGGTCCAGGCGGCATGGCTGCGCTCCGCCGACTCGAACCAGGCATCGAGGCCCGCGCCGGCCTGCCAGGCGGCCTCGATCACCGGCGCCAGACGGCGGTCGCCACGGCCCACGAAGTCCTCCACGGCGGAGAGGCGCACGTCGGTGAGATTCGTCTTGATGCCCCGCAACTGCCGCAGGGCCTGCCGCAACAGCGCCTGGCGCCGCCGGAATTCCTCGGTGCTCACGCTGTGCCACTGGAACGGGGTGTGGGGCTTGGGCGTGAAGTTGCTGATGGTGAGATTCAGCTCCAGCCGCCCCAGATCCCGGCACTGCTCCTGGAGGCGACGGCAGGTGTCGGCGATGCCCAGCACATCGGCATCGGTTTCGCCGGGCAGGCCGATCATGAAGTACAGCTTCACCTTGCGGTAGCCGCTCGCCATCGCCGTGCGGATGCCCCGCAGCAGGTCGGCATCGGTGAGGCCCTTGTTCACGATGTCGCGCAGCCGCTGGGTGCCGGCCTCCGGCGCGAAGGTGAGCCCGGCCCTGCGGGTGCCGCCGAGGATGTGGGCGATGTCCTCGTCGAAGCGGTCCACCCGCTGGCTCGGCAGGGTGAGGCTCACGTTCTGGTCGGCCAGCCGGTTGCGCAGCTCCACGCCCACCGCCGGCAGGGCGAGGTAGTCGGAGCAGCTCAGGGAGAGCAGGGAGAAATCGGCATAGCCGGTGCGGCGCATCCCCTGCTCCACCGCCTCGATCACGGCCTCCGGCTCCACGTCCCGCGCCGGGCGGGTGAGCATGCCGGGCTGACAGAAGCGGCAGCCGCGGGTGCAGCCCCGCCGGATCTCCACCGTGAGCCGGTCGTGCACCGTCTCGATGTGGGGCACCAGCCCCATGGCGTAGTGGGGCATGGGCGTGGCCGTGCGCCGCTGGATCCGCCTTGGCAGGCCCGGCTCCAGCGGCTCGATCGTGACCCCATCGGCCCCCGGGCCGTAGAGGGCAGGCACGTAGACGCCCGGCACCTGGGCCAGATCCCGCAGGGTGTGGCGGCGGCTCAGGCCGGCGGCCTTGGCCTCGGCCACCACCAGCCCGATCTCCGGCAGCAGCTCCTCGCCATCGCCCAGGGCGATGAAGTCGAAGAAGGCGGCGAAGGGCTCGGGGTTGCTGGTGGCGGTGGGGCCGCCCGCGAAGATCAGCGGCGGCGCCTCGGGATGCCCCAGGGGCAGATCGCCCCGATCGGCCGCCCGCAGCGGCAACCGGGCCAGATCCAGCATCTCCAGGATGTTGGTGCCGCCGAGTTCGTAGCTGAGGCTGAAACCGAGGATGTCGAAGGCCCCCAGGGGGCGGCGGCTCTCCACCGCGAACAGGGGCAGACGGCGCTCGCGCAGCCGGGCGGCCAGATCCGGGGCCGGCAGGTAGGCGCGGTCGCAGAGCTGGCCGGGAACGGCGTTGAGGATCGAATAGAGGATGACGTGGCCGAGATTGCTGGCCCCCACCTCGTAGACCTCGGGATAGGTGAGGGCCCAGCGCACGGCGGCGGCCTGCCAGTCGCGCGGCTCCACGCCCAGTTCGTTGCCGAGGTAGCGGGCGGGCTTGCTGATCGTGAGGTCGATCAGGGCCCCGAAGTCGATGGGGGCGGCCGGGCTGACCGCGGGGGAAGCAACGGGAGTCACGGCGGGGCGGCAGCGGCAGGCCTGGGTCGATGGTATGCAGCCCCTGCCGTAGCAGGATGCCGCCAGAGATTCGATCAGCAACCCTGTGGTGCAGGTCAACGGCAACTACCTCAAGCTCAAGGCGGGCTATCTGTTCCCTGAGATCGCCCGGCGGGTGAAGGCCTTCAGCGAGGCCAACCCCGAGGCCGCGATCATCCGGCTGGGCATCGGCGATGTGACCGAGCCGCTCCCCCAGGCCTGCCGGGAAGCGATGAAGGCCGCCATCGACGCGATGGGCACCCGCGAGGGCTTCCACGGTTACGGCCCGGAGCAGGGCTACCCGTGGCTGCGGGAGGCGATCGCCGCCCACGACTTCCAGGCCCGGGGATGCCAGGTGAGTGCCGAGGAGATCTTCATCTCCGACGGCTCCAAGTGCGACAGCAGCAACATCCTCGACATCCTGGGCGAGGGCAACCGCATCGCCGTCACCGACCCGGTGTACCCGGTGTACGTGGACAGCAATGTGATGGCGGGCCGCACCGGTGAGGCCGATGCCACCGGCCGCTACGGCGGGCTCACCTACCTGCCGATCACGGCCGAGAACGGCTTCACGGCCCAGATCCCCAGCGAACCGGTGGATCTGATCTATCTGTGCTTCCCCAACAACCCCACCGGGGCGGTGGCCACCAGGGCCCAGCTCCAGGCCTGGGTGGATTACGCCCGCGCCCACGGGGCCCTGATCCTGTTCGATGCCGCCTACGAGGCCTTCATCCAGGATCCGGAGCTGCCCCACTCGATCTACGAGATCGAGGGGGCCCGGGAGTGCGCGATCGAGTTCCGCTCCTTCTCCAAGAACGCGGGCTTCACCGGCACCCGCTGTGCCCTCACCGTGGTGCCGCGGGGGCTGATGGGGACAGCAGCCGACGGCCAGCAGGTGGAGTTGTGGACCCTGTGGAACCGGCGCCAGAGCACCAAGTTCAACGGCGTGAGCTACATCGTGCAGCGGGGCGCCGAAGCGGTGTATTCGCCGGAAGGCCAGGCCCAGGTGCGGGGGCTGATCAACTTCTACATGGAGAACGCCGCCATCATCCGCCGCGAGCTCAGTGCCGCCGGCCTGCAGGTGTATGGCGGCGAGCAGGCTCCCTACGTGTGGCTGAAGACCCCTGCCGGCATGGACTCCTGGGCCTTCTTCGACCACCTGCTGCAGAAGGCCCACGTGGTGGGCACCCCGGGCAGCGGCTTCGGTGCTGCCGGGGAGGGCTACTTCCGGCTCTCGGCTTTCAACAGTCGCGCCAACGTGGAGGAGGCCATGGGGCGCATCCGAGGGCTCTGATGGCACCCTGCCCTGCCCGCGCCTGGGGCTGACCGTCCCCCTCCGTCGCATCCTTCCTGGATCACGCTTCCTGGATCACGCCCTTTAATAAGGAGGTCGTCATGACAGCTGCCGCCATGACCACAGTGCCGCAGGCCACCCAGACCCCCAGCCGTGAGAGCGGCGCGGCGGTGATGGAGAAGGCGCCCGAGCGGGTGCGCAAACCCTCCCCCCGCTACAAGGTGCTGCTCCACAACGACCCGGTGAACTCCATGGAGTACGTGGTCACCACCCTGCGCCAGGTGGTGCCCTCCCTCAGCGAACAGGATGCGATCGCCGTGATGCTGGAGGCCCACAACACCGGCGTGGGCCTGGTGATCGTATGCGATCTGGAGCCGGCGGAGTTCTACTGCGAAACCCTCAAGGCCAAGGGCCTCACCAGCACCTTGGAGCCGGACGACTGACCCCGGCCAGCACACCACGAGGCCCTCGCAGGCTCGGAACCCTGCTGTTCGTGCCCGCGCTCTATGGCACAGGATGGCTCCTGGCCAGGCCGCTGTCCCTGGTCTGGCCGACCCTGCGGCCCGATCAGGTGGACCTGGCCGGACTCGCTGCCGCGATGCTCCTGCTGGTGATCGCGCTGCCATGGCGAGTGCGGCGGGTATGGGGCCAGGAGCATCCTTGGCGGCACCTGGGAATCGCCGTCCCCTTCGCCGCGGGGCTGCGGGCAGCGCTGCACGGGCTGCAGGCGGCGCTCCTGCTGATCACCCTGGTGACTCTGGGCCTGCTGGTGAGCGGGCAGGCCGTCTGGGTGGGGGAGCTCAACGGGGCGAAGCTGTTCAACGGCTTGGCGCTGGGCCTTGGGGTGGGAGTTGCCGAAGAACTGCTGTTTCGGGGCTGGCTCTGGGGTGAATTGGCGCTGCAGCTCCCGGCGCGCTCAGCGTTGCTGCTCCAGGCCACCATCTTCGCCCTGATCCATCCCTGGTATCGGCTGCCGGGGCTGGAAGCCGTGGGCCAACTGGGGGGGCTGATCCTCCTGGGCCTGGTGCTGGCCTGCCAGCGCCGTGCCGATCGCGACTGCCTGTGGGGCGCCGTGGCGCTCCATGGCGGCCTGGTGGGGGGATGGTTCCTCACGCAGCATGGCCTGCTGACCATCGCACCTGACGCATTGACCTGGTGGGTCGGCCCCGGTGGAGGCGACATCAACCCGACTGGGGGACTGCTGGGCTGGGCAGCGCTGGGACTGCAGCTGTGGGCTCAGCGGCGCTGGTGGAGCCGACCCAGCCTGCAGGCGGCCTACCGGCAGGGGAGTGGCCCAGGCTGAGCGATCGGGGGCACCGACTAACATCTTCATCAACGAACCTTACATGTTTAAGGAATAAGAAGCCGCGAAACATCGGGATACAGGATTAAGAATTGGGAAAGAGAAGAACGTCAGCCGGGGTATCACGCCACAGTGAGGCCGAGGAAGAAGGCTGGGGACAGGCGATCACTGCAGGGATGCCAAAAAGTTGGCCTTCAGAACTCCATGGGCCACATCAGAGGCTCATTCCATCTACTACTTAACCCAAGGAGGATGAAGCTCATGGCTATTGAATCACCCAAAGACCGTCAATCTCTCGGTCTTGACCTACTGTCCGGAGCAGACAGCTTCGTTAAGGATCTCAGCCCCGAACTGGAAGCCTCGATCACTGGAGGCGGCGGAGGCCATGGTGACAAAACCGGCAGCAGGAGCCGCTCGGGCGGGATGCATAAGCGCCGCCGCAGCCGCAGCCGCAGCCGCAGCGGGAAGCACTCCAGGAAGTACTCCAGGAAGTACTCGAAGTCCTACTGCTGAGTGGCGAGTTAGCACGGTCAGAAGAAGGCCGATCGACGGCCGTGATCCGAATCACAGGATCACGCGCTCCATCTGACACTGGGTCTCAAGCATGCCCTTGGGCTGGCTTGAGACCTTTCTAAAGTCTGGTTGCGAAGACCGATGGGCGCCCGCTGGAATCGAGGAGACAGAGTCATGCCGTTTCGCCTCGAATCTGGCAATGTGTTCAGATACTTGGTCGGACGCGGGTTATGCGCTGAGGACGACCAGCTCACGGCGACCGATCAGCTGGTGGGCAAGAACGCCAACCTACTGGTTGAAGTTGAAACGTTCAGCTCCCAGGGGAAGACGAAGAACCGCTTCATCGTGAAGCAGGCTCCCTTGAAGGCAGACGGAAGCCCCAAGGAAGACTTTGGTGAGGAGTGGCAGATCTATCAACTGCTTTGCCGTCAAGGCCCGCTGCCCCCACGGGCCATCCTGCCCGAGGGAATTGCCTATGACGCAGCCAGCTCCATTCTCATCCATCGCTATCTGGACCCTTACGAGGATCTCGGCGATTTCTATACCGACACCAGGCAGTTCCCTCTCAAGATTGCAACGTCACTGGGGATAGCGCTGGCCAGCCTGCACGCATCCACCTTTGAGCAGGATGCCTTTCGGCAGCAGCTGACGTCGGATCTGGCCACTGAGTCGATCCCTGCGGATCAGCAGCCGGATTTTCGGAGTTCCCTGGAAGACCTGACCCCAGACATCTTCACCCACGTATCTCAGGATGCCCTGAAGTTCTACAGACTTTACCAGCGATCACGGGACCTGTCGGAGGCCCTGCGATCGCTGGAGGCAGACCACAGAGCGTGTTGCCTGATTCATAATGATCTGCGCTTCCACAATGTGCTGCTGCATCAGGATTGGCGCACCTGGCAGGCACAGGTGCTACCCACATCAACGCTGGGCCTCCAGCTCTGCGATGGCCAGGGCGTCGTGCGGATCATTGACTGGGAGCAATGCCTGTGGGGCGATCCCGCACTGGACGTGGGTGCACTGGTTGCCGAGTACCTGCGCATCTGGTTGAAGAGTCTGATGCTCAGCCGGGACATCGATCTTGCGGTTGCCCTGAGACTGGCGTCGGTGCCCCTGGAACAACTGCAACCCTCCCTCTACACCTTCCTCCAAGCCTATCTGGCCCAGTTCCCGAAAATCCTGGCAGCCTTTCCAGATTTTACCGAGAGGGTGACAAGGTTTGCAGGGTTGGGGCTGATTGGCTCGATTCAAGATCGCATCTATTACCGAGAGCCCTTTGGCAACATTGAGATTGCCATGCTGCAAGTAGCCAGGTCGCTGTTGTGCGACCCTGCCACCTCACTGGCGACCGTGTTTGGGCACAGGACGATCAGTCCCGCCAGCTTTGATCCCTTGGTCATCCGTTCCGAGCCTGACATCCCAGCCCTCTCAGGCCCCTTACACCCCTCAAGCCAGGAGCCCCATGAACCGACGCAGACCTGCCCAGCAGAGCAGACCAGCCCAGCAGATGAGTGGACAGCGCATGATTCACAGGAAACCGCCGTTGCCGATCTGATCAATAACATCCGCGTCGAACCTCTACTGATCGCCCATCCCCACTACGCACCTCTTAACCTCGTTGACGGAGCCCCCATCCCCATGGCAGGGCCCGTGGAGACTCTGCTGGACTCCCTCCCCGCCGAACAGAGGGAGACCTATGTGCTGCACCAGCTCAGGAACTATCTGTACGACATCTATTTCAGTGGTGATCGGGCCAGGCGCTGGCCCGATCATGCCCCCGCCAGGGCCATGGTCAACAACACGGTTGCGGGATTGGATGTTGATTTCGTCGATCGGATCAAGGCCGCCAACAGCGGCAGCGGCTTCATCGATCACGGCTGGACCGTGACCCGCGTGGGGGGCAGGGGCGCCCAGATCGAAAAGGATGGCCTCCATCTCTGGATCGACCCAGACGTGGATCTGTCCCTAGCCATGGTTCTGGCAGGCCACGCGCGCCCGGAGGCGTCGGTACCGCCAACCCTGAGCGAGGGCGCAAACGTGGGCGTACACATGCCCAATGCCTGCCTGGCAGGGGAACGCTACATCGCCATTGGCAATGCAGGGGGACCGGCGGCCGATCAGCCCCATGCCCTCTGGTTCTTCCACATCGATGCTGAGGGTGCGCTCCTGCTGATGAAGATCTTCACCTCAGATCTCAATCGCTCAGCTGTACCTTTCCGACTCAGCATCCTGACGGATCCGCAGGCCTACCACCGCTACGATGCAGCCAGGCTGGAGCTGGGGTGCCGCCACTACGCCCATGCCCGCACCATCCTGGAAACGAGCTATCCGCAGCTTCGATCCCATCTGAACAACCCGGTTCCGCTGTTCAGCAAGACTCTGGGTCTTGGCATCGGTTTAGGGGAGTCCGAAGGCGATGGCGACGACTTCGGCTTGCGCCGCTGCCAGATCGTGGCCCGGGCGCTGCTCGCATCAACGGCTGATGCCGAACAGCGGCTTGCGGCGATTCAGCAGCACTTCAAGCAGAACGGCCTCAACTGGCGGCAGCCGCATCGCACCGCTTCTTCGCAGCTGGATGATGGGTTCGTGCTCGACAATCAGCCCCTGCAGGAAGCCACGGCAACGCCATGACCTTCACAACACTCCTGCACAGCGGCAGCCCTGCCGCTGATCTCGCCTGCTGGCCTGGAGGGATTCAGAAACCAAGGATGAGCCGGGTTCGGCGCAGCAGGAACTGATGAACGGTTTCCACCCGCGTGGTGATGTCAGCCGTGAGGTCCATCCCCAATCGCAAGGCGCAGCTTCGCGATCGTGAGCGCAGTTCACGGCTCTCGGGACGCAGGGTCACCTCATAGCCGCTGGCCCCCACCCCGACGTTGCCCGACCCCGAAGGTGCAGGCATGCCGCCGGGATCGGCTACCCCAGCAGACACGAAGGCGTCAGGAGCCACGGAGAGCACCTCGGCCCGGAGCGTGCCGAAATCCGGGAATGGACAGCCGGCCAGACGCAGATCGGCCCGCTGGCCCGCCTTCACGTTGGCGATGTCCTCGGAGGACACCAGCACCTTGACCAGCAACTCGCTGCCCTTCGGAGCAATCCGTGCCAGCTCCTGGCCGGCGACCACCACCTGAAGGGGGTTGCGCAGGGCGACCGTAAAAACCACGCCACCCACGGGCGCCCTGACCAGGGTGCGACCCAGATCCCTGGCCAGTTGGGCCTGCTCGGCGCGGTTCTGGGCCAGTTGCTGCGCCAGCCGGGCCTCGGCGCTCTCTCCGCGGTGCCGCTGCTGCTCCACCTCCCGCAGGGACTTGGCCAAGTTCGAGCGTGCCACGCTCAGACTCGCGGCCTTTTCCTCCATCTGTTCACGGGAGGCGGCTCCACTCTCCATCAACTGGCTGTAGCGCTGGGATTCCGAGGTGGCCAGGGCCAGGGTGGCCCTCGCCTTGTCGACCTCAAGTTTCGCCGCTGCCAGGACCGCACGGTCCTCCTGGAGCTGGGCGGTCAGCTGGCTCTCCAGCGCTGCCTGGTCCTGCTGCAATCGCAACTGCTGGCCCTCCAGATCAGCGGGATCGAGCACCGCGATCACCTGCCCCTGCTCCACCACCTGGTTGGGCTGGATCCGAATCTCGCCGACCCTTCCGTCACGCGGCGCGTGCACCAGGCTGGTCTCGCCACCGGGCCGCACCGAACCCGATGCCCTCACGACGACGCGATAGGGCCAGATGGCCATCAACGCCACACCGGAGAGAAAACTGCCCAGCAGGAAGCCCCCCGCAAAGCGCACCCAGCCAGGGCCTCACCGAGGGCAGAAATTCCTTGGATGTGGCAGGACGCAGAACGAGCCCCGCATCGATCGGTCGCACCTTCAGGGTTTCCACATCAGACACCAGCGGCCTGGCCAGCTGCCCCTGGTGGGGCGGTGGGGTGCCAGGGGCAGGAGGTTCGATCATGCCGTCAACAGATAGGGGGCCAGACTGTCGTCGTTGCGCAGATCCTGGGGTCTGCCCTGGGAGATCACCTTGCCGCCTTCGAGGTAGGCCACCCAATCACAGCGACCAATGACACTGGGCCGATGGCTGATCATCAGCGTGGTCAGACCACGACGGTCCTGAAGCAAAGTTTCGAGAAGCCGGCGCTCAAGCACGGGATCCAGGGCAGCCGTCGACTCATCCAGGATCAGGACCGGCGGGTAGGAGACCAGGGCACGGGCGATCGCCAAATGCTGGCGCTGACCGCCTGAAAGATTCGTGCCGAATTCACCCAGCACCGTCTGATAGCCATCAGGCAGTTCACGGATGAACTCGTCGGCGAGGGCCCGTTCACACGCCGCCACGACCTGATCGAAGCTGACATCGGGATCAGCAAAGCGAAAGTTATCGAAGACCGTGCGATTGAAGAACTTGGCCTCTTGGGGCACCAACACCACCTGTCGGCGTAGACACTCCAGAGAGATGTCCTGCAGGCCATAGGGCCAATAGTGGATGGAGCCACTCTCGGGAGTGGTAGAGACCCGCCAGGAGCTTCACCAAGGTGCTTATCACGCAATCGGATTCACCGATCAAGGCAGTGCAGCATCCTCCCGGGAAAGTCAGCGTCAACTCACTGAGCAGATCCAACCGACCTGCATGATGGAAGGTGAGATTCCGGCAGTGGAGATCGCAGGAGGGCGGCACTGCCACCCTTGACTTGTCCATCGCATGCAGATCCTCGACACTCCCCTCCAGCACTTCAGACAGGCGCCGGATCACCACAGTGGAAGTGAGATAGTCATCGGTGAAATCGTCGAGAGACTCAAGAAATGTCAGTACGTTGCCGCTCATACCACTGAAGGCGAGCAGTTGGCCGATGGAGAGCTGACCATCTATCACGAAGCTGCTGTCATACCAGAGCAGTACAAGGGTTGTCACCCGTGACAACAGCCGTGTGGAGGTGTCGCTGATCAAGCCGAGCTGCAGTGCACGCCAGCGGAGGTGGGCCACGCTGCCGAAGTTACGCTGGTACTCATCCCATGCCTGGGGTGCGGCCTCGGTGGTCTTGAGAACCTGAGCACCACGGAAGATCTCCACCAAATAACCCTGGTTCTCGGCAGACTCCACAACCACGCGACGGTTTGTGTCATAACGAGCTGGCACGAACAACAGACCCGTTCCGATCAGGATGCCGAAGGCCAGCAGCGACACAGCCGTGAGGGGTGGGCTGTAGATGAGCATCACCGCCAGCGAGACACAGGCAATGAACAGGTCACTGGGGATGCCGAGAACCAGATCGCTGATCAGGGCATTGATCCTGCTGATATCTCCAATGCGGCTGACCACCTCACGGCTGCGATGACTATCGAAATAGGTCATCGGCAACTGCAGCAGACGGTGGCCATACTCCAGCACCATGCCCAACTGCAGCCGCTAGGCGAAATGGGCCACCATGTGTCCCTGGATCAGGCTGATCACACTGCGGAACACGAACAGGAACAGCATCGCCAGGCCAAGGCTGGTGAGGAGCTGGCTGTCACGCCGCACCGGAACGTCATCCGTGAGCTCTTGCATCAGCCACGGCATTGCCAGAGCCAGCAGGCCGATCACCACATTGATGCTGAGAGCCTGGATCAGCAGCATCCGGCAGGGCAGGGTCAGCCGCAGAAAGCGCAGAAACGGCAGCCTGGACTCCTGCGGCTGCTGCAACAATCTGTTGAGGTCAGGCTCCAGCAGCAGGAGCACCCCATCTCTCCAGCCATCGCATAACTCCTGGGGCGACAGCTTGCGAATGCCGACCGCCGGATCAGCAATCACCAACTTGCTGCCCTGGCGGCCGTAGAGAACCACCTAATGGTCCCCTTTCCAGTGACAGATCGCCGGCAAGGGAATGGCATCCAGCTGCTCCAGCAGCGCCGCCTCCGCCCGCACGGCACGGGCATGGAAACCGATTGCGTCCGCCCCGCGGCGCAGACCCAGCAGGGTGGTGCCCTGGGCACCGGTACCCACCAGCTCCCGCACCCGGGAGAGAGCCAGGCGCCTGCCGTGGTGGCGGGCGACAGTGGCCAGGCAGGCCGCACCGCAGTCCTGCTCAGCATGTTGCTCCACCCAATCGGGGCGCACTGCGCAGCGGCCTTTGCGAACCCCAGGCTAGATGTGTCGTGCCACCAGGTTTGTTCCGGCTGGCAAAGGCGTGTGAGGCCGACAGGGTTGGCCGACAGGTTGTGGTGCGACCCAACAGCCCAGACCCCCCTCCCCATGCCTACACACCCGAAGGCCCGCCTGAGACCGATCGCTCAGGTATGCCTGATTCGGCAGCATCTCAACCAGGGCCGCTGTCTTGCTGAGCTGGCTGGAGCGCTTTCGTACCGGTGGCCCTACGGCTCTGGGGGATCGAGCGGCCAGCCGGTCTGACTGAACAGCATGAAGGTTGCCCGCCGGATGGCAAGGGAAAAGCTGGAAACGGGCAAGAACACTCTCAGCCTTGACGAACAAGTCCGATAACGGGGCGCGAAGCCAAAGCACCACAGGCGGCCTGCTTCTGGGGATCTGGCCTGGCGCCGCAGCAACGCGGACGGGATTCAACGTCTGGCGCTGGCCATCGGCCGGTGCCCCAGAACCGGGGCGTGCAGCGCCTGCGGCAGCGGGGCTGCGCCGTAATCCCGTTCCAGCAGGTCCATCACCGTGCGGCCGAAATCTCCGGGATTGCGATCAAAGGCTTCCAGGCAGATCCGCCCGAAGGTGCTGCCCATCGGTTCGGGGTTCCAGAGGGTCTTGCGGGCTGCCCAGGGCATCATGCTCATCGGGTTGTAGCCCGGCTTGATCATCCCCTGCTCGAAGCCGTACTGCTCCAGGTGGGTGTGGGGCTGCAGGCCGATGAAGAAGATGGCCGGTTCCACCTTGTCGGCGCCGAAGATCTGCTCGAGAGCGCGGTGGTAGGCCACGGTCTGGCGGATGGTGTCGGGCCGCTCGTCGATCACGTTGAAGGAGTAGTTCACCGACACCTGCTCCCGGAATCCGGCCCTGGCCAGCAGGCGGCAGTTCTCCAGCACCGTGCGCAGGTTGTAGCCCATGCGCATCTTGCGCACGAGCTCCTGGCTGCCGGAGGTGATGCCGATCTCGAAATAGCTCATGCCCGTGGCCACCATCAGCTCGGCCAGCTCGGCATCGAGATTGTCGGCCCGGATGTAGGCCGCCCAGCGGATGTCCGTCCAGCCCTCGGCCTGGATCGCCCGCAGCAGCTCCTTGGCATCCTCGATGTAGCGGCGGGCCGGAATGAACTGGGCATCGGTGAACCAGAAGCCCCGCACGCCCCGCGCGTAGAGCTGCCGCATCTCCGCGATCACCTCCTGCACGGGATTCACCCGCACGGCCTTGCCCTCCACCACGGTGTAGACGCAGTAGCAGCAGTTGTGGGGGCAGCCGCGCTTGGTCTGCACGCCCACGTAGAAATCACCCCCGTCGAGATACCAGTCGAGCTGGGGCCAGATTTCGGCGATGTAGTCGTAGTTGCAAGCGGTTTTCTCCATGCCGCCGGGCTGCTCGTGGATCAGGCCCGGGCGGGGCGTGTCACCGGCCAGGAAGCAGCGCTCGGCCTCGATCGATTCGCCGCGGATCAGCTTCTCGAGCAGTGGTTCCCCCTCCCCCACCGACACCACCGTGCCGCGGGGCAGCCTGCGGCCGAGCTGCTCGTAGAACACGCTCACGGCGCCGCCACCGATCACCGCCCTGGCCTCGGGATGGTGGCGCCGGGCCCTGCGCACCCCCTGCCGCACCAGCCTGAGGTTGCGCCAGAGCTCCCCGTAGAAGGAACGCATCAGTCCCAGCCCTCCCAAAGCTCCCCGCAGCCGCTTCAGGGGATTGCGGGCATAGAACACCTCGAAGGAATGCTGCAGGGGGTTGCCGCTGCGCCCGTCCACGGGGGCATAGATCTGAATGTCGCGCCAGGAGAACACCAGCAGGGTGGGCTGGAACGCCTCCACCTCCAGGGCCAGGCTCCGCTCCACATCCAGCAGGGGCACGGCGGCGAGATCGAGGATGCGCTGGGGCATCCCGGGGAACTGCTTGTGCAGGTGATCGGCCAGGTAGATGGGGCCGATCGGAAAGATGGGATTGCAGGGGAGCCGCACGAGCAGCACCCGTGGGTCGGTGGGGGATGCCACGGCCGCGTGGTTCATGAAGCCTGTGGCGGGACCCTAACCATCCGGCGAGAGCCGCTGGGCTGCGGCTTCCGCCGCGGCCCGCAGGGTCATCGGCAGCCAGGGGATCCAGCGCGGGTGCACGCAGAGGCGCGGGCGGAGCTCCCAGCCGGCTGTCCCCAGCAGCTCCGCGAGAGCAGCCGGGCCGGGCTGGGGGTAGGCGGGATTGATCACGTCCTCCGTGTCCAGACCGCCCAGATCGTCGATCCCCGCGGCGATGGCGTCGAGCAGCAGGTCCCGGGGCCAGAGGTTGGGAGGCAGCTGCAGATGCACCTCCGCCGGAAGGATCTGCCTGGCCTCGGCGATCAGGTCGAGCAGGGGTAGGGCTTCGGCGGGAGCCAGGGGTGCCGCCGCCTCCCCGCCTGGACGGAACGGCTGCAGGATCACTTCCTGGATGTGACCCCAGGTGCGGTGCAACAGCGCCAGCAGCTCGAGGGCTTCGCGCTGGTCCGCGCGGGTTTCCCCCACCCCCAGGAGCAGCCCGGTGGTGAAGGGGATGCCCAGGCGGCCGGCCTGCTCCAGCTGCCCAAGCCGTACCTCCAGGCGCTTGCTGGGGGCCTGGCGGTGCAGGGCCTCGTAGGCCGGGCCCAGCCCCTCCAGCATCAGCCCCATCGAGGGGTTGAGCCGGCCAAGGGCGGCCATCTCGCGGTCTGAGAGGGGGCCGGCGTTGGTGTGCGGCAGGCGGCCCGCGTGCAGGGCCAGCCGGCTGAGGCCCAGGAGCGCGGCGAACCAAGTGGGGCGACGGGGGGAGCCGGGGGCCACCTCGCCGCTGAGCAGCAGCACTTCGGCCGCCCCCGGCCGGCTGTCCAGCAGTCCAAGAGCCAGCTCGGGAGCAAGCAGGCCGGCCAGGGGAGCCCGGGGATCGATGGGGTCGCGGAAGCTGCAATACCCACAACGGTTGAAGCAGCTCCGCGTCGGCACCAGGGTGACGCTCGGACTCCAGGTGACCACCCGCGCGCGTGGACTCATGGGACCTCGCGGGTGGGGGAGGACAGACGAGGTCGGCTCCCCTGCTGGGGGAAACAGACGGTGAAGGTGGTGCCCTGGCCAGGAGCGCTGCGAACGCTGATCACCCCGTGGTGGCGGTGCACGATCTCCTGGGCGATTGCCAGGCCCAGACCCGTGCCCCCCCTGCCCCTGGAGCGCGACTTCTCGACGCGGTAGAAGCGCTCGAACAGGTGGGGAAGGTGATCCGCAGGGATTCCGATGCCGGTGTCGGACACAGTCACCTGGATCCGGTCGTTGTCAGCCGCGGCGCGCAGCGCCAGGGCCCCATGGGGCGGTGTGTGCTTCACCGCGTTGTCGAGCAGATTGAGGAACAGGCGGATCAGATGGTCCGGACTGCCCAGCAGGTGCAGATCCGGCGCGATGTGCGTAGAGAGGCTGAGCTGCTGAAGCTCAGCCAGCGGCTGGATCTGGGCCGAGATGGCTACGAGGAGATCGCTGAGGTCAACCGGCTCGAGCGGCAGCTCCTGATGGTGCTCCTCGAGCCTGGAGAGGAGCAGCAGATCGCTGCTGAGCCGCGCCAGCCTGTCCACCTCCAGCTCGATCGTCTGGAGCGTCTCCCTGTAGGTGTCTGGATCCCGGGGCTGGCGAAGTGTGACCTGCAGCAGGCCCTTGAGGGTGGTGAGTGGCGTTCGGAGCTCGTGGGACGCATCGGCCATGAACCGCTTCTGCTGCTCAAACGTGCGCTCCAGCGAGTCGAGCATTGCATCAAACAATGTGGCCAGGCGCGCCAGTTCATCGTCCGTGGTGCTCTGGTAGTCGATCCGCTGCGTGAGATCACCGCTGTTGCGCACCTGCTTCATCGTGCGGGTGATCTGGGTGATCGGTTTCAGCGCCCGATTGGAGAGAAACAGTCCACCCAGACCAACCATGCCTATCAGAATGGGAACCCCCAACAGATGGCGGCGGAAGAGGTGGCTCAGGGTGGCGTCGACCTGACGCAGCGATCGGGCAACCACCAGCCAGCCGGATGACCTGCCATCACTGTTCAGAACATCCGTGGTAAAGACACGCCAGCGCCCATTAGGGGAATCAACAGTAGTAAATCCAACCTGAAGGCCACCGTACGGGGGCAGACGCAGGGAATCACCGAAGCTTTCCTTAAGCACTCCATTCTTACCAAACAAATAGATTTCAACACCAGCTTCATTCAACAGCGAGGCCAAAACCGGCGTATTTCTACGGGGATCAAATTCAAGGCGGTCCACCTCGTCATCCAGATTCTTCAGGGCCTGAATGGCGGAAACCTCCAATGCACGATCCACCTGGCCGAAGAGAGTCTGCCGGTATTCAAAATAGATGAAGCCATCCGATACCAGCATCGACAGACCGGCGAGAAGCCCATACCAGGCCACAACCCGGAAACGCAGGTTCTGCCAGGGTCTACGGATTCTGTTCACGCTGCCGTCGCAATCTCGGGGACATCAGGGCCGGGGCCCACGAGAAGACTCACTTGCCTTGCTCCCGATAAGACGGCTCCGTCTCCCCGCACCGCATGGAATAGCCGACACCACGCACGGTGTGAATCATGGAACTGGCGCCATGACGATCGATTTTTCGACGCAGATAGCCTATGTAGACATCGATCACTTTGTAGTCTCCGTAAAAGTCGAAGCTCCAGACATGCTGGGCAATCTGGGTGCGACTGAGCACTTGATTGGGATGACGCATCAGATACTCCAGCAGCGAGAACTCGCGCGGGCTGAGTTCAATCGGCCGCTCACCTCGCTTGACAAGGCGCTGGGCAGCATCCAATTCCAGATCACCAACTCTGAGAGCGACATCGCTCTGCAGCGGGGGACGCCGCATCAGGGCCCTCAACCGCGCCAGCAGCTCCGTGAAATCAAAGGGCTTGACCAGGTAATCATCCGCTCCGGCGTTGAGGCCCTGAACCCGGTCCTGCACGGCGTCCAGGGCCGTCAGCAGCAGCACGGGAGTCTGAAGACCCTGCCCCCGAAGCTGCCTGAGCACGCTGAGACCATCGAGCTCGGGCAACAGCACATCCAGCACGATCAAGTCATAGTCAGAAGTCAAAGCGCATTCCACTCCCCGGCGTCCATCGGCTGCACTATCCACGACATAGCCGGCCTCCGTCAGACCCTGACGAATGAATCTCAGAATACCGGCATCATCTTCAACAACAAGAATGCGCATGGACAATCAGGGTTCACAGGCGGGGGGTGATGAACTTTAGCCAGCCCAATCAGAGGGATCAGCCGCATCAGCTGGCGCCCGCACTCCAGGTAACGGCGTGGCCTCGGGGCGCGAGATGGCCTCCGGCTCCAGGGGCTGGTACTGCCCTGCCGATCCGGGCTCCAGGTGGGGACGGCACCAGTCCAGGCGGCGCCGGGCGAACGCCTGCCTGAGAGCCCGCTGGCGGGCCCCTGGCTCGGGCGGTGCGTCCTGCAGCACCGCAGCCACGAGCTGAAAGCGGTCAAGACCGAAGTCATCCGCGCCTGCCGGGGATTCCGCCAGGCCGATCCCCCTGGCCAGCGGCTGAGTGAACAGGGGGATCGGATCCCGAAGATGGGGGCGGAGTGTTGGATGGCAGTGGGTCAGCAGCGCATGCAGATGCGGATAGGCGGAAACCGGGAGGTGCAGCACTGCGGCGTTGAAACGGGGATACCCGTTGGGTTCCGCAAGGATCTTCAGGGCGAAGGGGTGGTGCCAGCGGTTCAAGCCCGGGATGAGTGCTCGCATCAGTAGAACGGCACCTTCGGGGCTGATGTTGAAGAAAACCTCCAGGGCCGGCTGGCCCTCGCCTGGTTCGCCGGCATTGCCGATGGCCACATAGTCGTCCCCCACCCAGGCCGCGTTGGGCAGACGCACACCCACGCAGGTGCCAGGAGCGAGGGATACCTCGGCGGAGCCAGCACCAGGCTTCCGGACTGAAGGCGACGGGATGACCAGCTCGCTGGCGACATCGACCCACAGATGCAGCCCCTGCTTCTGCACCTGCACCTGCTGCTCTTCGGCGGCGGTCACGGTCCAGCCATGGTCCACGAAGCCAAGCCCGCTGTTGGCAGCCTGCAGCTGCCGCGTGAAGCCATCACCCAGGGTGGGGGCCCCAGCGGGACTCTCCAGCGCCCCGCTGAAATAGAGGGAATGGAGGAACTGCGTGATCTGACGCAAGCGGTAGGCCGCGTTCATCTGTGCGGACGCCGGATGGAGCGTGGCCCGGTGCAGCGTGGCCGGGTGCACCGTGCGGCGGGAGCCCTTGGTGGAATGGCGAACCACCCCGGGCTCGAGCTGAACCTGCTCCAGGAGATCAGCCAGGCGTTGATCTGTTGATCCCCCCTGCTGGCCCACCTGCAGCGGCAGCGGCACCGGCACGGGCTCCGGCGGCGACCCCAGCTGCTGGCAGGTCTCAGCCAGCACACCAGGATGGGACCGCCGCACCGAAGGGCGGGCCGAAGGGCGTGACGGTGGCCGCGGATTTCGCCTGGTCCTGCTGTGGTCATCCGAACCGTGGGGGTCGCCGGGTGATCGGCCGAAGACCGTCTGCAGGGCGGCACCTGGGCTGCACAAGAGGGTTCTGGCCACCTGGAGCATGGAGATATCCAGATTGCCGAACGGCTCCCTGTAGTGCAGCCGATCCTGAATCGCCTCCAGCAGGCTCAGCCCGGCAAAGCGAATCACCCGTTCCGGAAAATCAGGAAACTCCTGGAGAATCGCGGGGAACTGGGCCAGATAGGCCTCCAGCAGGCCGCGCATGGAGGGCTGCAGGGTGTCCAGGGGAACCTCGGCCAGCGCCAGGGCCGCGGCCGGAGCAAGGTCGCTGCTGAGCGGCAGACTCTTCAGCCACAGCCTCAGATACTCCGCCACCAACGCCCCCAGATCCAGGGCGGGATCACCCCAGATCCCCTGTTCCCAGTCGATCAAGCGGAGGATTCCACCTTCGCCTGGGAAGGACAGCTGATCCGGCCGGGCCGGCAGGGTGGGCAGACTACACTGCGACCAGCACCGAAGCAGCAGAATGTTGGCAAACTTGAGGTCGTTGTGGATCAGGCAACAGGCCCGATAGCTCTCCTCAAGGTCTGCAAGCGCATCCGAAAGCTCAGGAGCTCGCTGAAATAGCACATAGAACTTGAGCCCATCCTTGCGCACGCGCAGAAAGACGTCGGGGCTCAGATCCTCCAAGTCACCAGCCAGATCCGGCGGATCGCTCGGGCCGGAGATGAGACCATCAGCTCCCCCTTCGCGTTGGTCGCCGTCAAGCCCCCCCTGATCGGGGGCGGCGCCGTCCAGCGATCCGGGGCTGTCGGTCCGCCCGAACGTGTGCTTGTGCACGGCTGCAAGGGTGACACCCAGCGTTCGCGCCAGATCAACGGGGTATTCAGCTGATCCTGAATAGACTTTGCCGAGTTCAGAGTATTGATCGAGAAAGTGAAAGACCAGAATCTGGTTCGCCGGATCGTGGTCCACAACCTCCGGCAGCCACTGCCCGAGCGGGATCAAGTCCGGATCGGAGCTGATCCATTGATGGAGGCCCCACTCACGCCGGAAACTCTCGTGAGCCGAGCACCCGTCATCGGGCGGGATCTGCTTGACCAGTAGCTGGACAGGGCGGTTGGGGGCCTGACCGGCCACGGGCCTGAGCTTGACGAGCAAGTTCAGGTTCTTGCTGTTGAGAGATTGGGCACTGATCAACTGATCCGTCGGAGCGCAGAGGTCACGCCTGATCAGGTAATCCAGCACGGTGGCGGATTCGAGCCTGTACGCCATGGAAATCTGGAGACCATGCAGACATCATCCGATGATGACCGGATACAAGGCACCTAATTCAGAGATCCGATCACCCGATGAATCAACCCCACGAGTCTTTCCCCGCTGCCAATCAGACGAAAGCCCCAGGCAGTAGGCCCGGGGCTGCTGTTCTCCTCAGCGACGGCCGCGAGCAAGGCGGCGTCCGCGACGGCGGCGTCCACGGCGACCCGAGCGGCTTGGCCGTGAGGGCCGGCTGGGGCGACTCGGGCGGCTGGGGCGGCTAGGACGGCTCGGACGACTGGGCCGACTGCGACCACCACCGGAGATCGCAGCCTCGTCGGCGGGGGTCAGATCGCTGAGAAAACTATCGACCCCGTCAAGAAGGCCGAGCCCTTGCAGCTGGGGTGATGGCGAAGATTGAGAATCCATACTCTGTTCCTCCTGGGGACAACAATGGGGACTTCAGCTGTTCAGGCCGACAAATCAAGCGATGACGCGCCCCAGAAAGGAGTCGCATACGAATGATTGACGGCCCGCGCAGGGATGCGTACCAGAAAGCAGTGAGGAGAGCCAACCTGTCATCGACATCTCCAATCCTGAATCTGGATGACCAACCCGTTGGGCTGGGCTTGAATCAAGTTACTGGCAAGTCCCCGAGGGCTGGGCAATAGGCAGGTAAGAATCCAGCAAGAAAACTCTTACGATTGATCGCACGATCGTTCGAGTTACGCGAGATCCTGGTAACCCTAGTCATTACCACCCTACCAAGAGCCGGGTTCGGCGCAACAGGAACCGCAGCACTGTCTCCTGGCGGGTCGTGATGTCGGCGGTGAGATCCATTCCCTGGCGCAGGGAACAGGAGCGGCCGGAGGGGGTGACCAGCTCCCTGGCGTCAGGACGCAGGGTCACCTCAAAGCCTGCAGGCCCCGCCAGGCTCGTGAGCCCGTCGGGCTCGGCCGAAGCGCTGCCGGGCGCTCCAGCCCCGGCCGCGGGGAGGGCATCGGGGGCCACGGACACCACCCGGGCCCGGAGCGTGCCGAAATCCGGATAGGGGCAGCCCACCAGCCTCAGGTCGGCCCTCTGGCCGGGCTCCACCCTGGCGATGTCCTCCGAAGCCACCCGCACCTTCACCTGCATCTCGGCGTCGTGGGGGGCGATGCGGGCCAGCTCCTGGCCGGCCGCCACCACCTGCTGGGGATTGCGCAGGGCGACGGAGAACACCACCCCGCTCACCGGGGCACGCACCAGGGTTCGGCCCAGATCCAGGGAGAGCTGGGCCTGTTCGGCCCGAGCCTCGGCCAGCTGTTGCTGGAGGCGCGCCTGGGCGCTCTCGCCCCGGAACCGCTGCTGCTCCACCTCCTGCCGGGCCTTGGCATAGCCAGAGCGCGCGATGCTGAGGTTGGCAGCCTTTTCCTCCAACTGCTCCTGCGAGGTGGCACCGCTCTCCACAAGCTGGCTGTAGCGCTGGTGTTCCGATCGGGCCAGCCGCAGGGTGGCCTCGGCCCTGCCCACCTCCAGCTCCGCTGCCTGCAGCGCCGCCCGGTCCTCCTGGCGCTGGGTCTGCAGCTGGCTCTCGAGGGCCGCACGCACCTGGCTCAGCTTCTGCTGCCTGGCTTCGAGATCGGCCGGGTCCAGCACCGCCAGCACCTCACCCTGCTGCACCGGCTGGTTCGTGCGGATGTTGATCCGCCGCACCCGCCCCTCGCGGGGGGCATGCACCAGGCTGGTGCCGCCGCTGGGCCGCACTGTGCCGGGCCCCCGCACGATCACCCGGTAGGGCCACAGGGCCATCAAGCCCACAGCGGCCGCAAAGCCCCCCACCAGCAGTCCGCCGGCAAGCCGCACCCAGGGACGCACGGATGGCAGGAACTCGCTGGGGGAGGCAGGCTTCAGGTCCCGCACGGAATCGGCGAGACCCGGGGCCGAGGGCTCCGCGGCGGGGGGAGCTGCGGGCAGGGAGGGCTCCCGTGGGCTGCTGGGCGGCCGGGGTGGATGCGGAGCGGAGGGGTGGGTCATGCGGGCAGCAGGAAGGGAGCCAGCACGTCGCTGCTGCGCAGATCCTCCGGCCGGCCCTGGGCGACGACGCTGCCGCGCTCGAGATACACCAGCCAGTCGCAGCGGTGGATCACGCTGGGGCGGTGGCTGATCATCACCGTGGTCACACCCCGGCGCTGCTGCAGAAGATTGTCGATCAGGCGGCGTTCCAGAACAGGATCCAGCGCGGCGGTGGATTCGTCGAGGATCAGCACCGGCGGTGCGGTCACGAGGGCACGGGCGATGGCCAGCCGCTGCCGCTGCCCGCCGGAGAGATTGGCCCCGAATTCGCCCAGCACCGTCTGGTAACCATGGGGAAGTTCGCGGATGAATTCATCCGCCAGGGCCAGTTCGCAGGCAGCCACAACCTGCTCGAGGCTCACCTCGGGAAAGGCGAAGCGAAAATTCTCGAAGATCGAGCGGTTGAAGAACTGTGCTTCCTGGGGAACCAGCACCACCTGGCGTCGCAGGCACTCCAGGGAAAGGTCCTGGAGGCCATAGGGCCCGTAGCGGATGGTGCCGCTCTGAACGGGATAAAGCCCGGCCAGGAGCTTCACCAGGGTGCTCTTGCCGCAGCCGGATTCGCCGATCAGGGCGGTGCAGCGTCCGGCCGGGAACGACACTGTGAAGCCGCTGAGCAGATCGACGCGGCCGGCGTGGTGAAAGGTGAGATCGGTGCACTGGATCCCGCAGGGCCGGGGCAGGGCAGCCCAGGGTTTGTCGATCGCCCTGGGATCCTCCAGGGTGCCTTCGAGCACTTCCGACAGCCGCCGGATCACCACATTGGCGGTGAGGTAGTCGTCGGCAAAATCCACCAGGGATTCGAGAAAGGCCAGCACATTGCCACTCATGCCGCTGAAGGCGAGCAGCTGACCGATGGAGAGCTGGCCGGCAATGACGAACGTGCTGCCATACCAGAGGAGGGCCAGGGTGGTGAACCGGGACAGCAGGCTCGTGGT
Source organism: Cyanobium sp. PCC 7001 (assembly GCF_000155635.1). NCBI lineage: Bacteria > Bacillati > Cyanobacteriota > Cyanophyceae > Synechococcales > Prochlorococcaceae > Cyanobium > Cyanobium sp. PCC 7001. The sequence goes on from NZ_DS990556.1 coordinate 1,623,324, forward strand.
GGTGCCGCTGAACAGACCGAGCTGCAGCGCATTCCAACGCAGGTGGGCCACACTGCCGAAATTTCTCTGGTACTCCTCCCAGGCCTGAGGCGAAGCCTCGGTGGTCTTGAGAACCTGGGCACCGCGGAAAATCTCCACCAGGAAGCCCTGGTTCTCGGCTGATTCCACGATCAGCCGCCGGTTCTTGTCGTACTGGGCGGGCAGGAAGACCAGACCTGAAGCGATCAGCAGGCCAAAGGCCAGAAACGACACCGCCGTGAGGGCCGGGCTGTAGATCAGCATCACCACCAGGGAGACGGCGGCGATGAAGAGGTCGCTCGGCAGGCCAAGCACCAGATCACTGATCAGAGCATTGATGCGACTGATGTCCCCGATGCGGCTCACCACCTCCCCGCTGCGGTGGCTGTCGAAATAGGTGAGCGGCAGCTGCAGGAGCCGATGACCGTACTCCAGCACCATCCCCAGCTGAAGTTTCTGGGCGAAATGGCCCACGATGTGCCCCTGGATCAGGCTGATGACGGCGCGGAAGGTGAACAGCACGAGCATGGCCAGCCCGAGGCTGGTGAGCAGCTGTCCATCCCGGCGCACCAGCACGTCGTCGGTGAGCAGCTGCATCAGCAGCGGCATGGCCAGGGCCAGCAGGCCGATCACCACATTGAGGGCCAGGGCCTGAAGCAGCAGGAAGCGGTAGGGCCAGGCCAGGCGCAGGAAGCGCAGGAACGGCACCCGCGTCTCCTCCGGCTGCTGCAGCAACCGGTTGAGATCCGGCTCCAGCAGCAGCAGGGCCCCCTGGCGCCAGCGCTGGCGGAATTCCTCGGGATCGAGCCGACGGACCCCCACAGCCGGATCGGCGATCACCAGCTTGCGACCCCGGCGGCCGTAGAGCACCACCCAGTGGTTGCCCTGCCAATGGCAGATGGCGGGCAGGGGGATCGCGTCGAGCCGAGCGAGCAGGGCCTCATCGGCCCGCACGGCGCGGGCGTGAAAGCCGATGGCCTCGGCGCCACGCCGAAGGCCCAGCAGGGTGGTGCCCCTGGAGCCGGTGCCGACCAGTTCACGAACCCGCGACACGGCCAGTCGCCGCCCGTGGTGCCGGGCCACGGTGGCCAGACAGGCCGCACCGCAGTCCTCTTCCGAATGCTGCTCGACCCAGTCGTACCGCACCGGCCCGGCCACCTCAGGGGCTCAGGTTAAGGGCGGCGGCGCGGCGGCTCAGGCTTCCCCACCCCGCAACCCCTCTTCACAAACCCCGCAATGTTGTGTTACATTCATGACTGACGGGATTCCGTCCGCGGCCGCCACGCCATCCCTCGCCGTCCTTCCGGGCTGCGGGACTGCTGGCAGTGCCGCCCTACCTACCTGCTCCTCGGAGCACCATTCTCCTGTTCTCATGACCACCACTCTCCAGCAGCGCTCCGGCGCCTCCAGCTGGCAGCAGTTCTGCGAGTGGGTCACCTCCACCAACAACCGCCTCTACGTGGGCTGGTTCGGTGTGCTGATGATCCCCACCCTGCTGGCTGCCACCATCTGCTTCATCGTGGCGTTCATCGCCGCTCCTCCCGTCGACATCGACGGCATCCGTGAGCCCGTGGCCGGCTCGCTGATCTACGGCAACAACATCATCTCCGGTGCTGTTGTGCCCTCCAGCAACGCCATCGGCCTGCACTTCTATCCCATCTGGGAAGCCGCCTCTCTCGATGAGTGGCTGTACAACGGCGGTCCGTACCAGCTGGTTGTCTTCCACTTCCTGATCGGCGTCTTCTGCTACATGGGCCGCGAGTGGGAACTCTCCTACCGCCTCGGCATGCGCCCCTGGATCTGCGTCGCCTACAGCGCCCCCGTGGCTGCTGCCAGCGCCGTGTTCCTGGTGTACCCCTTCGGTCAGGGCTCCTTCTCCGACGGCATGCCCCTCGGCATCAGCGGCACCTTCAACTTCATGCTGGTGTTCCAGGCTGAGCACAACATCCTGATGCACCCCTTCCACATGCTGGGTGTGGCCGGTGTGTTCGGCGGCAGCCTGTTCTCCGCCATGCACGGCTCGCTGGTGACCTCCTCGCTGGTGCGTGAGACCACCGAGAGCGAGAGCCAGAACTACGGCTACAAGTTCGGTCAGGAGGAAGAGACCTACAACATCGTGGCTGCCCACGGTTACTTCGGTCGCCTGATCTTTCAATACGCCAGCTTCAACAACAGCCGCAGCCTGCACTTCTTCCTGGCTGCCTGGCCGGTGGTCGGCATCTGGTTCACCGCCCTGGGCGTGAGCACTATGGCCTTCAACCTGAACGGTTTCAACTTCAACCAGTCGATCCTCGACGGCCAGGGCCGTGTGGTGAACACCTGGGCCGATGTGCTGAACCGCGCCAACCTGGGCATGGAAGTGATGCACGAGCGCAACGCTCACAACTTCCCGCTCGACCTGGCGGCTGCCGAAGCCACTCCTGTGGCGCTGACCGCTCCGGCGATCGGCTGAGGCTCAACGCTTCTGGTTCAACGACGGAATCCTGCACGCCCCCCTCAATCGAGGGGGGCTTTTTGTTGGGATGGGATCGGTAGCTTGAAGGCACACGTCGGGCCGACGGCAGCGGATCGGCCCCGTCCTGTGACAGCCCAGGGGTCAGGAGCCAAGACCATTCCTAGGGTGCGGCAGGCCCTCCCGCGCCGCAGCCGATGCTCGCCGCCATCACCCTGTTTGCGATCATGCTCGGCCTGGGCCTGGGGCTCCGGCTGGAGGCACTGGGGCGGATCCGGGAGCGGCCGGGGCTGTTTCTGCGGGTGGTGCCAGCGTCGTGCCTGGTGGTGCCGGTGGTGGCCCTGCTGCTGCTGCAGTTGCCGATCGGCCAGTCGCTGGGGGAGGCCGCCAGGATCGGCATCGCCCTGATGGCGATCTCCCCCAGCGCCCCGCTCACCCTGCGCAAGGCCGGTGCGAAGGGAGGGGATCGGGAGCTGGCAGCGCTGCTGCAGGTGGTGGCAGCCCTCACGGCGATCCTGTCGGTGCCCCTGATGGCCGATCTGTATCGCGCCGCATACCACACCTCCGCATGGGACATCGGTTCGACGGAGGTGGCCCTGCAGGTAGGGCGCACCCAGGTGCTGCCGCTGCTGCTGGGGATGGGCGTGCGTCATCGGTTGCCGGATCTGGCCGACCGGCTGGAGTCGCCTCTGAACAAGGTGGCCAACGGCCTCTTTCTGCTGTTGGTCGTGGTGGTGCTGGTCGCCGCCGGCCCCACGCTGCTGCCCTTCCTCGGGCGCAACGCCGATGGGGTGCTGCTGATGCTGGCTCTGGTGGCCTTCAGCCTGGGCCTGGGCTACCTGCTGGCCAGCCGCGGCAGGGATGAGCGCATTACGGTGGCGCTGGTGACCTCGATGCGCAACCCGGGTCTGGCGCTGATGTTCGCGTCCACCTATGGCCAAGGGGTGGTGGGGTTGAAGGTGGCGGTGCTCGCCTACCTGCTGGTCACGGTGCTGCTCTCGATTCCCTTCCTCAAGACCCTCAACCGAATCGAGGCTGGGCAGGCGGAGCCGGGTGGCTGATCCTGCGCGGCTACGGCGACGGGGGTTCGGCCACCGCCATCGAGCCAACTCCTACGCTCGCTGCAGCATGTGGCAGCCATGGGCAGCAGCTTCGGCCGGCTCTTTCGCATCAGCACCTTCGGTGAATCCCACGGCGGCGGCGTGGGGGTGATCGTGGACGGCTGCCCACCCCGACTGGCCGTAGACCTCGAGCTGATTCAGCGGGAGCTGGATCGCCGCAAGCCCGGCCAGAGCCGGATCACCACGCCGCGAAAGGAGGACGACCGGGTGGAAATCCTCAGCGGCCTTCTGGATGGCCAGACCCTCGGCACTCCGATCGCGATGCTGGTGCGCAACAAGGACCAGCGGCCCGGCGATTACAAGGAGATGGCCGTGGCCTTCCGGCCTTCCCATGCCGATGCCACCTACCAGGCCAAGTACGGCATCCAGGCCCGCAGCGGCGGCGGCCGGGCATCGGCCCGCGAAACGATCGGGCGCGTGGCCGCCGGTGCGATCGCCAAACAGCTCCTGGCCAAGGCCGGTGGCACCGACGTGCTGGCCTGGGTGAAACGCATCCACACCATCGAAGCCGATGGAATCGACCCGGCGGCGGTGACCCTGGAAGACGTGGAGCGCACGATCGTGCGCTGTCCGGAGCCGGCAGCCGCGGAAGCGATGATCGCCCGCATCGAGGCGATCGGCCGTGAGGGCGACTCCTGCGGCGGTGTGATCGAGTGCGTGGTGCGCAACCCGCCGGTGGGTCTGGGCATGCCGGTGTTCGACAAACTGGAGGCCGATCTGGCCAAGGCGGTGATGTCGCTGCCCGCCACCAAGGGATTCGAGATCGGCTCAGGCTTCAGCGGCACCCTGCTGAAGGGCAGTGAACACAACGATGCCTTCCTGCCCAGCAGCGAAGGCCGCCTGCGCACCGCCACCAACAACTCCGGCGGCATCCAGGGGGGCATCAGCAACGGCGAAGCGATCGTGATCCGGGTGGCGTTCAAACCCACGGCCACCATCCGCAAGGAACAGCAGACCATTGATGCCAGCGGTGCCGCCACCACCCTGGCCGCCAAGGGCCGCCATGATCCCTGCGTGCTGCCGCGGGCGGTGCCGATGGTGGAGGCGATGGTGGCCCTGGTGCTGGCCGATCACCTGCTGCGCCAGCAGGGTCAGTGCAGCCTCTGGTGAGAAGGGGGCGGAACAGAGGGCGGAACAGAAGCAGCGGTGGCAGCGGCGGCGGTGGCAGCGGCGGCGCCTGAGCCGCTCAGCCGGCTGACCAGAACCCGCAGACTCTCCAGGGCACCGGGATCCTCGAGGCGGCCGCCGAGCGCCACGGCATCGACGCCGGCCTCCAACCAGAGCGGCACATGCTCAGGCCCCAGGCCGCCGGCCGCGATGCAGAACGGAAGGTCCCCCAGGGGAGCGCGCAACTGGCGCCAGTAGGACGGCCCCAGGCTCGAGGCCGGAAACAGCTTCACGGCCGGACAACCCAGACTCCTTGCCTGGTGCACCTCCGAAGGCGTGTAGACCCCGGGCACCAGTGCCAACCCAAGCCGGCAGGACTCCTGCCAGAGCTCCGGGCTGAGCACGGGCGACATGGCGAAGCCCAGCCCCGCCTTAGCCACCATCCGCAGCGCAGCCACACTGCAGATCGAGGCAGCCCCGAGGCGAAGCTGCGGGAAGGCCTGCTGCAGCTCCAGGCACTGGACCACCCACTGGGGATGGTCCTGCCAGGCGATCTCGATGTGCCTGAGCCCCAGGGCCGCAAGGGCCTGGAGCCGGGGCCGCAGCTCGAGGGGCTGGTCTGCACGAAGCACCACCAGCAGAGGCTGGTGGTGCAAGGCCTGGATCAGGGGTGGAAAGGGATCGCTCAGACGGGTCGAACCCCGCTGGCTGGATTCAGGGGTTTCAGACGTATTCGGCCACCCGGACGTCGCTGTGGATGAGCAGCTCCTGCAGCTCCTCGGCGTCCACGGTCTCCTTCTCCACGAGCAGATCGGCGAGCTGATCGAGCACGGCCCGGTTGTTGGTGAGCACCTCCGTGGCCCGGCGGTAGGCCTCCTCCACCAGCTGGCTCACCTCTTCATCGATGGTGGCCGCAGTGTCTTCGGAGAAGTCGCGCTCCGCGGCGATGTCGCGGCCGAGGAACATGCCGCCCTGGCTGCGGCCCAGGGCCACGGGCCCGAGCTTTTCGCTCATGCCGAAACGGGTCACCATCTGACGGGCCACCCGGGCCACCTGCTGGAGATCGTTGGAGGCACCGGTGGTGACCTCGTCATCGCCGTAGATGATCTCCTCGGCCACCCGGCCGCCGAGGGCCACGGCCATCTGGTTCTGCAGATAGGCGCGGGAATAGAGGCCCGACTCCATCCGCTCCTCGCTGGGAGTGAAGAAGGTGAGCCCGCCGGCCTGGCCGCGGGGAATGATCGAAATCTTCTGCACCGGGTCGTAATCCGGCATGAGAGCACCCACCAGGGCATGGCCGGCTTCGTGGTAAGCCACGAGGCGCTTGCGCCTCTCGCTCATCACCCGGTCCTTCTTCTCGGGACCGGCCATCACCCGCTCGATGGCGTCATTCACCTCATCCATCGACACCTCGGTGAGCTGGCGCCGTGCCGCCAGGATGGCGGCCTCGTTGAGCAGGTTGGCCAGGTCAGCGCCGGTGAAGCCCGGCGTGCGGCGGGCCACTTTGTCGAGATCCACGTCCTTGGCGAGGGTCTTGCCGCGGGCGTGCACCTCGAGGATCTGCAGGCGGCCGCTGTAGTCGGGGCGATCCACCACCACCTGGCGGTCGAAGCGGCCCGGACGCATCAGGGCGGCATCGAGCACGTCGGGCCGGTTGGTGGCCGCCACGATGATGATGCCGGTGTTGCCCTCGAAGCCGTCCATTTCGGTGAGGAGCTGGTTCAGGGTCTGCTCCCGCTCGTCGTTGCCGCCGCCGAGGCCGGCACCACGCTGGCGCCCCACGGCATCGATTTCATCGATGAACACGATGCAGGGGGCGTTCTTCTTGGCCTGCTCGAACAGGTCCCGCACCCGGCTGGCGCCAACGCCCACGAACATCTCCACGAACTCGGAGCCGGAGATCGAGAAGAAGGGCACACCGGCCTCACCGGCCACGGCCTTGGCGAGCAGGGTCTTGCCGGTGCCGGGAGGGCCCACCAGCAGCACACCCTTGGGAATCTTGGCGCCCACCGCCGTGAAGCGGTCGGGGTTCTTGAGGAAGTCCACCACCTCGGTGAGCTCCAGCTTGGCGCCCTCGATGCCGGCCACGTCGCCGAAGGTCACCTGGGTCTGGGGTTCCATCTGCACCCGCGCCTTGCTCTTGCCGAAGCTCATGGCGGGGTTGCCGCCGCCACCCTGGGCGCGACGCAACAGGAAGAACAGCCCCCCCAGCAGCAGCAACGGGAAGATGAGGCTGCCCGCCGCCTGTTGCCAGGCCGCCGGTTCACGGCTCGGCTGCACGGCGATGTCCACGTCGTGGTCGGTGAGCAGCTTGAGCAGGTCCTTGTCAGGCGCCAGGTTCACCATGGCGCGGCGGCCGTCGTTCTCCACCACCTGGGCCGTGCCGCGGTCGGGGGAGATCAGCACCCGCGACACCTCGTTGTCCTGCACGGCTTCGACGAAGTCGCTGTAACGGAGGGTGCGGGGGGCGTTGGCCGGATTGGGGCGATCCAGGAAGGCGGTGCCCACGGCGATCACCACGACCACCAGGAGCACGTACAGCCCCGCGTTGCGCCAGCGTTTTTTCACGGCCTCGCCTCAGCTGAGAAAGAAGTAACGGAATGTTAACCGGCGCCAACCCCGGAGGGGCGCCGCGCGCCTCAGGCCGCGGCCCGCAGCACTTCCACCACACTACGGAACGCGAACCACTCGGGGATCTCCTCGCCGCCGCGCAGCATCTGGCGGAACTGGGTGCCGCTGAGCTTGCGCACGTGGAGCCCGCGGGCCTCGGCGTGCTCCGCCGTCACGTAGCCCTCCTCCTCGGTGTAGACGAGGTTGAGCGAGGGCACCGTCTCCATGCCGAGCTCGGGGGCGTTGTCCCGGGCGAAGTCCTGGGCCTGGTAGGGGCCGTAGAAGTCGCTGCCGGTGAGGCTCGACTTGCAGCCCGCCATGTCGCGGCCGATGATGAAGTGGGTGCAGCCGTAGTTCTTGCGGATGATCATGTGCTGCAGGGCCTCGCGGGGGCCGGCCATGTGCATCGAGTAGGGCAGGTAGGCCCAGCGGATGCGGGGGTTGTTCACCTCGGCGGCCAGGCGCTCGTAGGTCTGGAAGCGCACCGCCCCGGCGATGTCGTCGTCCTGGGTCGGACCACAGGTTGGATGCACCAGCACCACGGCCTGATCGCTCACGTTGGCGGCGTCGAGGGCCCGGGTGAACAGCTCGTAGTGGGCGCGGTGAATGGGGTTGCGGCACTGGAATGCCACCACGCTCTGGCCAGCCGGCAGGGTGGCGCGCACTTCGGCGGGGGTCTTGCAGGGGAACACCCGCTCCGGCAGAGCCAGACCCTGCACCTGGCCGCCGAGGTAGAAGCGGCCGCGCTCGCCGCTGATCATCCGCACGGCGGGATGCTCGATGGAGGTGGTGCCGTAGCAGCCCTGGGCCTCGCGGGCCTTGTCAGGCTCCCACTTGCTCTCCACCGTGAGCACCGCCAGATCCTGGCCCCGGTAGGTGAGCAGGAGCCGATCACCGATGGCGATGGTCTCGTCGTCGGTGTCGAACACGATCGGCAGCCCGAACAGGAGACCGCTGGTGGTGCGGTGACCCGCCACCACGGCGTCGTAGTCCTCCTCGTGCATGAAGCCCCGCAGGGGCGAGAAGCCCCCCACCACCAGAAGCTCCACGTCGCAGGCGTTGCGATCGCTGCACTCCACCGCTCGGCCGGCGGAGGCGCGCACCGCCTCCCGGTCGGCCTCCGCCACCATCAGATCCACCAGGGTGCCGCCGTGGGGAGCAATCAGAGCGGCCAAGGTGGAGGTGGACATGGGAACTCCCGGGCGTGGTTCAGTGCTGGATTCTCCCAGACGGGGCCGAGGCCTGGCGGAAGGGCATGAAAAAGGGGGCCTCTCGGCCCCTCAGGAGAAATTCAGCGTGACGATTCAGAGTGACGAAGCCCGTGATCAACACCGAGGCGGAGCGCCTCAGGCCTTCTCCAGGCGGCCATAGAGCTGGCCGGTGATCTTCACGTCGAGGGCGTTCTTGGTGCCCATGTCGGTGTCGGAGGGCTGGACGGCCGTGAACACGCCGGCGAATTCGCCGGTGTTGCCATCCACCTTGGTGATCGAGAGCTCCATGGTGCCCTTGCCATCCAGGTAGCGCTTGACCGTTTCGCCGGTGAAGTCGTCACCGGCGGGGACCAGGCCCACGGCCGAGCTGTAGCCGGTGGTGAGGCCCCGGCCCTTGGGATCAAGGAAGTTGGAGGTGCGGTAGCTGGGAACGCGGTAGGAGCCCTTGAAGTCGGTGCTGGTGCTGATGGCGGCACCGTCAGCCTTGGCCTCCAGCTCCTTGCTGGAGAACACGAAGGGCACCTCCTCGCCTCCGGGCAGCAGCACGGTGATCAGCTGGAAATCCAGCCCGCCCTGCTCCTGGAAGCGGAGGTCATCGCCCTCCACGCGCAGATCGCCGTAGACCTGATCCAGGCTGGTGGTGAAGCGGGTGAGGATCTTGCCGGCCACGAACTGCGCCTCCTGGCGCTTGTTGGCGGGCTCACCCTTCACATACACCTCGCTGGGATGCATGCAGATCTCGCGGAGGCTGTAGGAGCCGGAGCCATCCAGGGCGATGGAGCCGCGGGCGGAATCGGGCAGGGTCGGGCAGTCATTGGCCAGACCCGTGTTGTGGATGTCTTCGTAGGTGAGGTTGGCGCGATCCACGGCCTTGGCCCCACCGCTGCAGGCGGTCACCAGGGTCAGACACAGCGCCAGCGCGAGGGCCAGCAGAGGACGAAAACGCATGGGGAGAACGCCGCAGGGAGGGGGCTAGTACTGGGCTGGGGCGGATCCTACCGGTGGCATTCCTTGATTCCCCGTACGATGTCGCGGCTCTCAACAACCTGTATGCGAGAGCGATCGCCCCTCCCGGGGCGCTGAAATCACGACCCGGATATGCCCCTCCCCGACGACCAGCAACAGCGGCTCGACGCCCTGCTGAACCAGGCCGCCGACCTGGCCGCCGAACTCAGCGGCCAACCCGAGCAGCTGCTCGACCTTCTCCGCCAGGTGGAGCAGCTGCACCGCACCATCCAGGACGGTCCCTTCCGCAGCAGCCTCCCCGCCGACCGCAACCACCTGTTCAGCCTGCTGCGGCGCATGGAGCAGAGCGGGGGCTGGCCCTACATCCCGCGCCTGCAGCTGCGCACCTTCATGGATCTGCTGCAGCGGGACGCGGACGACGGGCCGGATCAGCCCCTCGCCGCCTGAGCCCTGAGAGCGGCTGCGGGATGCAGCGCCGTGAGCAGCTGGTGGGCGATCGCCAGCTTGGGCGCCACGGGAAGCTCCTGCACCTGATCGCCGGGGCCCAGCAGCCAGCCCCCATTGGTGAGGCTGCCGAAGCCTGAACCCGGACGGTCGATCGGGTTGGCGAAGAGGAGATCACAGCCCTTGCGCGCCAGCTTGGCGCGGGCCTGGGGCAGCACCTCGCCGGACTGGGCCGCGAAACCCAGAATGCGCTGCCCGTCGGGGCGCCGGCGCACCAACTGGGCCAGCAGATCGGGCACGGCCTCCCAGCCCTGGCCCAGGGCCGCTTCGAGCTGACCCTTCTCCAGCTTCCTGGCCTCGGGCCTGGCCCGGCGGTGATCGGCCACCGCGGCCGCCATGGCCACGGCATCGGCCTGCGGCTGGAGCTCCAGCAGGGCCGCCTCCATCTCCGCGGCGGTCTGCACCGGGGTGCGGGCGATCCCTTCCAGCCAGGCAGGCGGGAGCGTGAGCGGGCCGTGCACCAGCTCCACCCGTGCCCCCCGCAGGCGGGCGGCCTGGGCCAGCAGCACGCCCATCCGGCCGGTGCTGGGGTTGGTGAGGCAGCGGGCCGGATCCAGGGGCTCGCGGGTCGGGCCCGCACTCACCAGCAGCCGCCGATCCCGCCAGTCCTGCCGGGGGCCCACCAGGGCCAGCGACTCCAGGGCCAGCAGCAGCAGGTCCGGATCGGCCATGCGCCCCTGCCCCTGCCGGTCGCAGGCCAGCAGGCCCGCCTCCGGAGCCAGGGGCAGCACCTGCGGGAACCGGGCCAGCACCTCCCAGTTGCGCTGCACCGCCGTGGAACCCCACATGCTGGTGTTCATGGCGGCGGCGGCCAACACGGGAGCCTCGCAGGCCATGAGGGTGCTGGCCAGCAGCGTGTCGGCGAGGCCATGGACCCAGCGCGCCAGGCTGGAGGCGGAGAGGGGGGCGACCAGCACGAGTTCGGCCCACTCGGCCAGGGCGATGTGGAGAGGCCGCGGTTCCCGATGGCTCCACTGATCGGCCTCCAGGTGGCAGGGGGTGCGGCTCAGGCAGGCCAGGGACTGCGGGCTCACCAGGCGCGCGGCACTCGGGGTGAGCACGCAGCGCACCTCGGCGCCCTGCTGCACCAGGGCGCTGACCAGCAGCGGCAGCTTCACGGCGGCGATGCTGCCGCTGATGCCCACGAGGATGCGGCGGCCGGCGAGAGGAGCGGCCGCCGCCGCTGCCCCGTCAGTCTTCATCAAAGGGCTCCTGGTCCACCAGATGCACGTAGGGGCGCGCCAGCTCGGGGCGATGGATGGCCAGGGCCCGCATCAGATGCCAGTCGCTCAGGCCGTCGAACGGCGTGGGGTAGTCGTCCTCCTCCAGGCGCTGGGCCAGGGCGGCGGCCATGGTTTCGTCGAAGGCGGCGAGCCGTTCCGGCGTGATCGACTCGGACGGAGAGGCCATGGCGGCGGGGGAACGAGGGGAGGCAGGACCGGAACCGTGCCGGCGGGCGCTGGCAGGGGAGGGCTCCATGGCGATAATGGCGCCCTGCAAGGGGAATTAGCTCAGCTGGTAGAGCGCTGCGATCGCACCGCAGAGGTCAGGGGTTCGAGTCCCCTATTCTCCATTTGCCCGTGGCCCACGGGATTGGCCCTGGGCCCTGGGGTCTGACCCACTGGCCCCGGCTGGCCCGAACCTCTTGACCTGATGCAGTGGACCAGCGCGGCTGAACAGAGGCTGAAGGAGGTGCCCTTCTTCGTGCGGCCGGCCGTGCGGCGCCGCATCGAAGCGATGGCCGCCGACGCGGGCTTGGAGCAGATCGACGAGGCCTTCTATGGCGAGGCCCGCGTGCAGTTCGGCCAGAAATGACCGCCTTCAGCGCAGCCCACATCCCGGCGATGCGGTAAAAGGGACGGCACAACCGACCCCCATCCATGTCGCAGTCGAAGCGCGAACAGGTGGTGAGCCACCTTCGCTACATCCGCCAGGAGCTCCGCGAGATGCATCAGGGCGTCATGGAGGATGGCCTGCTGCCGGAAGCCGGCGAGGTGCGTGGTGTGATGGCCCAGATGGAGGCCCTGCTGGAGCTGCTGGAGGGTAAATCCTCCCGCAAGAAGGACAGCGACAGCTGAGTCCAGAGCTGCAGACCTCAGGCGAGGGGTCAAGGGGTGGAATGGACGCTCTGGCAAACGACCCAAGCCCCTTGATGGGCCCCCAATCCGTCGCTTTCTTTACAACGTCCCCATCACCCGGCCCGGGCCCCTTGGCCTCGGGCTTTTTCATTGGAATCCCCTATCAGTAGCGCCAGAGGGCTGTCAAGACTCCAGAGATGGTGTAGACAGTGGCTGGCAGGACCGGGCCGGGTGATGGGGATCGCCAGTTCCGACGTCCTGCCACTTCTTCCCTGCCGCATCTGAATCGGCTTGAATCAGCGCCGCAGCGGCGGCTCGCCGTGACCAACCTGCAACCGCGGCCCTTCCAGCAGACCCGCTTCCAGCAGCGTGTGGCCGAGGCCCCCCGACAGCTGCAGCGCTGGGCCCGGAATCCCTGGCGGCGCCTGTCTCTGCAGTTGATCGTGCTGCTGCTCAGCTTTTCGATCGGCGGCGTGGTGGCCTCCATTGCGGGCCAGCTCTCCCAGATCGATCCGGTGGGAGCGCTGCTGTGCGTGCTGGTGATCGAGCTGGCGATCCGTGCCCGGGGGCCCCTGCTGCGGCGCTCCACCCACACCCTGGGGCTCAACCTGCTCGACATGGCCAGGATCGGCCTGCTCTACGGACTATTGCTGGACGGCTTCAAGCTGCTGTGAGCGGGGGGCGGCCGCCGCTTCGGCGGCCAGCAGGTAGAGCAGGGCCATGCGCACGGGAATGCCGTTGCGCACCTGTTCCTCCACCAGGCAGAGGGCAGGATCGTCGAGAAGGGCGGAGGCCATCTCCACACCCCGATTCACCGGACCGGGGTGCAGCACCGGCACGGGCCGACCGCAGCGCCGGAGCCGTGCGTGGGTGAGGCCATAGGCCCGGTGGTAGGCATCCAGGCTGGTGAGCAGGTGCTCGCGCATGCGCTCCTTCTGGAGCCGCAGCGTCATCACCGCATCAGCCCCCTCCAGGGCCGTGTCCAGATTCCGCTCCACGCTCACCCGGCCCCGTGCGGGCACCGGATCGCTGGCCTGGCCGGGCGGGGGGCCGTCCACGAAGGCGGCGAAGGCCTCCGGCAGGAGTGTGGCCGGACCGCAGAGAACCACGTCGGCGCCGCAGGCCGTCAAGGCCCAGAGATTGGAGCGGGCCACCCGGGAGTGGAGCACGTCGCCCACGATCACGATGCGCCGGCCGTGCAGCACCTCGGGGCTGGGCGCCTCCGGCGAGAAATGGCGGGCCAGGGTGAACAGATCCAGCAGGCCCTGGCTGGGGTGGCTGTGGAGGCCATCGCCGGCATTCAGCACCGCCACCCGCTCGCCGCAGCGGTCCAGCTCCTCCGCCAGCAGCTGGGGGATGCCGGCACAGCGGTGCCGCACCACGAGCACATCGGCCCCCATGGCCACGTAGGTGCGCGCCGTGTCCAGCAGGCTCTCCCCCTTGCTGAGGGAGCTGGAGGAGGGTGAGAAGCTCTGCACATCGGCGGAGAGCCGCCGGGCCGCCAGCTCGAAGCTGCTGCGGGTGCGCGTGCTGGGCTCGAAGAACAGGCTGGTCACCAGCCGCCCCTGCAGGGCAGGCAGCTTGCGGGAGCCGCTCACGGGCATGGCCCGGAACCGCTGAGCCAGCTCGAGCACCACGGCCAGGTCATCGTGCGAGAACGTCGCCAGATCGATCACATGGCGATGACCCCAGCTGCTCAAGACCCGGGAAGCACAAGCCTCCACAACCTAGTGGCCGGCTCGTGGCCGGTCCCCCGGCGCCCGGCGGCTGATGCTGGGGCTGTGGCGGAGGTACCAGCGCCAGGGGAGGTCCTGCCCCTGGCTGATGCCGATCCGGGTGGTCTGGGTGACCAGCGGCGTCGCAGCTGGCGGGTCGCGCCGGGGGGCGATCCACAGTCCGGAGGCAGGAGCCACCGCCAGGCCGTCATGGCTCCGGTCCAGGTCGAAGCGACGGGCCAGCAGCGCCGGCCCAGCCGCCGTGCGCACCGGCTCACCGGGGAGCTGCAGGGCCCTGAGCAGCACCCCGTTGGCCCAGTCACGGCGCCCCGTGACCACGTTCACGCAGTGGTGGATGCCATAGGTGAGATAGACGTAGAAGTGCCCTGGCTCCCCGAACAGGGTGGCGTTGCTGGGGGAGCGGCGGCGGTAGCCGTGACAGGCGGGTTCGTCCTGGGAATAGGCCTCGGTTTCCACGATCAATCCCTCCAGCTGGCGGCCATCGCTCCAGCGGCGGATCAGCCAGCAGCCCAGCAACTCCGGTGCCACCAGCTCGGCCGGTCGCGCAAAGAAGGCGGTAGGCAGCAGACTGGGATGGGTCTGGTGTTTCTTCAGCGGTGCGGGTCCCTCGCCCGGCTCCGCTGCCTGGTCCGGTCGCGGTCGCGCGGCACCCGTCTCGCCACCTTCCTCCTGACCCGCCCCAGGCCCTTCGGACTTCACCTTTTTCTCCACGCCCGTTTTCTCCACGCCCATGGAATCTTCCGGTTTCACCCTGGCCACCGTGCTGCTGGCCGGCAGCGGCCTGTTCTGCCTGGCCACCCTGTTCTTCGGCACCAAGGGCGGCTACTACGACACGGAGGCCTACGACGGCAACGGCACGGCGCACTGAAGGGGCCGTGCCCTGAGGGACTCAGCGGGTGAGCTGTGCAGGTCAGCTGCTGAGCCGCTCGGCCTCGGGGCAGTCCTCCGCCGTGGGCAGTTCGGCCATGTCGCTGCGATTCACATAGGAGAGGCGGGTGCTCACGGCGCCGATGGAATCGAGCCGCACACTCTCCTCCCAGCTGTGGGTTTCGTCGTCCTCTTCGGCGTCGTAGTGGAGGGTCACGAGGTCGCCCTCGATCTCGGTGATCAGTGCCTCTTCGATCCAGCGCTGCTGATCCCGCAGAAACACCCACACGGGCCGCTTCTCGGCACAGAACTGGTAGAGCTTGCGGTGCAGCATGGGCCCAACGGCGCAGCGCGCGGCCCGATCCTAGGCAGACCTGGCGGACTTTCCGCTGTTCACCACGACCCAACCCGCCCCCATCCCCTGTGACCAGCCAGCCCCCATCCCCATCGGCGACCGCCCCCTCCAGCGCGGAGCGGCGCACGGAGGACATCCGCCTGCAGCTGCGCACCTGGCCTGAGGTGGAGGCCTATCTGGAGCGCTGTCGGGCTGTGATCGTGCCCCTGGGCTCCACGGAGCAGCACGGCCCCACCGGCGCCATCGGCACCGATGCACTCACCGCCGAGGCCGTGGCCCTGGAGGTGGGACGCCGCAGCGGGGTGCTGGTGACACCGGCGCAGGCCTTCGGCATGGCGGAGCACCACCTGGGCTTCGCCGGCACGGTGAGCCTGCAGCCCAGCACCTTGATGGCGGTGCTGCACGACGTGGTGCTCTCCCTGGCCGGCCATGGCTTCGAGCGGATCTTCGTGATCAATGGCCACGGCGGCAACATCGCCACCAGCAAGGCCGCCTTCGCCCAGGCCTACGCCACGGCGGCCAGCCGCGGCCTGCCCCGGGCCGCCGAGCTGCGCTGCCGTCTCGCCAACTGGTTCATGGTGCCAACCGTGTTCCAGAAGGCCAGGGAGCTCTACGGCGACCTGGAAGGACACCACGCCACCCCCAGCGAGATTGCCCTCACCCTCCACCTGGAGCCGAGCCTGATGGGCCAACAGCGGCCGCTGCCGGCGCCGGCGCCGGCCGGCCCGATCCATGGGCCTGCCGATTTCCGCCGCCGCCACCCCGACGGCCGCATGGGCTCCGATCCCTTCCTGGCCCGGGCCGAGCACGGCGCCATCTTCCTCGACCTCGCCGCCACGGCCCTGTGCACCGATCTGGAGCGCTTCCTCAACACCGACAGCTAGGTTCATGGGCCTGAGCCCATCGGTGCCCCATGAGCAAGATCACGGCGGAGGACGTGCGCAAGGTGGCCCATCTGGCCAGGCTGGCCCTGCCTGAGGAGAAAATCGCCACCTACACCGGCCAGCTGGAGCGCATCCTCGAGTACGTGGCCCATCTCGAGGCCGTGGACACCGAGGGCGTACCTCCGACGACTCGGGCCGTGGAGGTCACGAACGTGACCCGGGAGGATGCGGTGGTGGCCACCGAGGTGCGCGAAGAGCTGCTGGATCTGGCCCCCCAGCGCGAGGGGGATTTCTTCCGGGTGCCCCAGATCCTGGCGGGCTGAGGCGCGGGCTGAGGCCGCAGCACATCGAAGCCGAAGACGGGGCTCAGCGCACCGGCGAGACCGCCGTGCGGTGCAGCACTTCGAGCACCCGCCGCCGCGCATGGCGGGTTGGCATCAACGCCGCCAGGGGACGCAGCTTGCTGCGCCGCTTGCTGTGACTGCGCACGCCGAGCAGGATGTCATAGAGGAAGTTGAGTCCATCGGCGCGGCTTTCGAACAGGCCCAGGCGCTGGGGCGAACCCTTGCTGTCGAGAATGTGCTTGGTGGCGTGATACGCGGGCCGGTATTCGAACCAGGGGATCGACGGCCAGAGATGGTGGATCAGGTGATAGTTCTGGCCCATGATCAACCAGTTCATCAGACGGCTGGGATACACGCGGGCGTTGTGCCAGCGATTGCGCGACTGAAACGGTCGGTGGGGCAGGTAATCGAAGAACAGGCCGAGGGTGACGCCCACCATCAGGGCCGGGGCGAACCAGCAGTTGAAGATGAAGGGTAGGAATCCATACTTCGCCGCGGCCACGACAATGGCCACGAAGATGCCCCGCGCCAGGCCCCACTCCAGCAACTCGTAGCGCCGCCAGAGGCGACGGCGGAAGAAGAAGACCTCGTGGTAGAAGAATCGCGGCGCGATCAACCACAACGGGCCGAATGTGCTCACGATGTGATCGGGATCGTGCTTCGGATCGTTCACGTGGGCATGGTGCTGGAGGTGCACCCGGGTGAACACCGGGAAGCTGAAGCCCAGCAGCAGCGCGGCCCCATGGCCCATCACCGCGTTCCAGAAGCGGTTGGGGTGGGCGGCGTTGTGGCAGGCGTCATGGATCACCGTGCCCTCCAGGTGCAGGGCCAGGAAACCGGTGATCAGCAGCACCGGCAGGGGCCAGCCCCCCACGAACCAGCCCCAGATCGTGAGGCCCGCCAGGGCGAATCCACCGAGGAAGAGCCCCACGGTGGGGTTCCAGGGAGGAGGGGCGTCGAGGAAATGCCGGGGCACCGCGCTGGACGGCGACTGGCGCGGGGCGGGAACGGCCAGGTGGCGCTCAACAGCCGGAACCTGGGTCATGGACGACGACGCGCTGTTGAGCGACAAGTTGCCTGCAACTTAAGAAAAGGTCGATGCCCACCGGGGGACTTGAACCCCCACGACCACGGTCACTGGAACCTAAACCCAGCGCGTCTACCAATTCCGCCAGGTGGGCAGGACCGGACTCTAGGCAGCCCCGCTCCGGGAGCCAGGCCCCTTGCTGAACCCAGCCTGGACCCAGAATGGAGCCCGCTGCCCTGCCGCCATGCTCGCGACCCTGGGGGGAGTCCTGGCCCTGGTGGCCGGGCTCATCGTGCTGCTGCTGCCCGTCGTGGCCACCGAGCTCAGCCGCCCGCGCGACTCGGCCTGGGGCGCCGTGGTGCTGCTGCTGGGCCTGGTGCTCGTGACGAGCGCCGAGCGCCTGATGGGGGCCCCGATGCTCGGGGTGCTGTGCGGCGGCCTGTTGATCGGCCGTCTGGGTCTGGAGGTGGGCCAGAGCCGCTGGCGGGCCCTGTCCCCGGAGGAGCAGCAGCGGTTGTGGTCGAAGGAACGCTGGCAGGCCAGCCTCAGCGAACTGGCCGCCAGCCTGGGGCGGCTGCTCGAGCTGACCAGCGGGGCCGCCGGCGCTGCACTGGACTGGCTGCGGCAGCGGCGCCAACCCCGCGCCACCACCAAGCGCTGGGTCCGTCAGGAGCTCCCGGCCGAACCTCCAGCTGACGCTCCCGCTGAAGCTTCTGCTGACCCGTTGGCTGAACCTGCGGCAGCTGATCCTGTCCCGGCCGATCCTGCTGCCGTAGGGGCTGACCCGGACACGGGGGCGAAACCGGCAGCGGCGACCCCGCCCGTGGTGGTGACATCGCTCGAGGGCGTCGAGGCCCTGCTGCAAGCGGATGCAGATCCCGATGCAGCGTCCGATGCCGCTGAGGAGAGCGAGCCCTCCGAGGGCAAGCCGCTCGCCCAGGCGCCGGATGGGGGCGAAACGGGATAATCCCCCTTTGCTGCCCGAGGCGCCGTGACCGCCAGCTCTGCGCCTGTCTCCTACAAGGACACCCTCAACCTGCTGCAGACCCCGTTCTCGATGCGGGCCAATGCCAAGGCGCGGGAGCCGGAGATCCAGGCCTTCTGGGCCGGGCAGCGGATCTACGAGCGGCTCAGCCGGGAGAATCCGGGCCCGGTCTTCACCCTGCACGACGGCCCCCCCTACGCCAACGGGGCCCTGCATGTGGGCCACGCCCTCAACAAGATCCTCAAGGACATCATCAACAAGACGGCGCTGCTGCAGGGCCGGCGGGCCCGGTTCGTGCCGGGCTGGGACTGCCACGGCCTGCCGATCGAGCTGAAGGTGCTGCAGGGCCTCAAGAGCAGCGAACGCGCCGCCCTCACGCCGCTGGGACTGCGCCACAAGGCCCACGCCTATGCCCTCGAGCAGGTGGAGGGGCAGAAGGCTGGCTTCCAACGCTGGGGCATCTGGGCGGACTGGGAGCAGCCCTACCTCACCCTGCAGAAGAGCTACGAGGCCGCCCAGATCGGCGTGTTCGGCGCCATGGTGCTGGCCGGCCACATCTACCGAGGCCTCAAGCCGGTGCACTGGAGCCCCAGCTCCCGCACCGCCCTGGCCGAGGCCGAGCTCGAGTATCCCGACGGCCACACCTCCCCCAGCGTCTACGTGGCCTTCCCCGTGGAGGCCGTGCCCTCCGTTCTGGCCAGCCGCCTCAGGGCCGTGGGGATCGAAGTGGAGGACTCCGGCCAGATGGGCGGCCATCGCCGGCCGATCACACTCTCCATGGCGATCTGGACCACGACCCCCTGGACCCTGCCCGCCAACCTGGCCATCTCGGTGAACGGCAAGCTCGACTACAGCATCTGCGAGGTGAACGGCGGCGACAGCCTCTCCAACCACCTTGTGGTCGCCACCGAGCTGGTGGCGACCCTCGAGCAAACCCTGGGGCTGACCCTCAAGCCGCTGCTCAGCCTGAAGGGCGAGGAGCTGGAAGGCAGCGTGTACCGCCACCCCCTGCTGGAACGCCGCGGCCAGGTGGTGATCGGCGGTGACTACATCACCACCGAAGCAGGCACCGGCCTGGTGCACACCGCCCCCGGCCATGGCGTGGACGACTTCAACACCGGCCGGAAATACGGCCTGCCGGTGCTCTGCCCGGTCGATGAGGCCGGCACCCTCACCGAGGAGGCCGGGCCCTTCGCCGGCACGAATGTGCTCAAGGACGCCAACCCCACGATCGTGGCGGCCCTGCGGGAGGCCGGCGTGCTGATCAGCGAGCAGCGCTACGAACACCGCTACCCCTACGACTGGCGCACCAAGAAGCCCACGATCTTCCGGGCCACCGAACAGTGGTTCGCCTCGGTGGAGGGGTTCCGCCAGGCCGCCCTGGAGGCCATCGCCCGGGTGGAGTGGCTGCCGGCCAGCGGCCGCAACCGCATCGAGGCGATGGTGAGCGAACGGGGCGACTGGTGCATCAGCCGCCAGCGCACCTGGGGCGTGCCGATTCCCGTGTTCTACCACCGCACAACCGGCGAGGTGCTGCTCACCGAAGCCACCCTGAGCCACATCCAGGCCCTGATCGCGGAGCACGGCGCCGACGTGTGGTGGGAACGGGATGAGGCCGGCCTGCTGCCCCCGGAGCTGGCGGACCAGGCCGACCAGTGGCGCAAGGGCACCGACACGATGGACGTGTGGTTCGACTCGGGCTCCTCCTGGGCCGGCGTGCTGCAGGAGCGGGGCCTGCGCTACCCCGCCGACCTCTACCTGGAGGGCAGCGATCAGCACCGGGGCTGGTTCCAGAGCAGCCTGCTCACCTCCGTGGCCGTCAACGGTGAGGCCCCTTACAGGCGGGTGCTCACCCACGGCTTCACCCTCGATGAGAAGGGCCGCAAGATGAGCAAGTCCCTCGGCAACGTGGTGGATCCGGCGGTGCTGGTGGAGGGCGGCCGCAACGAGAAGCAGGAGCCCGCCTACGGCGCCGACGTGCTGCGGCTGTGGGTGAGTTCGGTGGACTACTCCGCCGATGTGCCCCTCGGTCCCGGGATCGTGAAGCAGCTGGCCGATGTCTACCGCAAGGTGCGCAACACGGCGCGCTACCTGCTCGGCAACCTGCACGACTTCGATCCTCGCCCCGCGGCGGCGGGGGGCCATGCCATCCCCCTGGAGGAGCTGCCGCTGCTGGACCAGTGGATGCTGCAGCGCACCGCCGCGCTGGTCGACGCGGTGAGCGGAGACTTCGGGCGCTACGAGTTCTACCGCTTCTTCCAGGCCCTGCAGAACTTCTGCGTGGTGGACCTCTCGAATGTGTACCTCGACATCGCCAAGGACCGGCTCTACGTGAGCGCGGCGGGAGACTTCCGCCGTCGCAGCTGCCAGACGGTGCTGAGCCTGGTGGTGGAGCGGCTGGCCGGCCTGATCGCGCCGGTGCTCTGCCACATGGCCGAAGACATCTGGCAGAACCTCCCCTATCCGGTGGCGGAGGCCTCGGTGTTCGAGCGGGGCTGGCCCACCGCCCCCGCGGCCTGGCGACAGCCTGAGCTGGAGCCGCCGATGGGGCGCATCCTCGAGCTGCGCGCCCTGGTGAACCGCCAGCTGGAAGCCTGCCGCAAGCAAGCTGGCGGCGAGGGGATCGGCGCCGCACTGGAAGCCCAGGTGCAGCTGGTGATCAGCGGCGATCCCCGCACGGCGCCGCTGCGGGAGGCCCTGGCCTGGCTGAGCGCGAACGGCCGGCCGGGCGTGGACGATCTGGCGGACTGGCTGCTGGTGTCCGGGCTGAGCTGCAGGGTCGATGGCGCCGGAGCCGTCGCACCGGAGCGGGAACCGGCGGAAGGCATGCTGGCCGAAACCGAGGAGAACGGCCTCACGGTGCGCATCGCCCGGGCGGAAGGGGACAAGTGCGAGCGCTGCTGGCACTACACCACCGACATCGGAACCTCCAGCGCCCATCCCAGCCTCTGCGGGCGCTGCTTGGCGGTGCTGAGCTGAGCTGGGCTGTTCTGGAGCCTGCTCCGCGGGCCCCTACTGCCAGGCTCCGGGCTCCAGGAAGGCCGCCGGTGCCAGCGGACCGGTCAGGCTCTCCTCGTCGGCAGGGTTCAGGGGGCCGCGCAGCAGCGCGGCGCTCTCCAGGCTGGCCCCGGCGGGCAGCACCGACTGATCGGGGTCGAACGCCGTGGGATGGGTGGTGCTGCACGAGAAGCCGCGGAAGATCAGCAGCTCCAGCGGCTCGGCGTCGATCCGGCCGCACAGGCGCAGCACCCGGTCGGGGCGCTGGCGGCTGAGCTCCTCCAGCTGACGCAACAGATCGGCAGGGGGCTCAGAACTCACCGGCCACCCTCCCCTGGCGCGGCAGGCGCACCAGCAGCCACTGCAGCAGGCCCACGGCGTAGGCCACCAGGGCCAGGTAGCCCACGAAGGCGGCCACGGCGGGAGTCCACTGTCCACCGAACACGAAGCCGAACACGGCGGCGACATGGCGGTGCAGCTCCACCGGCGCCTGGATCCACACAGCACAGCGGGGGGACGCCAGCCGGGCCGTGTCCATGCAGCCGAGCGCCGTGGCACTGAACAGGGCGCCGAGCGGAGCCCAGAACGTGATGGCCCAGCGCCAGATGCGCACCGTGAGCGGCAGGGGGCGCCAGGGGGGCAGATCGGCCAGTTCCTCGTTGAGATCCACCCAGAACCAGAGGCTCACCACCACCAGCAGCTGGGCGATCACCGCCAGCACCAGGCCGGCGGGCCGGCGGTCGGTGAGCAGCAGCACGGTGATCAGCAGCAGGCTGGCCACTTTCCAGTAGATCCCCAGCAACCGCACCAGGGCCCGCTCCCGCCGCACGGCGGCCCACAGGAGCAGCACCAGCGGCAGGCCGACGCTGAACAGCACGGCCAGGCGGTAGTCGAGCCACACCAGGGAGCGGTACAGCGAATCCGGCACAGGCATGGTTCGGTAAGGCGCCATTATCCGCACCCCCTGGCGGCGATAGTGTCCACCCCTATGGCTGCCTTTCCCCTTCCCCGCTGGTTGGCCCAACGTCTGGAGGGCTCGTCAGGCTCGGCCTGGTGCCGAACGGCTCTGGCCACCGAGCCCTCCCTGGAAGGATCCCTGCAGGAGCTCAGCCGGCAGCTGCGTGGTGTCGGCGCCGCTGACCTGGCCCTGGTGTTCGTGTCAGCCACCTATGCCAGCGACCTGCCGCGGCTCCTGCCCCTGCTGCGCCAGCGCTTCCGTGCCACCCACTGGATCGGCTGCCTCGGCGGTGGCGTGGTGGGCACCCCGGCCGGAGGGCAGGGCCGGGAACTGGAGCAGGAGGCCGGGGTGAGCCTCACCCTGCTGCACCTGCCCGGCGCCACCCTGCTGCCCTTCGCGATCGAGAACGGCCCCCTGCCCGATCTGGATGGGCCTGCCGAACCCTGGCTGTCGCTGCTCGGCAATCCGGATCCGGCCACCGAAGCCTCGATGCTGCTGCTGATCGACCCGGGCTTCCCGGCCATCAATGATCTGATCAGCGGCCTGGACTACGCCTGCCCCGGCTCCGCCAAGGTGGGAGGGATCGCCGGTCAGCACAGCGCCCGCCATGGATCCCTCCTCCATGGCGACCAGGTGTGCAGTGGCGCGGTGGGCTGTCTGATCGGGGGCGCCTGGGGGCTGGACCCGGTGGTGGCCCAGGGTTGCAGGCCGATCGGGCCGGTGTTCGAGGTGGAGCAGGCCCAGCGCAACGTGGTGCTGGAGGTGAGTCAGAACAACCGGCGCAACAGCCCGGTGGCCGCGCTGCAGGAGATTCTCACCGGCCTCAGCGCCGAGGAGCGGGATCTGGTGAAGCACTCCCTCTTTCTCGGCGTGGGGCGCAACAGCTTCAGCCTGGAGGGCCGCAGCAGCGAGGAGCCACCCACCTTCCTGGTGCGCAACCTGATCGGAGTCGATCCCCGCAACGGTGCGGTGGCGGTGGCTGAGCGGATGCGGATCGGCCAGCAGGTGCAGTTCCAGCTCCGCGATGCCAGCGCCTCGCGCCAGGAACTGCGCCAGCTGCTCCGGCGGCAGCACCAGCGGGAGTCAACGCCCCTGGCCGCCCTCCTGTTCGCCTGCCTCGGCCGCGGCCAGGGTCTCTACGGCGAACCGAACGGCGATGTGGCCCTCTGCCGGGAATGTTTCGGCGACCTGCCGGTGGCAGGGGCGTTCTGCAACGGCGAGATCGGTCCGATCGCCGGCAGCACCCACCTGCACGGCTACACGGCCAGCTGGGGGTTCGTGGTGCCGCGCCAGGACGGGACCGTCACCTGATGGTGCGGCAGCACGTCAACCCTCTCAGCCGCTATTACCAGCAGCCCCGGCCACTGCCGCCGCCGGCTGAACTCTTCCCACGGCCGGCGTTGCCGATCCACCTCGATATCGGTTGCGCCCGCGGTCGCTTCCTGCTGGCCCTGGCCCCACGGGAACCCCAGCGCAACTACCTGGGGCTGGAGATCCGCAGGCCGCTGGTGGAGGCCGCCGAGACGGAGCGGCGGCAGCTGGGGCTGGACCATCTCCGCTTCCTGTTCTGCAACGCCAATGTGAGCCTCGAACCCTGGCTGCAGGCACTGCCGGCGGGCCTGCTGGAGCGGGTCAGCATCCAGTTTCCCGACCCCTGGTTCAAGAGCCGGCACCACAAACGTCGGGTGCTGCAGCCGGCCCTGCTGAGGGCCATCGCCGGCGGGCTCGCGCCCGGCCGCCAGCTGTTCATCCAGAGCGATGTACTGGCGGTGATCACACCGATGGTGGAGCTGATCGAGGCCAGCGGCTGTTTCACCCGGCCTCCGAACGACAGCCGGCCCTGGCGCGACAGCAACCCCCTGCCGGTGCCCACCGAGCGGGAACGGCACGTGCAGGCCCAGGGGCTGCCCATCTATCGCGTGCTCTACGAACGCAACCGGGAAGCCGTGCCCTCCCTGGAGGAGCTGGAACGGGCCCTGGAGGATGGTGTGGGTCTCCGTGCCGGCGAGGGCGCCGATAATCCCGCCTGAGCCGAGCCATCGCCACCGTGGGTGAACCCGTCAGCCCAGCACCCGCACCCCTGCTGCTGCGATGGCAGGGATGGCTGGTGGACGGAGGGGGACCGCTGGCGCAGCGGCTGCTGCCGATCGCCGGGCTCACCCTCTGCGCCCTGATGGCGGGTCTGCCGGTGCTCAGCCGGGCCGGACTGTCGCTGCTGATCCTGGCCAGCGGCCTGCTGTGGCTGCTGCTGGTGCTGCGGCGCCCGGCCGCCGGGCTCGGGGCCATCCACACCTGGATCCTGGCGATCCTGGCGGTGTCGCTGCTGGCCACGGGATTCTCCCCGGTGCCGGTGGCCGCCGCCAAGGGCCTGCTCAAGCTGGTGAGCTACCTGGGGGTCTACGCCCTGATGCAGGAGCTGCTGCATCAGGCCCCGCTCTGGTGGGATCGGATCGTGGCCGCCCTGCTGGCCGGCCAGCTGTTCACCAGCGTGGTGGGAATCCGCCAGCTCTACGGCGACACCGGCGAGCTGGCCCGCTGGGCCGATCCGAACTCCGTGACGGACGGCACGGTGCGGATCTACGGGACCCTGGGCAACCCCAACCTGTTGGGGGGGTACCTGCTGCCGATCCTGCCGCTGGCCCTGGTGGCGTTGCTGCGCTGGAGGTGCTGGCCGCCAAGGCTCTATGCCCTCAGCGCCCTCGTGCTCGGCACGGCGGCGCTGGTGCTCACCTACAGCCGTGGGGCCTGGATGGCGCTGGTGGCCCAGGTGGCGGTGGTGGTGGTGCTCCTGGCGATGCGCCTCACCCGCTCCTGGCCGCGGCTGTGGCGACGGCTGGCCCCCCTGCTCCTGCTGGTGGTGGCCGCCGCTCTGCTGGCGGTGCTCGTGACCCAGGTGGAGCCCCTGCGGGTGCGGGTGATGAGCCTGGTGGCCGGTCGCGAGGACAGTTCCAACAACTTCCGCATCAACGTGTGGCTGGCGGCGCTGGACATGATCCAGGCCCGGCCCTGGCTGGGGATCGGCCCGGGCAATGATGCCTTCAACCGCATCTACCCCCTGTTCCAGCAGCCGAAGTTCAATGCCCTGAGCGCGTACTCGATCCCCCTGGAGCTGGCGGTGGAGGCCGGGATCCCCGGCCTGCTGGTGGGGGTGGGGCTGGTGATCACCGCCATCCGTCAGGCCCTCGGCGCCTGGTGGGAAGGGAGCTCCCGGAGCCTGCCGGCGCTGGCCACCCTGGCCGTGATCGCGGGGCTCGGGGTGCAGGGCCTCACCGACACCATCTTCTTCCGGCCGGAGGTGCAGCTGACGGCCTGGTTCAGCCTGGCCAGCCTGGCCGCCTCGCAGCGGGGCGAACCCGCGGACCCTCCGGCCGCGCCAGCGGCCTGAGGCGATGGCTGAGGACGCTGCGCTGATCGCCGGCTTCGATGCCGGCCAGACCCACACCACCTGCCGCCTGGCCCTGGTGCCGTCCGGCGGCGGCTGGATCCCCCTCGCCGAAGGCGAAGGCCCGGGCGTGCGCCACCTGCAGGCCCAGCGGGGCACGGAGGCGTTCCGAGAGGCCTTGAGCGTCAGCCTGGGCCAAGCGCTGGCGGCCAGCCCCGCCGGCAGGGCCGGAGCGGGCCTTGGGGCGGCCGCCATCGGCGCCAGCGGCATCGAAGTGGGCAGCGCCGTTCAGGGGCAAGGCCAGCGGCTGGCCGCCGAGATCCTGGCGCTGCCCCCGGAGCGGGTGGTGGTGACCGGGGATGAGCGCACCGCCCTGCGCGGCGCGATGGGCCAGGCCTCCGAAGGGCTGGTGCTGATCAGCGGCACGGGCACCATCGCCGTGGGGCGCAACCGGCACGGGCGCGACCATCGCTGCGCCGGCTGGGGATGGCTGCTGGATGGGGCGGGCTCGGCCATGGACATCGGCCGCGATGGCCTCACCAGCTCCCTGGCCATGGCGGACGGCCGGGAAGCGGAGACGCCGCTGCGGGCCCAGCTCTGGCGGGCCCTGGGACTCGACCCGGCGGCAGCCGAGAGCCCCCAGGCCATCAAGGCCCTGGTGGTGCGTCCGGAGTTCGGTCCGGCGGGCTTTGCCCGGCTGGCCCCCACCGTGGCCGCGGCCGCCGAGGCCGGGGACCCCGCCGGGCTGGCCATCGTGCAGCGCCATGCCGGCGCCCTGGCCACGATGGCGTCCACCATCGCCCGGGAACTGGGGCTGGAGCCCGCGATCGTCTGGCCGATGGGCGGCGTGCTGGAGCACCTCGCCGTGGTGCGGGCGCACCTGGAGCTGGCCTTGGGCGCCGAGCTGCCCACGGCGGTCCTGCGGGCGCCGGCCGGTGATGCCTGTGCCGGGGCCCTGGCCCTCGCCGCCGAGCTGCTCCCCTGAGCCCGAGCGGGGAGCTCAGACCCCGGCGAACCGTGCTCCGTCCACGGCAGCCCCCTGCAGCAGGGCGTCCTGCAGCTGGGTATCCCGCAGATCACAGCCCCGCAGATCGGCCTGGCGCAGGTCGGCCCGGTTGAGATTGGCGCCGTAGAGGCAGCAGCCCTGCAGGTTGGCGCCATGCAGAGTGGCGCCCTGGAGCAGAGCGAAGGTGAGATCGGCCCCCTGGAAATCAGCGCCGCCCAGATCGGTGAGCTGATCGAGACCCGAGCGGAAATCGGCTTCCACCAGCCGTGCCTGGCGCCAGTCGCTGCCCGCGGCCACCACCCCACGCAGGCAGCAGCGATGCAGGTAGGCACCGGCGAAGCTGGCACCCTGCAGGCGGGCGCCGGAGAGGTCCGCGTCCTGCCAGGAGGAGCGCGCCGCCTGCAGGCCGGAGAGATCGGCTCCCCAGAGCAGGGCCTGCTGGAAGCAGCAGCCTTCCACGTGCGCCCCGCGGAGCAGGGCCCGGCCGAAACGGGCCTCCTTGAAACAGCTGCCCTGCAGGTTGCACCCGGAGAGATCGAGATCCTGGGCGTCCAGCTCTCCCAGCTTCAGGCCGTGGAACTGGCGCTCCCCGGCGGCCAGGGCGGCACGCAGCTGCTCCAGGCTGGCGGGAAGCCCGGCGGCCGAGGCGTTCTCCGGCATCTCAGAGGATCGCCGCCAGGGCATCAAGCTGCTGGCGACGCGCCGCCAGCAACAGCGCTTCGGCCCGGGCGATCAGGTCGAACACGGCCGGATCGTTCACGGCGTAGTAGACGAGGGCGCCTTCGGGGCGGCGCTGCACCACACCGGCGATGGTGAGCAGCTTCAGATGCTTCGACACCAGGGCCTGGCTCAGGCCGGTTCTCTCCACCACGGCCGTCACGTTGAGGGGACCGTGCCGCAGGGCCTCCAGCACCGCCAGGCGGTTGGGCTCGGAGAACACCTTGAAGTAGTCGGCCAGATGGTCCATTGCCGGGCCCTCCCAGACCAGCCCAGGGAACTGTGACACTGTACAACGGCCTCACGTGCTCGTTGTTTCACGACATCACGTTGTCGTTATACAGTCAGGTCGTCATGGATCGGGTCGTGTCAGGGCCCGGCCGCCATGGCCCCTCGCCCACTCCCCCCACGGCCATGACCGTCGCCAGCACCGCTGCAGCAGCACCGGCTCCCCACCTGCGGGAAGACCTGCTGACGCCGCGCTTCTACACCACAGACATCGCCAGGGCCGCCCGCACCGATCTCGACTCGCAGCGGGCGGCCTTCGAGGCGATGCTCACCGAGATGGAGGCCGACTACAACCGCGATCACTTCGATCGCAAGGCACCGCTGGCCCGGCTCTCCAGCCTTTCAGAGGAGGAAAAGGCGGCCTACGAGAGCTATCTGGTGCGCTCCTGCGTGTCGGAGTTTTCCGGGTTCCTGCTGTTCAAGGAGCTCTCCCGCCAGCTGCAGAAGGCGCGGCGGCCGGAGCTGAGCCGGCTGTTCAACCTGATGGCCCGGGATGAGGCCCGCCATGCCGGCTTTCTCAACCGCGCCCTCGTGGCCGAAGGCATCGACATCGATCTGCCGGCGCTCAGCGGCCGGCGACCGATCACCTGGTTCCCGCTCAACTGGGTGCTCTACTCGGTGTATCTCTCCGAGAAGATCGGCTACTGGCGCTACATCCTGATCGATCGGCACCTGAAGGCCCATCCCGACCACGCCTTCGCGCCGCTGTTCGATTTCTTCGAGCCCTGGTGCCAGGACGAGAACCGCCACGGCGACATCTTCAATCTGCTGATCCGCTGCTGGCCGGGGCTGCGCAGCGGCCTGCGGGGCCGGCTGCTGAGCCGTGTCTTCCTCTGGAGCGTCTTTCTCACCCACAGCCTCACGGTGTGTGAGCGGGGTGACTTCTACCGGCTGCTGGGCCTCGATCCCGCTGCCTTCGATGCCGAGGTGATGCGGCAGACCAACCGCACGGCCCGTCGGGCCTTCCCGGTGGTGTTCCAGCTGGAGGGCAGCGCCTACCTGGCCCTGCGCGATCAGCTGGTGGCCACCTTCCGCCAGCTCGGAACCACCGAAGGGCAGCCCCTGCGCCGGCTGGGTCTGCAGGCACGGTTCGCGGTGCTGCTGCTGAGGCAGTTCCTGCAGCCGATGGTGCCCTCCCACCCATGAACCACCTCCTGATCCCCTGAGGACTGATGCCATGGCCACCACCCATCCCGCCTCCCAGCCCATGGCCATCTCCGAGCACGCCGGACCCGACGCCAGTACCGGGCAGGCCAAGCTGGGCCCCCGGCTGCGCAGGCTGCACGCCCGCATCGGCAAGGCCCATCACCGCGCCGAGGGCATGCAGTTCTCGCGGGCCCTGCTGGCCGGCCAGGCCGAGCCGCTGCAGCTGGCGGCCCTGCTGCGGGCCCTGGCCCCGGCCTATGCCCTGCTGGAGCTGGAGGCACCGCCGCTGGCGGCCGCCCTGGGAGCCACCGCATTGCCCTGGGCAGATCTGGCCCGCACGCCGGCCCTGCGCCACGACCTGGCCCTGCTGGCGGCGCTGCCGGCCACCCCGCCCTCGGCGGCCGCCGCCATCTGGCTGGAGCAGATGCGGGGGCTGGCCCGGCAGGCGCCCCATCGGCTGATGGCCCACGTGTACGTGCGCTACGGCGGCGACCTCTCCGGCGGCCAGCAGCTGGCCGAGCAGGCCGCAGCCATCCTGCGGCGCCACGGGCTGCCGGCGCCCGGATTCTGGGCCTTTGCCGGCGGAGTTCCGGCCCTGAAGCAGGCCCTGCACGACGGCATCGAGCAGCTGGTGCTCACCGAACAGCAGGAGGAGGAGCTGCTGGAGGAAGCCGAGCGGGCCTTCCACGCCACCCAGCAGCTGCTGGCGGAGCTGGCCGATCTGGCGCCCGCACCGCCGCCGGCCTGATACGCCCCCAGCCCACCGGCCCCGATCCACCGCAGCCCCCTCCCTGCCGCCGCCCCATGGTTCCTGTCGCATCGCCCCTCACTCCGCTCGAGCTGCTGCTCAAGTACGACCAGCCCGTTCCCCGCTACACGAGCTACCCCACGGCGGCGGCCTTCACCCCAGCTGTGGGCGAGGCCGCGCTCCGGGAGCAGCTGGCCCAGCCCACCACGGCCCCGCTCTCGCTCTATGTGCATGTGCCCTTCTGCCGCCATGCCTGCTGGTACTGCGGCTGCAACCGCATCACCACCCAGCTGGGCTCCCGGGTGGTGGAGCCCTACCTGGCCTCCCTGGCACGGGAGCTGGAGCTGATCACCGCCGCGATGCCCCAGCGGCGGCGCCTGGCCCAGCTGCACTGGGGCGGCGGCACCCCCAACTACCTCAACCCGCAGGAAACCTCCCGGCTCTGGCAGCTGATCGCCCGTCACTTCGACCTGGCCGCCGACCTGGAGGCCTCGATCGAGGTGAACCCCGAATTCCTCAGCCGTGATGGGGTGCTGCAGCTGCGGCAGCTGGGGTTCAACCGCCTCAGCTTCGGCATCCAGGACGCGGACCCCGAGGTGCAGAAGGCGGTGAACCGGGTGGTGCCGCCGGAGCAGCTGCGGCGGGTGATGGGCTGGCTGCGGGAGGCCGACTTCGCCAGCGTCAACGTGGACCTGATCTGCGGCCTTCCCCTGCAGACGCCCGAGCGTTTCCGCCACACCCTGGAGCTGGTGGAGGCGCTGCATCCGGACCGGGTGTCGCTGTTCTCCTTCGCCTACCTGCCCGACCAGCTGCCCCTGCAGCGCCGGATCGCCGCCGCCGACCTGCCCAGCCAGCACGCGCGCATTACCATGCTGGAACTGGCCCAGGAGCTCCTGTGCGCCCGGGGCTATGAGGCGATCGGCATGGATCACTACGCCCTGGCCGGCGACAGCCTCGCCGCCGCCGCCCGCGAAGGGAGGCTCCACCGCAACTTCCAGGGCTACACCACCGGCGGCGAACTGGAGCTGCTCGGGGTGGGGCCCACGGCCATCAGCCAGTTCCCCCACCTGTTCTGCCAGAACCAGCGCGACCTCAAGGCCTGGGCGACAGACCTGGAGCAGGGCCGCCTGCCGGTGGAGCGGGGGCTGGTGGTGCGGGATCCCCAGGTGCTGGAGCGGCGGGAGCTGATCCGCCAGGTGATGTGCAGCTTCGCGCTGGAGCTGGACCTGACACGGTTCGAGCCGGAGTGGCGCAGGCTGCAGGAGCTGGCGGCCGATGGGCTGGTGCAGCTGCAGCGCACGGGTGAGCGCGGCCGGGTGCAGGTGACCCGGGAGGGTCGCTGGCTGATCCGCACCGTGGCCTCGGTGTTCGATCCCGAGCAGCGCCGCCGGGCCAGCGGATCACGCCTGATCTGAACGCCCTCACTAGCGTTCGGAGCAGGGCCACCGCGCCATGCTGCTCTCCGCCTCCCGACCGATGGCCAGCCTCACCCCCGAGGAGGGCCTGCCGCCAGCAGGGCCGTGACCGCTCCCGCAGTGCTGTGGCCGGATCGGCACCAGGCCGGAGTGGCGCTCGCGGAGCGGCTGCTGAGCTGGCGGGGCGTACCCCGGGCGCTGGTGCTGGGTCTCCCCCGCGGCGGCGTGGCGGTGGCGGCCGCGGTGGCCGACACACTCCAGCTGCCCCTGGCCAGCTGGGCCGTGCGCAAGCTGGCCCATCCGGCCGAGCCCGAGCTGGCGGTGGGAGCCATGGCGCCCGGCGATGTTCTGCTCTGGGACGAGCCTGGTGTGCCGCGACTGCACCTCGATGGCGCGCTGCGCCGCCGGATCGTGGCCACCCAGACCCAGGAGCTGCAGCGACGGCAGCGGCTCTATGGCGATCCCGCCCCGGCCGCGCTGCGGGGGCGCCCGTTGCTGGTGGTGGATGACGGCGTGGCCACGGGCCTCACGGTGAGGGCCGCCCTCGCATCGCTGCGGCAGTGCCACCCCGCCAGGCTGGTGCTGGCGGTGCCGGTGATCGACCGGCAGGTGGCGGATCGGCTGCGACCGCTGGTGGACGACCTGGTGGCCCTGGCCGTGGTGGAGCAGCTCACGGCGGTGGGAGCCTGGTATGGGCGGTTCGATCCGGTGGAGGACCGGGAGGTGCTGGCGCTGCTGGGCCGCGGGATCAGGCGGCGTTGAGGTGCTGGTTGGCGAGGTGGGCCAGGTGGCCCACCCAGTGATCCACGGCGGCCTGCTCGGCGGCTTCCACCATCACCCGCAGCAGGGGCTCGGTGCCGCTGGCCCGCACCAGCACGCGACCCTCCCCGGCCATGGCCCCCTCGGCCTGCTCCACGGCCTGGCGCAGCGGCTCACAGTGCTGCCACTGCTGGCGGCGCTGGCGATCCGGCACGGTGACGTTCACCAGCGCCTGGGGATAGGGGCGGAAGCTGGCCTCGAGCCAGTCCGCCAGGCTCCGGCCCTCGCCGTGCAGCAGGGTGGCCACCTGCAGGGCCGTGAGCAGCCCATCGCCACTCATGCCATGGCGGGCCGAGAGGATGTGGCCGGACTGCTCGCCGCCGAGCCCAGCGCCCAGCTCCTCCATGGCGCGGTGCACGTACTGATCCCCCACCGGGGTGCGCTCCAGCACGCCCCCCTTGGCCTGCCAGGCCCGCTCGAAGCCCAGGTTGGACATCACCGTGGCCACGATGCGCTGGCCGGGCAGAAGGTCATGGCCCAGCAGGGCTGAACCCCACAGGTAAAGGATCTGATCGCCATCCACCACCCGCCCCAGGCCGTCCACGGCGAGCATGCGGTCGGCGTCCCCGTCGAAGGCGAACCCCATGGCCGCGCCATGGGCGAGCACGGCCTCCCGCAGCGGATCCAGATGGGTGCTGCCGCAGCCCACATTGATCCTGGCCCCGTCGGGCTCACCGTGGAGCACGATCACATCGGCACCCAGCGCCCGGAACACGGCTTCGCCACAGGCGGTGGCCGAGCCATGGCAGAGGTCGAGCACCACCCTGCAGCCGTCGAGGCGACGCCCCTCCACGCTCGCCAGCAGGCTTTCGCGGTAGGCGCCCATCAGATCGGGGCGATCCCGGGCGGTGCCGGTGCCGCTGAAGGGAAGTCCCACACCGGGGCGGCCGGCCAGGCCGGCCTCGATCGCCTCCTGCTGCAGCGCGCTGAGCTTGGCGCCCGAGGGGCCGAACAGCTTGATGCCGTTGTCGTGGGGGGGATTGTGGCTGGCCGACACCATCAGGCCGCCCGCGGCTCGGGCCCGGCGGATCACCCCGGGAACGGCGGGGGTCGGACAGAGACCGAGCTGCCACACCTCCCGGCCGGCTGCCGTGAGACCGGCGGTGAGGGCGGCGGCCAGCATCGGACCGCTCAGGCGGCTGTCCATGCCGATCACCACCGGGCCGTCCTCCGGCAGCACGGCACCGGCCCAGTAGCCGAGCTGCAGGGCGAGGGCGGGCGTCACCTGGGTGCCGACATGGCCGCGGATCCCATCGGTGCCGAATTCGGCCCGTCCGTCCCCGAGGGGATGACCCAGGGGATGGGACACGGTCGCGGCCATCGCAGCGGTGCGGATCGGCGCAGGCTACGCGGAGCTGCCTCAGCGCCAGCGGCGCGGCCACCAGATCCAGGCCAGCAGCTCCAGCACCGCCCAGAGCAGCACCCCCCCCACCACCCAGCCCGGCAGCAGGCTGAGGGGCCAGAAGGGGCGCAGCAGCAGCACGGCGCCGGCCAGGGCCCAGAGCCTCAGGGTGCGCAAGCGCTGCTCCGCCCCCGGCAGGGTGGAGAGCCACGGAGGCAGGGGAGGCAACCGCACCGGACCTCGGGGAGCGAACCTCCCCAGAATGCCGGTGCATCCGCGGCTCCGCTCGTGCGTTCTCTTGGCCTGCTGCTGGCTCTCTCCTGCCTGGGCAGTGGTGGTGTGCTGCTGCTCGGGCGGCACCTGCTGCAGCAGCGGCCCGGGCTGAGCCCCGCCACCCCGGCCGCCGCCCTGGACTGGGAGCGGCGCTTCGCCCCCGATCCGGCACGCCGCCGGGAGGCCGCCCT
The DNA here is from genome assembly GCF_000155635.1 of Cyanobium sp. PCC 7001. NCBI lineage: Bacteria > Bacillati > Cyanobacteriota > Cyanophyceae > Synechococcales > Prochlorococcaceae > Cyanobium > Cyanobium sp. PCC 7001. Next base: position 1,656,871 of record NZ_DS990556.1, read on the forward strand.
GCTGCTGGTGGCGGCGGAGGACAGGTCCTCGGCCCAGGGAGCTGACCAGGGGCCTGACCAGGCCCGGATCGGCCGCCTGCTGCGCAACCAGGCCTGGGGCCGGGATCCCCTCGCCGCCGTGGTGCTGAAACGCTCCGCCCAGGCCGCCTCCCGCCAGGGGGATGTGGTGGGCAGCGAGCAGCTGTGGAAGCAGCTGCTCAGCCGCTTCCCGGCGACAACGACCAGCGCCGATGCCCTCTACGCGCTCGGCCGCGAGCGACCCGAGCTGCTCCAACGCCTGCTCACCCGGTTCCCCGCCCACCCGGCGGCGCTCGCTGCGGCGGTGGAGGCCGGACCGCAGGGGGCTGCCCACCTGGCACGCTGGGGTGCCCGCTGGCCCGGGGCCCGGACGGTGATCGCCAAGGCCTGTGAAGCTCCCCCGTCGGCGCCGGCCCAGCGGGATGCGCTGGCCCTGGCCCTGGCACGGCTGGGGGATTCGGACGGGGCCCGCTCCTGCCTGGACGATGCGGCCGGCAGCCCGGCCACCCAGCTGGAGCTGGCCCGCAACCTGCTCCGGCAGGACGACGGCCAGGAGGAGGGTGAGGCCAGGCTCCTGGAGCTGGCCCGCAGCCACCCGGGCAGCCAGGAAGCAGAGGAGGCGGCGAGGCTGCTGGCCGAGAGCCCATCCACCTCCAGCCTCGAACGGCTGGCCGAACTGCCTGCCCCCCTGCAGGACACGGCGCCGGTGCAGGCCCGTCGCGCCCTGGTGATGGGGCAGACCTCCACCGCCCTGACCGTGATGCGCCGCTGGCCCAGGGATCCGGCCAGCTGGGACCTGCAGTGGGAGCTGGCGCGCCAACGGCTCCTGCAGGAGGACTGGCGCGCCGCCGCCGTGCTGCTCGGCACCGCGGTCCTCGATCCAGCCAGCATGGCGGCCCCGCAGGATGCCCGCCGCCGCTTCTGGCTGGCCCTCAGCCAGTGGGAGCAGGGTGAGCGTCCGCAGGCGAAGGCAGGCTGGGCCGAGCTGCTGGCCCGTCATCCCGAGGGCTACTACGCCTGGCGGGCGGCCGAGCGCCTCGGCCGCGGCACCATCAATCTCGATCCGGCCACGGCTCCACCCCTGGAGCAGGCCGCCTGGCGGCCCCTGAACAGCGGACGCGCCGACCTCGACCATCTCTGGCGCCTCGGCCAGAACCTGGAGGCCTGGGAGCAGTGGCGGCAGCTGCGGGGCCAGGAGGCGGCCGCCACCCCGGAGGAGCTGGTGCTCGAAAGCCGGCTGAGACGCGGCGTGGGCGACCACTGGACCGGCCTGGGCCAGCTGGAACTGGCCAGCCTGCGGGCACCCAGCAGCAACTGCGATCTGCAGCTGGAGCTGGCCCGCAGCCGGGCCGAGCCGGCCTTCGCGGACGTTCTCAACAAGGCGGGGCAGCAGGAGCGGGTGCCGGGCACTCTGCTGGCGGCGGTGGCCAAGCAGGAGTCGCGCTTCAGCCCGGCCGTGCGTTCACCCGTTGGCGCAGCGGGGCTGCTGCAGCTGATGCCGGAGACCGCCGCGGAGCTGGCCGGCGGACCTGTCAGCCCCGACAGCCTGGAGGAGCCCGAGCAGAATGCCGCCCTGGGGGCCCGCTACCTGCGCCAGATGCTGGACCGCTGGGAGGGCAACCCTTTCCTGGTGGCCGCCAGCTACAACGCAGGGCCCGGGGCGGCCGAGAGCTGGATCAACCCCCGGCTGGAGTCCCTGCCGGAACTGTGGGTGGAGGCCATTCCCTACCCCGAGACCCGGCTGTACGTGAAGAAGGTGCTGGGCAACCTCTGGAGCTTCCAGAACAGCGATCTGCCCATCTGCAGCTGAGCGACCCGTCCGCCCTGATCAGACCACCGCTGCCAGCCAGCGGCCGGCCGCCGCCCCCAGCAGCACCACGGTGGCGAAGGCCAGCGCCAGGTTCTGGGCCGGTGGCACGATCCGCAGCCGCGCCAGATCGAGCCGGGCCAGCAGCACCGCCGAGGCCAGGATCAACATGTTGCCCAGCACCTTGAGGTGCAGCAGATAGAGCCCCCCCACCGTCACCAGCAGCAGGGTGAGCACGAGCGTCACCACCCGGCTGGCGGCCATCAGCTCCGACAGCCTGCGCATCAGGAGCTCAGGCATGGTGCACACCACCACCACCAGCAGGGCGTGCAGACAATCGATCGACCAGAACACGTGGTAGAGGATGTCGGCATCCATCCCCTCCACACCCGGGGCGGCAACCTGCCCGCCGCCGATGACGATGGCGGGACCGCTCAGCCCCCAGTGCAGCCCCTCATAGACAGCGATTCCGGCCAGCAGCAGCAGCATGGGGGCCCGCAACGGCAGGATCAGCAGCCGCAGCGACGCCATCAGCACCGACATCACGGCTTCGGCCAGCGCGCTGATCACGACGGGTCCAGCACCAGGGCGATGGCCTCCAGCGGACAGCTGGGGATGCACTGCTCGCAGACCAGACAGCGCTGGGCGTCGAACTGCAGCTGCCAGTCCGGGGCACCGAACCGCAGGGCGCCGCTCGGACAGACGCTGGAGCAGATGCCGCAGTCCACGCAGCGCTGTCGGTCCACGGCGATCTGCCCGGGGGCCCGGTTGAGGCCCAGCCCCTGGCTTTCCAGCCAGGCCTCGGCGGCCTCCAGCTCGTCGATGTCGCCGGAGAGCTCCACCACCATGGTGCCGCTCTGATTCGGGGCGATCTGGGCCCGCAGGATCTTGGCGGCGATGTCGAAATCCACCGCCAGGCGGTAGGTGATCGGCTGATGCACCGCCTCACGGGGGAAATGGAGGGTGAGTCGCCGCTTCACGGGTCCAGAGGCCTGATGGGGCTGCCAGAGTGCAGCGCAAGCGCAGCAGTCTCTCCCAACCTATCCACGATGAGCAGTTCCTCCGGTGCCCCGGGTCTCGGCCGGCGCGAGCGGCTGGTGCTGGTGCTGATCGCCAGCCTGCTGGCCGCGGCGGTGCTCTGGCTGCGGGGCGGGCTGCAACCCCAGGCGCCGCTCGAGGCCCTGGCCCGCCGCTCTCCCGAGCTGTCGGTCGCCCTCGCCGATGGGCGCCCCACCCTGGTGGAGTTCTACGCCGACTGGTGCGAGGCCTGCCGCACCATGGCGCCGGCGATGCAGTCGGTTGAATCCGGCTACCGCGGCCGCCTGGACGTGGTGCTGCTCAACGTGGACAACCCGCGCTGGGAACCCGAGCTGGAGCGCTTCGCGGTGAACGGCATCCCCCAGCTCGAGCTGTTCGACGGCCGCGGTGACACCGTCGGCCGCTCGATCGGCGTCCGCAGCCAGCCGGAGCTGCTGGCCCTGGCGGAGGCCCTGGTGACGGACCAGCCCCTGCCCCAGCTGGCCGGTGTGGGCGCCGTGAGCCCCCTGGCCGGGGGCGAGGCGGGGATCGAGGCTGGCGGCACTGGCACCATGGCAGGACCACGCAGCCACGGCTGAGATCCCCACCACCCCGCTGCCATGGATTCCCGCTTCCGCGTGGCCCTGATCGCCGCCACCCCCAACCCCCAGCAGTGCGTCTACGCCGGGATGCACCAGGACTACAGCGAAGGCTTCGTGATGCTCGACCAGGCCAGCTGGCCCGACGAGCGCCAGGCCGGAGAGATCTGCGTCAAGCGGCTGCTGGCCGGGGAGCGGGGGCACTACGGACCGCTCGAGCACGCCCAGATCGTGCTCAACGTGGGCTGGTTTCCCCACTCGGTGATGCAGCAGGCGCGCACCCACCGGGTGGGCGTGAGCTTCGATGTGCAGTCGATGCGCTACACCGGCGAGCGCATCTGCCGGGCGGCCAACGGGGAGGTGGATCTCGAGGAGGTGTTCTACCTGCGGCCGGTCGGCAGCTATGCCGACCGGCAGGGCAAGAAATACCTCTACTCAGAGGAACAGCGTGCATGCGACCTCGACCTCTGCCGCCGGGCCGCCGAGCGCTACCGCGACCTGCTGGCCAGCGGCTTCGCCGAGGAGCACGCCCGCGGGCTGCTGCCGTTCGACTACCGCCAGCACTTCGTGGTGAGTTTCACCCTGCGGGCCCTGCTGCACTTCCTGGACCTGCGGGCCAAGCTCGATGCCCAGCAGGAGATCCGTGAGCTCTGCGATCTGATCTGGCCTCACCTGCAGGCCTGGACCCCTGAGATCGCCGCCTGGTACGAGAAGAGCCGGCTCCACCGCGCCCGCCTGGCCCCCTGAGAAACCCGGTGAGCTGCGGCTACACGCGGGCGAGGGTCACCCGTTCCGGCTGATGCTGGTACTTGCCGGCCCGATCCCGGTAGGTGGTGTCGCAGGGATCGCCTTCGAAGAACAGCAGCTGGCAGATGCCCTCATTGGCATAGATCCGGCAGTCGGCTCCGGAGGAATTGCTGAATTCCAGGGTGAGGTGCCCCTCCCAGCTGGCCTCGGCCGGGGTGGTGTTCACAATGATGCCGAGGCGGGCGTAGGTGCTCTTGCCCAGGCAGATCACCGTGATGTTGGCCGGCACGCGCATGCGCTCCAGCGCCACACCAAGTCCGTAGGAATGGGCCGGGAGGATGAAATAGGAGCCGTCCTCGTCGTCATGCAGGGGAGCGGGCTCCAGGTTGGCCGGATTGAACCGCTTGGGGTTCATCACCGTGCCGGGCACGTGCCGGAAGATCAGAAACTCCTGGGGGGAAAGCCGCAGGTCATAGCCGTAGGAGGAGCAGCCGTAGCTGAGCACCGGTCGGGTGGCCTGGTCCGGCTCGAGATGGCGCACCAGGCTGGCCTGGAACGGCTCCAACATCCCACCGGCCGCCTGCGCCTTGATCCAACGGTCGTTCTTGAGCATGGGGAGTGGACCTAGAGGCCGCGGCGGAGCTGGGTGACCTGATCGGCCAGCGCCATCAGCTCTGGCCCCATGGAAGGCCCGGTCAGGATGACATCCAGGTGGGCCGGCCGCTGCTCGAGCGTGGCGAGCACCTCCTCCAGGGGCACATAGCCCAGCTCCACGGCCAGGCCGAGCTCGTCGAGCACCATCAGGTCCACGGCGCCCTGCAGCAGCTGCTGGCGGCTGTAGGCCCACACCGCCAGCACGGCCTCCCGCACCGCCGGGGGGTGGTCGCCGGCGGGCTCGGCCAGGCAGGCCACCACGGAGGGCCGCAGCCACTGGAGCCGGCCGCACAGCCAGGGGCTGGCGGCCAGGCCCTGGTCGACGCCCCCCTTCAGCAGCTGGCTCACCAGCACGCGGCTGCCCAGCCCCGCGCTGCGCAGAGCCTGGCTGAGCACGGAATTGGCGCTGCCCCGGAAGGGGGCGGTGTGCACCTGGAGCATCCCTTCAGGCTGGGCCGCCAGACGCACAGGCAGGGGCGTGGGCGGCAGGGGCCGGTGGGTGGGCGCCGCTGGGGCCTCGCTGCCCGCCGCACCCAGCACCTCCAGCCGCGGAGTGCGGCGCGGCGGAAGCGCTGTCACCCTCGCGGAACCGGCGGGTTCGGCGCTGCCGGGACCCGGGCTGGTCGTGAGACTGGCGGCCATGGGCCTTCCGGCGACGCAGGACTGAATGTAGCGGCATCGCGCCGTAGCGCAGCACACAGACACCACCCCTAGTGGAAACATCTGTACCACCGAGCCGGACTGGCGCACGGCCTGTGTTGGCGGGGAACACAGCCGCGTCGCAGACGGCCCCACCGACTCTCAAAGCGTGATGGTTGCTACACGGGGGGCCCGGAGTGATCTTTAGGGTCCGGCGATCTGCCTTCCCCACCCCATGGTTGGCGCCTCACGCGGCTTCAGCAGGACCGCCAGCACGCCCAGCAGTGGGGCCCCCGGGGTGGTGAGCGGCATCGGGTCCGCCGGCCAGAACACCCAGACCCTGCTGGAGGTGATCCGCAGCCTGTCCGGCAGCAGCATCGAGACGATCGAGCGCAGCAAGACCATCTTCTTCCCGGGCGATCCGGCCGAACGGGTCTACCTGCTGCGGCGCGGCGCCGTGCGGCTCTCCAGGGTGTACGAGTCGGGGGAGGAGATCACCGTGGCCCTGCTGCGGGAGAACAGCCTCTTCGGCGTGCTGTCCCTGCTCACCGGCCAACGCTCGGATCGCTTCTATCACGCCATCGCCTTCACCAGGGTGGAGCTGCTGAGCGCCCCGGCCAGCTCGGTGCGCAAGGCGATCGAGCAGGACGCCAGCGTGGGGCTGCTGCTGCTTCAGGGGCTCTCCTCCCGGATCCTCCAGACCGAGACCATGATCGAAACCCTCACCCACCGGGACATGAGCTCCCGGCTGGTGAGCTTTCTGCTGGTGCTCTGCCGTGACTTCGGGGTGCCGGGCACCGAGGGCATCACGATCGATCTGCGCCTCTCCCACCAGGCCATCGCCGAGGCGATCGGCTCCACCCGGGTCACGATCACCCGGCTTCTGGGGGATCTTCGCAATGAGGGTCTGGTGCAGATCGATCGCAAGAAGATCACCGTGTTCGACCCGATCGCCCTGGCCAAGCGGTTCAGCTGATCCGATGGCACTGCCGGCCCGGGGGTTCCCGTCAGGGCGGGATACTGACCCCGTTGCGGAGCACCTGTGTCGGGCTGGCTGCTGATCCTGGCGCTGCTGGTGCTGGGTGGCGTGCTCGCCACCCTGGGAGATCGCCTGGGCAGCCGCGTCGGCAAGGCCCGCCTGAGCCTGTTCAACATGCGGCCGCGGCGCACGGCGGTGCTGATCACCGTGCTCACCGGCAGCCTGATCAGCGCCGTGTCCCTGGGGCTGATGCTGCTGGTGAGCGAGCGGCTGCGCACCGGCCTGTTCGAGCTGGAGCGGCTCGAGGAGCGGTTGAGCACCACCCGAACCCAGCTGGAGGCGAGCCGCGAGCGGCTGAGCTCCAGTCAGGCGGAGGTGGCCCGCGCCCAGCAGGGCCAGCGCCGGGTGCAGAGGGAACTCGCCCAGGCCGAACGGCGGGCCACCGACCTGCGCCGCGAACTGGCGCCGCTGCAGGCCCAGCGCGCCCGCCTGGAGCGGGAACGGGAACGGCTGACCCGGGTGTTGAGCGGCCGCGATGCCGAGATCAAGCGCACCGAAGCCGAGCTGAAGACCGTGCGCGAGAAGATCGCCGCCGGGGCGAAGGAGCTGGAAGACCTCGAGAACAACCTCATTGCCCTGCGCCGCGGAGACGTGGTGATCACCACCGGTCAGACCCTGGCCAGCGCCAAGGTGCAGCTGGAGCGTCCGGATCAGGCGAAGGAGGTGATCACGGCGCTGCTGCAGCAGGCCAACAGCAACGCCTTCCGGCGGGTGCTGCCCGGCCAGCCGGTGGATCGGCAGATCCTGCTGGTGCCCAGCAACGACATCGCCCGGCTGGAGAGCCTGCTGGCCCGTCCGGGCAGCTGGGTGGTGAGCATCCTCTCGGCGGCCAACGTGCTGCGCGGCGAGCGCCAGGTGCTGGCCTTTCCGGACCTGCGCCCCAACCGCCGCGTGGTGGACGGGGGCGAGGTGATGGCCCGCACCACGATCGAGGCGGACCTGCGCAGCCCGGAACAGCTGGTGCGGCGGCTCAACCTGCTGCTGGCCGCGGCCTACGCCCAGGCCCAGCGCCAGGGCACCCTGGTGGATGGGCTCCAGTTCGATGCCGCCAAGTTCAACCAGCTGGCCCGCAGCCTGGCGGAGCGGCCCGAGGACACGGTGGTGCAGCTGGAGGCCGTGGCCCTGCGCGATGCCGACACCCCCGACCCGATCGCGGTGGAGCTGCGCATCCTGGGGGGTTGGCAGAACCCGCCGCTGCGGCCGGCACGCCCATGACGACGGACCAGCCCGGCAGACCCCCGGCCCCTGCGCCAACCCCACCGGTGGCCGGTCTCGATCCAGGCCGGAGCAAATGCGGTCTGGTGCTGGCCGAGCCTGGCACCGCCCAGGTGCTGCAGGCCGCCATCCTGCCTCCGGACCAGGCCCTGGCCCTGCTGGCGGACTGGCGGCAGGGCCAGGGCCTGCGGGAGGTGGTGCTGGGGGACGGCACCGGCAGCACCACCTGGCCGGAGCCGCTGCGCCGGCAAGGCCTCGAGCCCCGGGTCGTGGAGGAGCACGGAACCACCCTGGCGGCACGAACGCGCTACTGGGAGCTGCGGCACACCCCTAGCTGGCGGCAGCTGCTGCCCCGGGGGATGCGGCTGCCTCCGCGCGACATCGACGATGTGGTGGCCCAGCTGCTGGTGGAGCGCTGGCTCGGCCGCTCGCTCAGCCGATGCTCCGAGGCGGTGCTGCGCCAGTGGCCCGGCCCTGCGGGCCCTAGAAGCGGGCGCGCACCGTGAAGGCGTAATCGCCGCCCGGCTCGAGCTGATAGTCGGCCTTGAGCAGGAACCGGAGCAGCGCATCCTGGATCAGGGCCCGGCCCAGGGAAGGCTCCACACAGAGTTCGCCCCGGTCGAAGGCCCAGCTGAAGGTCCAGTGGAAGCCGCCGGCACTCACCTCCCCCTCCAGCCTGCGCTTGCTGAAGCTCTGGTGCAGCACACGCAGCTGGGCTGTGGTGGCAGGCAGAGGGGCCATGGGCTCAGGCTGTCGGGGTCTGGGGCTGAAAACTGTTCAATCGATTACCGGCCCTCTCCAGGCCGAGGCGCTGAATCTGGCCGATGCCGGCCTCCACTTCGTTCAGCACGGCCTCCAGGCACGGCTGCTCCGCGGCACTGAAGCGGCCGAGCACATGGCCGATGGTGCGCGCCCGTCGCTCGGCGGGGTTCTCGGCCGGCGCCCCGATGCCGATCCGCAGGCGTGGAAAGTCCTGGGTGCCCAGGTGGCTGATGGCGCTGCGCAGACCGTTGTGCCCCCCGGCGCTGCCGCTGGCCCGCAGGCGCAGCTTCCCGAGCGGCAGATCCATGTCGTCCACCACCACGAGCAGCTCGGCCGGCCGCAGCGAGAACCAGTCCAGGGCGGCGCGGATGGAGCGGCCGCTGTCGTTCATGAAGGTCTGGGGCATCAGCAGCCGCAGGCGCTGCTCCCCCTGGCCCACATCGGCCAGCAGACCGTGGAGCCTGGACTGCTGCCGGAAGGAGCCTCCGGCGGAACGGACCAGCTGTTCCAGGGCCATGAAGCCCACGTTGTGGCGGGTGCCGGCGTAACGACTGCCGGGGTTGCCGAGCCCCACCACCAACTGCAGGCGCGCCGGCTGGGTGGGGGACTCGGAAGGCACGAGTTCAGAGGTTCACGTCAGGGGCTGGCCTGCTGGCATCAGGGGGGCTGGCCTGCTGGCCGCAAGGGGGCGGGCACGCCGGGAGCCTGGATCCCCGGCGAACGGCGTCCGCCTTTGGGCCGATCTCCGACCCTGCCACAGAGCCCTGCCGGATGACCTCCGGGAGCTTCAGGCTTCCGCGGAAGGCGACGGGGTGGATGGGGACGAGGCGTCCGGGAGGGCGTCTCGGGGGTCGTCTGGGGCGGGAGCCTCGGCGTTGCCCCCCGGGGCCGTGCCCGCAGTGGCATCGGCGGCCGAGCTGAGGGGAGGAGCCACCTCCTCAGCCGTGGCGATGGCCGTGCGGAACTCCTTCTCGAACTCCGAGGAGGCCGACTGGAACCCCTTGAGGGTGCGACCCAGGGTGCGGCCCAGCTCAGGCAGCCGTTTGGGGCCGAAGACCAGGAGGCCGATGGCGGCGATCACCGCCATCTCGGGGAGGCCGATTCCGAAGATGTTCATCGCAGGGTGGCCTGGCGGGGCGGGTCAGCCCGCGCCGTTCCAGTTCACCACGTTGATGCCCTCGAGCAGCAGGGACTGGTTGTACAGCTGCAGGATCACCAGCAGGAACACCAGAAAGAGCAGCATGAAGATGCCCATCACGGGCGTGGTTCCCCAGCCGGGAACAACCTTGCCGTATTCGGAGTTCAGGGGACGCAGCAGGTCTCCGAGACGGGTGCGTTGAGCCATGGCTGCTTCGGGCGTCTCGCGCGAGGTGTCGGGATCGTTACTGTAAGGGCCTCACAGGCTCCGGCGTGCCGGGCTGTCGAGAGTTGTGACGGAACCGTGCGGCTGCGCCCTGAGGCGCGCCGGGAGCTTCGCTGGCCGCGAAAGTCGTTCCTGTCCAGAGCCCGAACCACCCGCCAGTCCCTGCCCTCCCGCCGCCTCCTTCGCCGCCCCTCTCCCCATGGATCCCACCACCACCGGCTCCCCCGCTCTCTCCGTCGCTCTGGCCGTTCTGGCCGTGCTGCTCAGCCTCACCGGTTTCGGCATCTACATGGCCTTCGGCCCGCCGTCCAAGCAGCTCACCGACCCCTTCGACGATCACGACGACTGAGCAGGACGACTGAGCCGCCAGAACCCCAGCTGCCAGGGGCGCAGCAGGTTGGGTTCCGGCAGCTCCAGTGGCTCTTCCAGGGCGTTCACCCGCTCCAGCATCTCCCAACCCGGCCCCAGGTCGAGGACGTGCCGGCAGGGCGTGAGATTCGCCACAGCGATCAGTGCAGCGCCGGGCCGCTCCCCGGGCCGCAGGCTCACCAACGAGAGACCGGGCGCCAGGGGCGGCAGGGCCTGACGCACGGCATCAGCCGGCTCAGCCGGCGGCGTGGTGGCCAGCCCCTGGGGCCGCAGCCAGAGGGGCTCGCGGAAGATGACCGCCTGATCCGGAACCCCGGCAGCGAGCCAGGTGGGCGAGGCCGGCATCACCGCCAGGCGCTGACGCCGACGGCCATTGTCCGCCCCGGGGTCGGGCCAGGTGGGAGACCGCAGCAGAGACACGCCCAGGCAGTCGCCACGGGCCGAGACCCCCTGGGGGCCGTCCAGCAGCACCGCCAGGCCTCCGGCCGGGCCCGCCGAGGCCATCCAGCTGATCGCCGGCACCTCCCAGCGGGCCTGCTCCCGCTCGGTGACGGGCTGGGCCGGGCGCTCCAGCACCCCTCCGGACGTGTCGGCGGCCCAGCGCTCGGCCGGTTGGGCCAGGGGCAGCTCCAGCCGCAGCAGCTCATGGCGCTGGTGCCAGTCGATGCTGAGCATCAGTTCCAGCCAGGGCGTGCCGGCCAGGAGGCGGCCTTCCAGACGCACCCGGCTGCGGCCGAACCTGCCGCGCCACACGAAGCTGGCGCACAGGGGGCCCCGCTCGCGCCAAGCGGGCACGCCCTGCCAGGTCCAGGGCAGGGGGTGCTCGGCGTAGTCGGCGGCCAGATCCCAGGCATCCCAGAACTCACCGCGGTCCACGAAGCGGCACCAGCGCAGCGGTGACGCCAGCAGGCTGCGCCCTTCCCGGTCCCAGAGCTGCTCCACCCCCTGAGGCCCGATCTCCACGGCCACGAGCCCGTTGCCGGCGCGGGCCCCGGCCGTCCACACGGGATGCTCGGCCTCGGGCACCGGGTCGGGAGCCGCGTCGGGAACCGGAGCCGGTCGGTGGTGCTCCAGGGTGCGCGCCATCACGCCCGCCAGCGGCGGCAGCTGCACCCACGAACCGCCGGCTGCCGACGGCTGCTGCGGCAGCGGCGCCCCCGCCGCACACCACTGGCCCGCGGGCAGACGCCGCACGCGACGGTGGCTCGGGAGCGGCTGCAGCTGCACGGCCCACCACCGGGGCGCGCGCGGCACCGCCCGTCCGATGGCCAGCCAGCGCCGCAGGCCGTGATCACGCCGGGCCCGTGCCTCACGGCGGGCGGCCCGCCACTGCGGTTCGGCCTGCTCGAACACCTCCGGGATGGCGGTGCCGGGCAGGATGTCGTGGAACTGCTGGAACAGCAGGGGACGCCAGTCGGCACCGGCACCGTCCCCGTCGCCGGCCCCGTCGCCGGTTCCGCCAGCGGCCAGCACGGCGGCCGCATCGGCCTCCCGCAGCAGGCGCTCCAGGGTGCGGTTGTGGCGTTTCTGATCGGGCCGGGTGGTGGCACAGCCGCGGTGCAGCTCCAGATAGAGCTCATCGCGCCACACCGGCAGCCGGGATCGCAGCGGCTCCAGCTCCGCCAGGAAGGTGCGCAGGGGGCCATGGTGCTGGGGCGCGGCCTCCGGCTGGCTCTCCCACAGCCTGAGCTGCTCGAGCATCTCGGCGGTGGGTCCGCCGCCGTGATCCCCCACCCCGGGCAGCCAAAGCGCCCTGGCCACACCCGTGCTCCGCTGCCAGTCCAGGCGATGGCGTTCGATGGCGATCGGATCCCCGTCGGTGCCGATCGGTGCGGTCATCAGCGCCAGCAGCTCGGCCCCGCAGCGGCTGCGCCAGCGGAAGAGGCGATGGGGGAACGGATGGGAGGCGTTCCAGAACAGCTTGTGGGTGCAGAACCAGCGCACCGCACTGGCGGCGGCCACGGCCGGCACGCCGCCGGCGAAACCGAAGCTGTCCGGCAGCCAGGCCAGATGGTGGCTGAGCTGGGGGAAGCGCCTGCGGCTGTCGTGCTGGCCCACCTGGAACTGGCGCAGCAGCGAGGCCGTGCTGATCAGCACGCAGTCGGTCTCGACCCAGGGACCATTGATCGGCTCGAAGCGGCCGGCCGCCACCGCCGCCTGGATCCGCTCCATCAGGGCGGGGCGATGGCGCTCCAGCCAGGCGTAGAGCGCCGGAGTGGAGTGGGCGAAGTGGAGCCGGGGGAACCGCTCCATCAGATCGAGCGCGGAGCTGAAGGTGCGCTCCGCCGCCTGCCAGGTGTCGGCCACGGGCCACAGCCAGGCCAGATCGAGGTGGGCATGCCCCAGCACCTGCACAGCCGCGGCCGCCTCCGGCAGAGGCGCAAGGCCCGCTTCGCGCCGCAGGGTCACCAGGGCCTGGCGGGTGGGCCCCAGCACCCCGGCGGGGTCGGCGGGATCGAGGGGTTCCAGCTCCACCCGGCTGTGGATCAGGGCGCCGTCGTCGTGGAGCGGACTGCGCAGCCGCAGCACCAGCCGCAGCGGTTCACCGCGCCACCAGTGCGCGGGCAGCTGCCAGCGGCAGGCGGTATCGAACAGATCGCCGCTGTGAACAAGCTCCCCATCCACCCACAGCTCGGCACGGTCGGCCCACCAGCGCAGGGCCAGGCGCGCCTGCACCTGGGGCTTGGGGCACTGCAGCGCCTGCCAGGCGGGGGGGCAGCCCAGCTCCAGGTGCAGGTGGTGCCACACCTCGCCCCGGGGCCAGATCACCAGAGCGCGGGCGTGCCAGTCCGGACGGTGCAGGGCACCCCAGGGATGCGTCAGGGCAGGCCCCTGGCTCCCATCCGGCTGGAGACAACGCCACGCCGCCTGGAGGTCGAGCACGGGATCAGGCACGGCCGGCCGCCAGGCATCGGAGCGGGAAGCGGACGCAGGGGTTGGGGAGTGGGCGCAACGGTGGGACGGGGCGGAACGTGACTGAAACGTTTCAATCTGAGGCCGCAGGCCCGCCCAGGAGGCTGCGGGCATCGTTGGATGGCGGGCCAGGTCCCATAGGATGATGCCGCTGCCGGGGGGTCCGCCTAGATCCCAGTGGTGGCCGTCACTCCCTGTTACCCGCCCGCACCGCGCCAGACCGAACCATGCTCGCTCTCAAGATCTCGGTTTATTCGGTCGTCTTCTTCTTCATCGGGATCTTCGTGTTCGGCTTCCTGGCCAGCGATCCCAGCCGCACGCCGAGCCGCAAGGATCTCGAGGACTGAGATCCTGTCGGCTCTCACACCCCCCTCTCGGCGTCAGGGCTCCCGCTCCGGCCTGCTGCTCTCCAGGCCCATCGACCTGAGCGGGACCCGATCAGTTGAACGCCCGTCCTCCCCGGACCCCACGCCGGAGCCCTGAGCGAGCACGCTGGGCCGTGCCATGCCCAGCCCGCAGGGCCCGATGCTCGCCTTCCCCCAACTGACGCTGTGACGAGGTTGCGGGCCAGCCAGCACCGACCCCCCCGCTGGCGCCTGGCCGGGCTGGCCAGCCTGCTGCTGCTGCCCGCCCTGCCGGCGCCCACCAGGGCCGAAGCGACGCCCGCACCAGCGACCGAACCCGCGGCGGCCAACCCCGAGGCCACCCAGGCCGAAGCCGACGGCGCCACCCGGGTTGTGCTGATCCGCGCTGACCGGCAGAGCTACGACCGGCTCTCAGGCACGCTCACCGTGAGCGGCAACGTGGAGGCCCGGCTGGAGGGCTGGAGGCTCCTGGCCGACAGGATCGAACTGCGCGAGGGTCGCCGCAGCGTGTTCGCCAGCGGCAGGATCCGCCTGTTCAAGGGCGACCAGCGGCTGCAGGCGGCCAGCCTCCGCTACAACGCCTGGGAGGGCAGTGGCACCATCACCGACGTGTACGGCGTGGTGGATCAGGAGTCCCTCTCCCGCGAACTCAAGGCCCTGCGCCCGGGCAACGAAAGCGAGGCGGATCCCGCTCCCACCCCCAGCGCCGGGACGGCGACCGACGAGTCAGCAACCGACGAGGAGACCACGGTCGACGACTCCACGGTCGACGAGGTGACGGTCGACGAGGCAGCGATCGACGACAGCTTCGCCTGTCCGGAACTCACCACCGGGCCCGACAGCCGATCCGTGCTGCAGCTGCTGCCCCCGCAGCGGGGGCCGCTCCCCACCATGCCCGCGCCCCCGGGCTGCCCCGGCGGTGACGCCAGCCGCCGGGACCGGCGCCTCAGCCAGATCCTCAACGATGTGGCCATGGAGGGACCCACCAGCCAGGAAGCTCCGGCGGGCGATCCCGCCGATGGGGCCAACACCCTCTCGGGCGCCTCCGACGCCGCGGCGCCGCCCCAACCCCTGCAGCAGCGGGTGAGCGACGTGCGCTTTCGCCAGAGCGTGGACACCACGGTGAAGGTGGATCTGGCGCCACTGATCCAGGCGGACAACCCCGCCCCGGGCGGCACCGGCACCTACCGACCGGCGCCGCCTCCCCAGGGCAAGCTCAACCGCCTGCGCTTCCAGGCCAGCAGCATCAGCATCCGCCGCAACGGCTGGTTCGCCGAGGCGGTGGCCTTCACCAACGATCCCTTCACCCCGGCCAAGGCCTGGACCTATGCCCGGGGGGTGGAGGCCGAGATCCGGCCCGGCGGCGTGACCAGCATCCGGGCCCGCGACAGCCGCATCCTGCTGGGCGAACGGCTGGCCGTTCCCGCCATCCGCGATGCCCAGATCGGCCAGCAGCAGGCGGCGTTCAGCGTCGACTCCGATCGGCGTGATCGCGACGGGGTGTATCTCGGCTACAACCTGCCGCCCCTGCGCCTGGGGTCGGAGGGAAGCCTGAGGCTCCAACCCCAGCTGATGATCCAGCGGGCGATCGAAGGGCGCACCGGCAGCTACGTCCGCCCGGGCACCAACCTGGTGGGTCCGGATGTGGAGCAGGACGCCAAGTTCGGCGATCTCTTCGGCCTCGCCGCCCTGCTGGATGTGCCCGTGGGCCGCTTTCGCCTCTACGGCGATGCCAGCCTCTCCACCTTCAACCCCGACAACGTCCGCGCCGGCACGCGCAGCAACGTTCAGTTCGGCACCCCGCTGGAGCTGCCGGGCCACAGCAGCAGCAGGGCCCTGCTGTTCGGCAGCTACCGCCAGCGCGTGTACAACGGCAGTCTGGGCCTGCAGACCGTGGTGTACTCCTACGGCGCCGAAGCCGAGGGCACCGTGCTGCTCAACACGCCCAAGAACACGGTGAGCAACGCCGCGAACAACGCCGGGGACAACGCGGCGAACGACCCACCACCCTCCACGCCTTACTTCACGCCCGTGAGCCTCAACTGGCAGGTGCTCAGCGGCAACTACCAGGCGGCTCTGTTCGAGACCGACACGCTCGACACCCAGTGGCGCAGCCTCGTGCGCGGCGGCATCAGCAGCTCCCTGCGGCTCTGGGAGGATCGTGGGGGCGGCGACCCCGATCCGCTCGTGCAGCTGCGGCATGCACCCGAACCTGTGATCCCCGGGGTGGGGCTGGACTTCGGCATCAGCGGCAGCAGCGCCTTCTATCAGGACGGAGCGAGCCAGAACACGGTGACGCTGGCGGCCGGGCCTTCCTTCACCATCGGCCGCTTCGAGAAGCCGTTCTTCGACTACACCCGCTTTTCGGCCTCCCTGGCCGGCACCTACCTCGATGGCGCCAGCCCCTTCAGCTTCGATCGCACGGTGGATCTGCGCACCGTGAGCTTCAATGCCTCCCAGCAGATCTACGGGCCGCTGGTGCTGGAGGCCGGAGCGACCATCAACATCGACAACGATTCGCCGTTTTATGGCGATGTGAGCTACTCCTATGTGGAGCTGAAACTGCAGCAGCGGGCCTACGAACTGGGCATTTTCTACAGCCCTTACGACGGCATCGGCGGCATCCGCATCCGCCTCAACGATTTCGACTTCAACGGTGGTGGCACGCCGTTCGTGCCCAGGCCGGAACACCGGGGTGGCTGAGCTCAGGCCCCCAGCGCCACCCCTCCCACCGGGGACCCAGTGAAGTCCTTGAACCCGTTGAGGTAGGGCAGCCGCTGCACGAGCGCGTCAAGCTCGGCCCCATGGCTCAGGAGCTGGCCTGTGGCATCCCACTGCCCGGTGGTGAGCATCTGCCGGGGCCCCACCGGCAGCTCCAGGGCCCAGCGCTCGCCTGCCCCCTCCAGCGTGGCCGCGGCCACATCGAGCTCGAACACGCCGGAGGGCGCCGCGGCGGCGGCCTGCTGGATCTCCAGCATCTCCGCATGGGGGGCGGTGAGGCAGGGGATGCCCAGGGCCAGGCAGTTGCCGTAGAAGATCTCGGCAAAGCTCTCCCCCACCACGGCCCGGATGCCCCAGCGCATCAGGGCCTGCGGGGCATGTTCACGGCTGGAGCCGCAGCCGAAGTTGCGGTTCACCAGCAGCAAGTTGGCACCCTGGTGCTCGGGGCGATCGAAGGGGTGCTGCCCCTGCAGCTCGGCGCGGTCGTCGGCGAAGACCTGCTCACCGAGCCCCTCGAAGGTGACGCACCTGAGGAAGCGGGCCGGAATGATCCGGTCAGTGTCGATGTCGTCACCCCGCACCACCACGGCGGTGCCGCTGATGGTGATGATCGGGCCGCTGGGATAGGACGGGCTTGGGGTGGCCATGGCAGAAACAAAAAGACGCCGGCGGCGTTGGGGTTCAGCGGGTGGGGGCGGCGGTGGCAGCCGGGGTCGCCGCCAGCAGCTGGCGCACGTCACTCACCTGGCCGGTGACGGCGGCGGCGGCCACCATGGCCGGACTCATCAGCAGCGTGCGTCCGGAGGCTGAACCCTGCCGCCCCTTGAAGTTGCGGTTGCTGGAGCTGGCACTGATCTGGCGACCCTCCAGGCGGTCGGGGTTCATGGCCAGGCACATCGAGCAACCCGGTTCACGCCACTCGAAGCCGGCGGCGGTGAACACCTGATCGAGCCCTTCGGCCTCGGCGGCGGCGGCCACCTGCTCCGACCCCGGCACCACGAAGGCCTTGATGCCCGGCGCCACGTGCCGGCCCCGGGCCACGTGGGCCGCCGCCTGCAGATCACTGAGGCGGCCATTGGTGCAACTGCCGATGAAGCACACGTCCACCGGGGTGCCGGCGATCGGGGCACCGGGGCGCAGATCCATGTAGCGGTAGGCCTCCTCCGCCAGGGGGCGCTCATCGGCGGGCGTCGCCTCGAGGGTGGGGATCGCCTCATCCACCCCGATGCCCTGGCCCGGAGTGATCCCCCAGGTCACGGTGGGGGCGATGGTGCCGGCATCGAAACGCACCTCGTCGTCGAACACGGCCTCAGGGCCGCTGGCCAGGCGGCTCCACCAGGCCACGGCCCGCTCCCAGGCCTCCCCCCGGGGCGCGAACGGGCGCCCCTTGAGGTAGGCGAAGGTGGTGGCATCCGGGTTCACGTAGCCGCAGCGGGCACCCCCTTCGATCGCCATGTTGCAGAGGGTCATCCGCTCCTCCATCGACAGGGCCGCCACGGCCGGGCCGGCGAACTCGTAGGCGTAGCCCACACCCCCCTTCACGCCGAGGTGACGGATGATGTGGAGCACCAGATCCTTGGCGTAGACACCGGGCTGCAGCCGGCCCTCCACCCAGAGGCGACGCACCTTGAGCTTGCCCATCGAGAGGCTCTGGCTGGCCAGCACATCCCGCACCTGGCTGGTGCCGATGCCGAAGGCGATGGTCCCGAAGGCGCCGTGGGTGGAGGTGTGGGAGTCGCCGCAGGCCACGGTCATCCCCGGCTGGGTGAGCCCGAGCTCCGGGGCGATCACGTGCACGATCCCCTGGCGGCCGCTGCCGAGGCCATGGAGCGTGATGCCGTGCTCGGCGCAGTTGCGCTCCAGGGTGGAGAGCATGGCCTCGGCCAGGGGGTCGGCGAAGGGCCGGGCCTGGGAGGTGGTGGGCACGATGTGATCCACCGTGGCCACGGTGCGCTCGGGATGGCGCACCGTGAGGCCCAGATCCCCGAGGGCGGCGAAGGCCTGGGGACTGGTGACCTCATGGATGAGGTGGAGGCCGATGAACAGCTGGGTGGAACCGCCGGGCAGATCGGCCACCCGATGCAGGTCCCAGACCTTGTCGTACAGCGTGGCGGCGCTCACCGGATCCCCTCGACGCGCAATCGGCAACCTTAATCAACGGATGCCCGGGCACGCCTGGCTCATGGCCACCACCTGACCGGCGGTGATCGCATCGATTTCCGTCTCCGAGAAACCCTGGCGGGCCAGGGGGGCATTGAGCCGCCGCAGCAGGCCAGGCTCCCAGAGGGAGTGCCCCTCCGCGTTGGCATCGCGCCAGATCGCACAGAAGCTCAGCAGGTAGGGGCGCCCCTCCCCCAGGTAGAAGTCGCGGTAGCGCTGCCAGTCGGTGGCGGGCGTGGTGGACGCCGCCCTGGCCCCGGTGGGCAGGGCAGCCAGAAGCACCGTGGCCAGCAGCAGAACTCCCCGCATGCGTGAATCGAAAGGGTCAACCTTGCCAGGCAGGGGACTCAGCTGCCGCCGAGGGGGACCCGCAAGGCTGAAGGGGCGGTGGGGGCGACCGGCAGGGAGGTTTCCAGCGGCAACCGGCCCAGGATCCTGGCCAGGAAGGGGTTGTGGGGGTAGCGGATCAGCAGGCTGTGCTCGAAGCGCCCCCACTTGCGGGCCACTTTGCGGCGGGCGAAGGCGAGGCTGTAGGTGGCGATGGGGATGAAGTCGGTGTTGCCCATGCTGTCCACGATGTAGAGCTGCAGACTCTCCTCACCGCGACGCCTGCAGACCACGTTCTTGGGACGCAGGGCCAGCGTGAGGATGCCGTCGCGGAGCATGGCCTGCCTCAGGGCCTGCAGGCCCTGGCAGAGCTGGCGGCAGTACCGCTCGGAGGCCTCCAGATCCTCCAGATAGTGCTGCAGGGTGCGGGACACCACGCCCGGCTCGTCCTGGATCAGCTCGAAGCTGGTGCCGGGGCCCAGGTTGGTGTCCACGGGACCGAAGAATCGCGGCACGCACTCCCAGCTGATGCCGCGCCGCTCGAGCTGGCGGTAGAAGCGCTGCTCCCGCCGGCTGTCGTGGGGATCGTCGCCGATGTCCACCTTGACGCAGCGTCCCGGGTCGTCGGGGTGGCGATGGCACTCGCGGTGCAGGCCACGGCCCACGTACGTGGAAGCATCCAGGTGAAGCATGCGGCCACGCACAGAAGGCCAACTGCCTTAATCGGTTGTTAATCCTGATTCTGTAGCCGATTTAACCAAAGCAATCCGCACGGCCGCAGCGGCTCGTGGCAGGGGGCTAGGGGAGAGGTTCGATGGCGCCGGGTTGCCAGGCCCGCTGGAACCACGGCTCCAGCGGGCCATACAGACGCAGGATCGTGAACCAGGTCTGGCCGGCACGTCGGGCGGCAAGCGCAACCGGTAGGTGCGGCCTCCGTCGAGGGGATGGTTGTTCACCTCCAGCGCGGCCCAGGGGTAGGTGGAGCCCTCGCCCCCGATCGTGGTGTCCATAGCCGGGGTGACCCCGGTGGCGAAGAAGAAGAAGGCGTAGCGCCAGTTGGCGTTGTCGTAGTTGTAGCCCTGCCGGTTGCGCATCCGCTAGGCCAGGGCCCGGACCGGTGATGCCGTCATCCAGCGTCCAGCGTTACCCCATGTCGTTGATCACTTGGCCGTCAGTTCCACGGTGCGGGAGTCCACCAGCTGCTCCCAGATCGGCACGGTTCGGTTGGCCAGCTGATTCCCCGGCGGCAGGGCCAGCAGATAGGCCTGCACGGCACGCTGGAAGTCCAGGTTGTCGAGCAGCTTGTTCGTGCTGGCGGCATCGGGCACGCCGCCGTCGAAACGCAGGGTTCCCAGGCGCGTGTCCAGGCTGGGGGGCGTGGCGACACCCGGTGGGGCGGGGGTTGAGAACCTGAGTCCGGGATCAGCCGGCGGCCCCTTGAGCACCTGGGCGGTGCTGGCCGCTGGCGCCAGCACGACAGTGGCGACCAGCAGGCGGGTGAGCAGAGGGCTGGCCATCACTGGATTCCCATGGCGGCGGTCTTCATGCCCTCTTCCAGTTTTTTGATGTCAGCCGGGGAGAGCTGAGGCCGATCGATCTTGATCGTGAGCTTGTTGAGCTTGGCGGTGAGGGGGAAGGGCGGCAGGTAGTCGCTGTCGTCAATACCGGTGATGGTGTCGGAGCCGATGTCGAAGCTTTCATCCCACTGCAGGATGATGGGAATCGTCTTCTCCATCCGCTTGCTGGCCACCACCTGGCCATCCACCTTCAGCACACCTGTTCCACCCTTGCCCACACCGGCAAAGCTGTTGAACCTGGTGGTAGCCAGTCCAAGGCCGTCATACTTGAAGTCGAACTCCAACTTGTGGCGGCCCGGCGTGAGGGCCTGCGGAGATTCCCACTTCACCCATTCGAGGTTCAGCATGTTCCAGTTGAACACCGGCCTGCCACCGAGGAGGTAGAAGCCCCAGCCGGCGAAACGGCCGCCGGAGGTGGCAATCATGCCCTCGGCACCCTGCTGGGGAACGGTGATGTCGGCGGTGAGCGAGTAGGAGGTGTTGAGCAGGTAAGGCGCATCTCCCTGAGGCACGCCGGTCATCGGCCGGGTGTACACCAACTCGTCAAGCCCGGCAGTGAGACTGGGCCGCGGCGCTGCGACTCGGGCCGCCACCGAGGCATCGAGTGGAAACACCTGATGCTTCTTGGCCTCTTCCACGAACATCTTGCGCATCTCCGCCACCTTCTCGGGGTACTGGTCGGCGATGTCCACGGACTGGTTGAAGTTCTTGGTGAGGTCGTAGAGCTGGAACACCTGATTGTTGAGCGGGTCCGGATTGACGGGTCCGAAGGCATCCCAGGGTGCCCGATCCACCTTGGTGCTCAACAGCCAGCCATCGTGATAGAGCGCCCACTGGCCCATCATCTCGAAGTACTGGGTCGTGTGCCGTGAGGGGGCCTTGGCGTTGGCCTGATCAAAGGTGTAGAGGAAGCTGGTGCCTTCAATCGGCTTCTGGGAGATGCCGTCCACCGCCTGAGGAGCCGGGATGCCGATGGCCTCCAGGATGGTGGGCACCACATCGATCACGTGGATGAACTGCTCCCGCAGGCCGCCCTTGTCCTTGATGCGGTTGGGCCAGGAGATCACCATGTTCTGGTTCACACCCCCCAGCCGCGAGGCGTTCTGCTTGAACCAGTCGAAGGGGGTGTCGAAGGCCCAGGACCAGCCCGCCGACATGTGGTTGTAGGCATATTCCGTGCCCCAGGCCTCGTAGTACTTCATCTGCACATCCACAGAGGGACGCACATCGTTGAAGAAGGCCACTTCGCTGAAGGTGCCCTCGGGCCCACCTTCAGCGCTGGTGCCATTATCGCCGTTGATGTAGATGATCAGGGTGTTGTCCAGCTTGCCCAGATCATCAAAGGCCTGGATCACCCGGCCGATCTCGTGGTCGTTGTAGGCCACATAGGCCGCGAACACTTCCACCTGGCGGATGTAGAGCTGCTTGGCCTCCTCGCTCAGCTGATCCCAGGGGGTGAGGATGTCGGCCGGCCAGGGGGTGAGCTCCTCGTCGGCCGGGATCACACCGAGCCTTTTCTGGTTCGCGAAGATCCTTTCCCGCAGCTTCTCGTAGCCGTCGTCGAACAGGTGCATGGCGTGGATCCTGTCCACCCATTCCTTGGTGGGATGGTGCGGGGCGTGGGAGGAGCCCGGCACGTAGTGCAGGAAGATCGGCTGGTCCGGGTTGGTCTGGTGGATGCGCGTCATCCAGTCGATGGCGTCGTCGGCCATCGCGGTGATCAGGTTCCAGGAGGGTTCCGTCCCGGTGACCGGCCAGATCGTCGCCTCCGGATTGGAGCGATCCATCTTCAGGCTGCCTTCCTTGCCCTTCCAGGGATAGATCTGGGTGGTGTTGCGGAACAGATTCGGCCCCCACTGGTTGGCATCACCACCCACGAAGCCGAAGAAATAATCGAAGCCAAGGCCCGTGGGCCACTGAAAGAACGGCCCTGCCTGGCTGGCCTGGTAGGTGGGGGTGTTGTGGTCCTTGCCGAACCAGCTGGTGGCGTAGCCGTTGTCGCGCAGAATCCGGCCGATGGTGGCGTTCTCGACGCCGATGATGCTGTCGTAGCCGGGGAAGCCGGTGGCCTGCTCGGCGATCACCCCGAAGCCCACCGCGTGATGGTTGCGCCCGGTGATCAGGGCCGCCCGGGTGGGTGAACACAGGGACGTGGACATGATGCGGTTGTAGCGGAGCCCCTGGCTGGCGATCCGCTCCATCGCCGGCGTGGGGATCACCCCTCCGAACACGCTGTCGATGGCGAAGCCGGCGTCATCGGTCATGATCAGCAGCACGTTGGGGGCGTCCTTGGGGGGCACCACCGTGGGCGGCCACCACGGCTTGGAGTTCTGGGCGCTGTCCTTGATCACACCCCCGAAGGGCGGAGCTGGAGCCGGCAGCTGGTTTCCGGCGATCGTGGCCTTGGCATCCGGGCTCCCCATCACCCCGCTCACGAGCTGCAGAGCGGCGGCAGGCGTCCAGCCCAGCTGCCAGCCCACCAGCAGCAGCACCGCCGAAAAGGCCGCAACCCTGCGCCCCCAGCCGAAACGGAGGCGGCCCAAGGCGCTGCGCAGGCGTTGCAGGGGAGAGTCAGCCATGGGTCACAGGGAGGCGTTGAGGGGCTGGGATGCGAGGCGGATGCCGATGTGGGAGGTGCCGGTGTCCGGGCTCTCGGCCTCCCGCGCCGCCGGGCGGTAGCGGGAGCAGTAACTGGGGGAGCAGAGGAACGAGCCCCCCTTGATCACGTGCTTGGCCACCCCCGGTTCGCGGGGATCGCTGGAGGCGGCGGCATCGTCCAGGCGGGGGTCGGGCCGGTCGACCAGCAGCTGATGACCGGGCGCGAACCAGTCGGCGGTCCACTCCCACACGTTGCCGGTGGTGTCATGCAGGCCGTAGCCGTTGGGGGCATAGGAGCCCACCGGCGCCGTGCCGGCATGGCCGTCCTCGGCGCTGTCCCGGTAGGGGAACGGTCCCTGCCAGGTGTTGGCCCGGTTCGCGTCCCAGGTGTCGCCCCAGCCGAACACCTGGTCGCGCAGGCCACCGCGGGCGGCGAATTCCCACTGGGCCTCGCTGGGGAGATCGGCGCCGCGCCAGGCCGCGTAGGCCTCGGCGTCCTCGTAGGCCACCTGCACCACGGGATGATCGAGGAGGTGCTCAATCGAGCTGCCGGGCCCCTCGGGGTGGCGCCAGTCGGCGCCGGGTACCCAGTGCCAGCCGGCCATCGGGCCGATGGGCTCGCCGGGATCGAGGGGCCTGAACACCAGCGAGCCCGGTGCGCGCTCAGCGACCGAAAGGGTGGGGAACTGCTCTCTGGACAGCGGCCGTTCCGCCACGGTGCGGTAGCCGGTGGCCTCCACGAAGGCGGCGAACTGGCGGTTGGTCACCTCGTGGGTGGCCAGGCAGAAGGGGCTCAGCCGCACCAGCGCCGGCGGGCCTTCCTCGGGCCGCTGTCCGCCGGCCCCGATCCGGTAGGAGCCGGCCGGGATGGCCACCATGCCATCGGGACAGGCGAAGGCATGGGCGGGTGGCACACGCCAGCCCCCGATCAGCCATCCCGCCAGCAGCCAGCCCAGGGCCAGGCCTCCGAGCAGCAGCAGCGGGATCCCCACGCGAGACACAACGGTCGAGAGAACGCCCACGCGGGCCAGCTACAACCTTCAGCGTGCTGGGGAATCGATCAGGGAGCAGGAAAGGGCTTGAAAACGTTGCAATCAGCCGGGGCATGCTCGCTCAGGCGCAGCATCAACGAAAAAACGCAGATCACCGGGAAACAGACCCTGGCGAAGAAACAACTTCATGCCATAGGTCACGTGCAAGCAGCCCGATGTCGGTTTCCATCGGCACTCCAGGCCTGCAGACCCATCCAGAACCTGATGATTCCAGGACTTCCTCCCACGGGATTCCTGCCACTGAGGGATCCCGAGGATTCATCCCATCGATTCAACGTATCGATTCAGCGCATCGCTTCAACGCATCGCTGGATCTCACTGATTGCTCCCACTGATCACTTGGACTGATCACTCGGAGCGATCACTCGGACTGTCTCTGACCCAGGGGGTTCCACGGATTGAAGCCGCCGGATGGCCTGGCCTGGATGCCTCACGTGGTGGCAGCCTCGGCGTGGCGACCAGGGGTACGGCGCAGCGCTGCTGCCCTTGGCCAGGATGGGGCTGTCGGGGTGTTCACGGCCTGGGGCCCACCATGCGCGGACCGCTTCCCTTTCTTGACCGGCAGGCCGTGACCCTCACCCAGGCGGACGCCGTGGTGCAGCGGATCGCGGACCAACTGCCGCTGCGGGGCCTGGTGCAGGCTGGATCCGCCTCGAAGCTGCGGATGCGGAGCGTGGTGGTGCCGCTGGGTGCGATGGCGGTGGCGGGCACGGCCCATTCAGCGCTGCAGCTCGAGATGGCCCCCCTGCCGGATGTGGTCACCCTTGCCTTCTGCGAAGCGGGCAGCGCAGACCTCAGCGCCGACGGCCATCGGGTTCTTCTGCCCCCCTGCAGCGCGGCGATGTTCCTGCCGGGTTGCGCCTTCCACTGCACAACGGCAGGCATCGTGTCGGTGCTGCTGCACGATTCAGCCCAGCGGCTCGCCGCCGCGGCCACCGCCATGGTGGCCCCCGAAGCGCGGGAGAACCCCGGCCTTCAGGCCCGTTTCAACCGGCCGCTTGTCCTGGACGGGAGCGGGGATGCACGCCTGCAGGCCACCCTGACCTCGCTGCGCCGGGCGCTGCGGCTTCTCGATGAACCCCAGTTGCAGGCCAGTGGTGGCTTTGAGGCCCTGCAGCTGGAGGATCTGCTGCGCCGCCACCTGGTGCTGCTGCTCTGGCCGGACCTGATCGATCCGGAGCCTCCACCGCCGATGGGCCCATGGCGCGATCCCATCCTCGAGGCGTTGCTGGAGTGGATGGACTGCCACCTCGACGCACCGCTCACCCTCACCGCCCTGGCCCTGCGCAGCGGTGACTCGGTGCGCAATCTCCAGTACCGCTTTCAACGACGGCTGGGCTGCTCACCGATGCAGTGGTTGCGCCAACGCCGGCTTGAAGCCGTGCATGCCGAGCTGAGCCGGGGGGAGCCCGGCGGCACGGTGGCCGCCATCGCCAGGCGGCACGGCTTCCACCACCTGCCCACCTTCAGCGCGGCCTTTCAGCGCCGCTTCGGCATCCTGCCCTCCCAGCTGCTGCGCCAGGGGAAGCGGACCTGAAGACCAGGCGGCACGGGACTTCAGGCGGCGAGCAACCGCAGGCGCAACCGGTTCAGGGCCTCTCCGGCCGTGAGGGTCTGGATCCAGTGGCGGCCGCGGCTGGAGCCGAACCGCACGCCCTCGCTCCAGGCCCCCGAAGCGTCCGCCACGGCGATGTGCACCAGACCCACGGGTTTCTGCTCGCTGCCGCCACCAGGCCCGGCGATGCCTGTGACGGCCACGCCCCAGGTGGCACCGGTGAGCCGCCGGGCTCCCGCCGCCATCGCCAGGGCCACCGGATCGCTCACGGCCCCGTGCCGCTCCAGATCCAGGGCGCTCACCCCGAGCAACTTCTCTTTCACGGCATTGGCATAGGCGATCACCCCGCCCAGGAACGCATCCGAGGCTCCGGGCACCGCCGCCAGAGCCGCACCGATGCCGCCGCCGGTGCAGCTCTCGGCCACCGCCAGCGTCTCGCCGCGGCGGCGCAGCTGCTCCAGCACCACCGCCGCCAGGCTGTCCTCATCCGCCCCGAAGCAGGCCTGGCCGGCCCGACGGCGGATTTCGGCCTCCAACGGCGCCAGCAGGGCGGAGGCGGTTGTCTCCGTGTCGGCCCGGGCGGTGAGCCGCAGCTTCACCTCACCCGCGCCGGCGTAGGGCGCCACTGTGGGATTGGTGCCCTGCAGCAGGTCGGCCATCGCTTCGGCCAGAGCCGATTCGGCCACGCCCCAGAAGCGCAGCACCCGGCTGGCGTACACCCCCTGGGAGAGCCCGGCCTGGCGCAGCCAGGGGGCCGCCGTGGCATCCCACATGGCGCGCATCTCACTGGGCACCCCTGGGAAGGTGAGCACGGTGAAGCCCGGCACCGGGCTCCAGATCATTCCCGGCGCCGTGCCCGTGGGGTTGGGCAGCACGGCGGCGCCCTCGGGGAGCAGGGCCTGGCGACGCACGCTGGGGGAGAGCGGGCGGCCCCGGGCGCGGGCCTTGGCCTCGATGTCGGCCCACACCTCCGGCCGCTCGGTGAGCGGCGTGTGGAAAGCGGCGGCGATCGCCTCGGTGGTGAGGTCGTCGGGAGTGGGGCCCAGGCCGCCGGTGGTGATCAGTAGCCGGCAGCGCCGGGAGGCCTGCTGCACGGCCGCGATCAGCCGCTCACGGTTGTCGCCCACCACCTCCTGGCGCAGATGGGGAATGCCCAGGGCCGCCAGCTGCTCGGCGATCCAGCGGGCGTTGCCGTTGGTGATGTTGCCCAGCAGCAGCTCGGTGCCGATGCAGAGGATCTCGGCTGTCATCGCAGGGCGGCCGTCATCGCGGGTGGGCCGTTGGCCTGGCCTGGCGCTGGAGCTCGCGACGGGTGCTCACCAGCACCCAGATCAGCACGGCCGTGGCCAGGGCCAGCCAGAGGAAGCGCATCTCCGCATTCACCAGCACCAGGGCCAGGGAGGCCAGCCACTGGGTGAAGGCATAGATCAGCAGCACCGTGCGCCGGTGGCTCAGACCGGTGCGCAGCAGGCGGTGATGCAGATGGCGGCGGTCGGGATAGAAGGGGGAGTGGCCATCGCTGAGGCGGCCCATGATCACGGCCGACATGTCGGCCAGGGGCAGCGACAGGATCAGCAGCGGCAGCAGCAGGCTGACGCTGGTGAGGCCCTTGGCAGGGCCCACGATGCTGATCGCAGCCAGGGCGAAGCCGAGGAAGTAGGAGCCGCCATCGCCCATGAAGATGCGGGCCGGGTTGAAGTTGTGGCGCAGGAAGCCCAGGCAGCTGCCAGCCAGCGCCGCGGCGAGCAGGCCGGCGGCGGGCTGGTGCAGGCTGAAGCTCACCGAGAGCAGCCCCACCGCCGCGATGCCGCTCACCCCGGCCGCGAGGCCGTCGAGACCGTCGAGCCAGTTGATCGCATTGGTGATGCCCACCAGCCACACCAGAGTGGCCAGCAGGCTGAGCCAGTCGGGCAGCTGCAGCACCGCCGCAGGCGAACCCATCCAGCCGAAGGGAAGATCGATGCTGCCGATCCTCACGCCTTCCACCCACACCGCCATCGACACCAGCAGCTGCATCACCAGTCTGGGCAGGGGCGGCAGGGCAAAGAGGTCATCCGCCAGGCCGATCACGAAGAAGCAGAGGGAGCCGCCGAGCGTCGTCCAGA
Source organism: Cyanobium sp. PCC 7001 (assembly GCF_000155635.1). Classification (NCBI taxonomy): domain Bacteria; kingdom Bacillati; phylum Cyanobacteriota; class Cyanophyceae; order Synechococcales; family Prochlorococcaceae; genus Cyanobium; species Cyanobium sp. PCC 7001. The sequence goes on from NZ_DS990556.1 coordinate 1,684,473, forward strand.
TCAGGGCGTCCTTGCTGGCCTCCAGCTGGGCGAACCCCCCCAGCACCCAGGTGAGGGCGAGGGCGAGGCTGAAGCCGATCACGATGCCCACCCCACCCAGCCGCACCATCGGCTGGGTGTGCTGCTTGCGCGCATCGGGTTTGTCGATCAGCCCGAAGTTCAGGCCGAGGCGGCGCACCACCGGCACCACGAGTGCGGTGAGCACGGCGGCCACGGCCAGGGTGAGCAGCGCTGCAGCGTTGGGGCTGTAGGCAAGGGTCACGACAGCGGGCCGACGCAGGCGCCTGGGGGCAGGGCGTTGGCCGCCACCTTACGGGGAAGTGGCGGGGTCAGGCAGGCTGGAGCGCCCGGGCCGGGGCATAGAGCGGAAAACGCTCGCAGAGCTGGGCCACCCGTTGCCGGCAGCCCTGTTCGATGGCGGTGTCCTCGGGGTTGAGCAGGCGATCGGCGATCACGTCGGCCACCTCACGGAAGGCCTCCTCATCGAAGCCGCGCGTGGTGCAGGCGGCGGTGCCGAGCCGCAGGCCACTGGTCACGAAAGGCGACTGGGGGTCGAACGGCACGGTGTTCTTGTTGGCGGTGATGTGCACATCGCTCACCAGCAGGTCGGCCACCTTGCCGGTCATGCCGATGCCACGCAGATCCAGCAGCACCAGGTGGTTGTCGGTGCCGCCGCTCACCACGTCGATGCCCCGCTCCTGGATGCGGGCGGCGAGGGCCTGGGCGTTGGCGATCACCTGCTGGCTGTAGGCCCGGAAGGAGGGCTGCAGCGCCTCGCCGAAGGCCACGGCCTTGGCGGCGATCACATGCTCCAGCGGTCCGCCCTGGCTGCCGGGGAACACCGCCTTGTCGAACTGCCTGGCGAAGTCGGCATCGCGGCAGAGGATCAGACCGCCGCGGGGGCCGCGCAGGGTCTTGTGGGTGGTGGTGGTCACCACGTCGCACACGGACACCGGGTTGGGGTGCACGCCGGCGGCCACCAGACCGGCGATGTGGGCCATGTCGGCCAGCAGGTAGGCGCCCACCTCATCGGCGATGGCCCGGAAGGCCTGGAAATCGATCGTGCGGGGGTAGGCCGAGTAGCCGCACACGATCAGCTTCGGCCTGTGCTCCAGCGCCAGCTCGCGGATGGTGGCGACGTTGAGCTGCTGGGTGCCTGGATCCACGCCGTAGTGCACGGCTTTGAACCACTTGCCGCTCACGTTCACCGGCGAGCCGTGGGTGAGGTGGCCGCCATGGCTGAGGTCCATGCCCAGGATCGTGTCGCCGGGCTGGAGCAGGGCGAGGAAGACGGCGAAGTTGGCCTGGGCACCGCTGTGGGGCTGCACGTTGGCCCAGGCGGCGCCGAACAGCTGCTTGGCCCGCTCGATCGCCAGCTCCTCGATCGCGTCCACGTGCTCGCAGCCGCCGTAGTAGCGCTTGTGGGGCAGGCCCTCGGCGTACTTGTTGGTGAGCACCGAGCCCTGGGCCTCCATCACGGCTTTGGAGGCGAAGTTCTCCGACGCGATCAGTTCGAGGTGGGTCTGCTGACGCTCCAGTTCCTTGCCGATCAGGGCGGCGATGGCGGGATCGGAGGCCGCCAGGGTGGAATCAGCGCCGGCGGCAGCGGCGATCACGGTGTCAGCCATCAGGGAGTCCGCCATCAGGGTGTCCGCCCTCGAGGGATGGGGTGGGTGCTGAGGTGATGGTAATGACCCGTGTCCCCGGGCCGGAGCGGCGGCGCCATGAAAAACCGCCCCTGCCGAAGCAGAGGCGGTGGTGGGAAGCGCGCCTGGAGAGATTCGAACTCCCGACCCTCTGATCCGTAGTCAGATGCTCTAATCCGCTGAGCTACAAGCGCATGGCACCATTCTCAGCGCACGGAGGGCCCATCCGTCAAACGGTCCGCCTGCGATTCCATCAACCTGTGATTGCGCCCTCCGGCGATCCCACCGAGCTTTCCCATGCCCATCCGCTGGTACGGACCCGCCAACCCCGAGGACCCCACCTTCCGGCATTTCGAGCGGATCGTGAATTTCACCCTCCACGCCGCCCTGTTCTCGGCGATCAACAGCGGGCTGTGGGTGGTGCAGGAACTGCGCCACCCCTGGGGACATCTGGGTGTGTTCAGCCTGGTGTGGCTGGCGGCCCTGCTGGTGCACGCTGGAGTGGTCGTGACCCTGCGTCCCCGCAACCAAGCATGAGCCTCTCCGCCGGCGACCTCAAGGACCTGGAAGTGGCCCTGGCCGACAGGCTCTACCTGCAGGTGGCGGGCTGGCACCTCTACCTCGGGGATGCCGGACTGGCCCAGGAGCTGGCGATCGAGTGCGCCGCCCGGCTGCAGGCCGGCAGTAGCGTGTGCGCCCGCCAGGCGCTGGAGGCCGTGCAGGTGCCGATCGGAGGCGGCACCACCCGCCTGCCTCTGGCCCGGCTGGTGCCTGCTGGTCAGCTGCGCGACCTCGAGGAGGTGCTGGAGCCTTTTTGCCGATAGTGTTGCGGCCATTGCGAGCGGGCCGTGCTGCTGATCGAGGTCACCAACGCCCGCGAGGTCGTGGGCCAGCGCCTCGGTCGCCTCGGCAGCCGCCTGATCGGCAAGGTGGTGGATGCCGAGGCCCAGGTGGAGAAAGCCCTCATCCAGGAGCTGGAAACCGCCTTCCGCGAGTTCGGCATCGAGGCCCGCATCGTGTCGGTGCAGGGCCCGCAGCTGCTGGGCCGTTCCCACCTGGAGCTGCCGCTGCAGGTGCGGGAGGACCGGCAGGTGGGGCCCCAGAGCCTCACCTCCTGATCGGCTGAGCAGCTGGGCGGCTGGGCGGCTGGGCGGCTGCGCCGGTCCCGGCCCTCAGCGGCGGCCCAGTTTCGGCAGGCGGCGGCTGAACTGGCTCACCACCTGCTCCGCCTCGGGCACCCCGGCCCTGTGGGCGAGAAGGCCGTACACCAGCAGCCCCAAGCTGCCGCTCAGGCCCGTCTGCAGCAGCCGCCCCAGCAGGCCTGTCGGCCAGCCCACGTAGGTGGCCAACGCCCAGGCCGCCGCGGCACCGAGCAGCGCCGCGCCCAGCAGCAGGCCGCTGTCCCGGCCCCAGGCCAGCAACGGCAGGCCATGCAGCCGCACCTGCAGGGCCAGCAGCAGCCCGGCACAGGTGATCAGGTTCACCGCCACCGTGGCGAGCACCAGCCCGGCGGCGCCGGCGTAGAGCACCGGCAGCAGCTGCTGGCCCCAGGGCGTGGGCCCGCCCACGAAGGCCCAGCAGAAGAGGGCGTTGAGGCCGATCCCCGCCAGGGACCAGCGGAAGGGGGTGACGCCGTCGCCAAGGGCGTAGAAGACGCGCACGAGCACGTCGCGGGCCAGGTAGGCCGGCATGCCGATGCCGTAGGCCATCAGAAGCTGGCCCACCAGGGTGGCGGCGCCGGCATCGAAGGCGCCGCGCTCGTAGATCAGGGCCACGATCGGCACGGCCAGCGCCGCCATCAGGGCCCCGAGCGGCAGCATCGAGGCGTTGGAGAGCATCAGGCCCTGTCGGATGCGGGCCACCAGCTCCGGGCGGTCGCCCGGCGCCGTCAGGCGGGCATACACCGGCAGCAGCGGCACCAGCAGCGCGTTGGAGATCAACCCCAGGGGCGTCTGCACCAGCAGGTTGGCGTAGCCCAGTCCCGCCGCCGCCGCCGGAATGCCGGAGGCGAAGAACAGCGACACGAACACGTTGATCTGCAGCATGCCCGAGGAAAGCGTGGCCGGCCCCATCACCTGCAGCACCTCCCGCACTCCGGGGTCCTGCCAGTCCCACACCAGCCGGAAGCGGTGCAGACCCTGACGGGCCAGGGCCGGCAGCTGGATCAGCCACTGCAGCACCGCCCCCACCGTGGTGCTGGCGGCCAGCACCACGCCACCGATCAGGGCGTTCTCCGGCAGGGTGATCGCCGAGCCCAGCTGCCACCAGAGCAGGGCCAGGCCGGCGATCACCGCCACGCTGGAGAGCAGCGGACTCACCGAGGGCAACCAGAACTCATCGGCCGCGTTGAGGGCGCCGAAACCCAGACCGATCAGGCCGGCGAACAGGGCCATCGGCGCCATCCAGCGCAGCTCCACCACGGCGATGGCATGGCGCTCCGCGTCCAGACCCGGGCCCACCAGGGTGATGAGCGGATCGGCCGCCACCAGCAGGATCAGGGTGACGACCAGCAGGCCGGCCCCCACCAGGGTGTTGATCGCCGCCAGCACATGGGCCCCCTGCTCGCGGGGGCGTCGGGCCAGCACGCTCACCATGGCGCTGTGGAAGGGCCCGTTGATGCCGCCCAGCAGGATCAGCAGGAAGCCCGGCAGCACATAGGCGTAGTTGTAGGCGTCATAGGCGGCACCCACGCCGAATGCGGCAGCGATGGCCTGCTGCCGCACCAGACCGGCCACCTTGCTGATCGCGGTGGCCACGGCCACGATCAGGGCAATGCGGCGCAGGGATTGGGGCATCGGTCCGGACCGGATGGCCCGTCAGCTCGAGCGGCAGTATGGCGGGCATCCCCCTGGCAGCCCTGCCTTGCCCGTGATGGCCCCGCAGATCCTGGCGTTCCCGCCGCTCGTGGAGGGGGTGCTGCTGAAGCGCTACAAGCGCTTTCTCGCGGATGTTCAGCTCGATGGCGGCGGCGTGGTGACCGCCCATTGCCCCAACACCGGCCCCATGACCGGCGTGCTGCTGCCGGGCGGGCGCGTGCGGCTGCGCCACGACCCCTCGCCCAGCCGCAAGCTGGCCTGGACGTGGGAACAGGCCGAAGTGCCCGGCGCCGGCGGCGAGCCGGTGTGGGTGGGCATCAACACGGCGCTGCCGAACCGGCTGGTGCGGGCCGCGATCGAGGCCGGTTGCCTCGAGGCCGAGCTCGGGCCGATCGGCGGCATCCGGGCCGAGGTGCCCTACGGCGAGGGCCGCCGCAGTCGCATCGATCTGCTGCTCACCCCCGCCGAAGGGGCCCCGGACCCGCGGGCCATCTATCTGGAGGTGAAGAACACCACCTGGACCCGGGGCTCCCTGGCCCTGTTTCCCGACACGGTGACGGAGCGGGGCCAGAAGCATCTGGTGGAGCTCACCGCCCTGCTGCCGGAAGCCCGGGCGGTGCTGCTGCCCTGCCTCAGCCGCGGCGACGTGGACCGCTTCGCGCCGGGCGACTCCGCCGATCCGCGCTACGGCGAGCTGTTCCGCGCCGCCCTGGAGGCGGGCGTGGAGGTGCTGCCGTGCGTGTTCGGCTTCACAGCCACCGGGGTGCACTGGCAGGGCCTGGCGGGCGTGGAACCCCGCGAGCCGGCAGCCTCGCGCCATGCCCCATAGAGTTCCCCCACTGCCCAGGGGCTGCCGTGGATACCCGTGCCTTCAAGCGCTCGCTGCACCATTCGGAGCGCTACAACCGCCGTGGCTTCGGCCTGGGCGAGGAAGTGGCCGGCAGCCTCGAGCAGGCCTACCAGAGCGATCTCGTGGCCAAGCTGCGGGAGAACGGCTACGCGCTGCAGCGGGGAAGGCTCACGGTGCGCCTCGCCGAGGCCTTCGGCTTCTGCTGGGGGGTGGAGCGGGCCGTGGCCATGGCCTACGAAACCCGGCGCCACTATCCGAGCGAACGGATCTGGATCACCAACGAGATCATCCACAACCCCTCGGTGAACGACCATCTGCGCGACATGGACGTGCAGTTCATCCCCGTGGATGAAGGGGTGAAGGACTTCTCCGATGTGGCCAGCGGCGATGTGGTGATCCTGCCGGCCTTCGGCGCCACGGTGCAGGAGATGCAGCTGCTGAACGAACGGGGCTGTCACATCGTGGACACCACCTGTCCCTGGGTGTCCAAGGTGTGGAACACGGTGGAGAAGCACAAGAAGCACGCCTTCACCTCGATCATCCACGGCAAGGTGAAGCACGAGGAAACCCTGGCCACCAGCAGCTTCGCCGGCACCTACCTGGTGGTGCTCGACCTGGCGGAAGCCCAGCTGGTGTGCGACTACGTGCTGCTGGGGGCACGGGATGTGGATGCCGCCACCCGCACGGCGGCGCGGGAGGCCTTCATGGCGCGCTTCGCCAAGGCCTGCTCACCAGGCTTCGACCCCGACCGCGACCTGATCCGGGTGGGTGTGGCCAACCAGACCACCATGCTCAAGAGCGAGACCGAGGAGATCGGCCGGCTGGTGGAGCGCACCATGCTGCAGCGCTACGGCCCCACCGAGCTCAACGAGCACTTCCTGGCCTTCAACACGATCTGCGACGCCACCCAGGAGCGCCAGGACGCCATGTTCTCCCTGGTGGACGAACCGCTGGATCTGATGGTGGTGATCGGGGGGTACAACTCCTCCAACACCACCCACCTGCAGGAAATCGCCGTGAGCCGCGGCATCCGCTCGTTCCACATCGACACGCCGGAGCGCATCGGCCCCGGCAACCGCATCGAGCACAAACCCCTGGGTGGCGAGCTGCAGCTCGAGGAGCCGTTCCTGCCCGCCGGACCGATCCGGGTGGGCATCACCTCGGGAGCCTCCACGCCCGACCGGATCGTGGAAGCGGTGATCGAGCGTCTGATCGATCTCTGCGAGGCCTGAGCCCAGGCCGCCGGAACCCCGGGTCAAGCGGCCCTTTCTGCTGTCGCGCTCGCTGCCGCCGGCCCGGCCGTGGGGCCCTACATTGATGCCGGTTGCAGCCGGGATTCCAGAGGATTCCTGCTCCAATCCCCTTCCCGTAGCTCCGTCCGTCGCTGTTGTCGTCCACCCCCCTGTCGACGGCACCACCCGAGCCGGCCAGCCGCGCCGATGCCCAGGCCCTGCGGCATGCGGAGGATCCGCGGGTGAAGTGCTACCGCAGCCACTTCGCCGATCTGATGGAGATGCGGGCCTCAGACGACACGGTGGCCCAGTATCTGGATCGCCACGAGGGCTGGTTCCGCCGCTGCGCCGCGCCGATGGCCGTGACACCGCTCGGCTCCAACGGCTACAGCCTCACGCTCGGCCGCTTCGGCAACTTCGGTTTCGAGGTGGAACCCACCATCGGGCTCGAACTGCTCCCCCAGAGCCAGGGGGTGTACCGCATCCTCACGGTGCCCGCGGCCGGTGGTGCGGGGAGTATGGAGAGCCTCTACGACGTGGATTTCAAGGCCTCCCTCAGGCTCGACTGCGCCGATGGGGACGCCGATTGCGGCGCTGATCGTGCTGCCGCGCCTACCGAGGCCATGGCCGCTGCTGATGGCCAAACCACCACCCTGGTGCGCTGGGAGCTGGACCTGAGCGTGTGGATCCGCTTGCCCGGGGTGATCACGCTGCTGCCGGAAGGCCTGGTGCAGAGCAGCGGAGAGCATCTGCTGCGCCAGATCGTGCGTCAGATCTCACGGCGCCTCACCTGGAAGGTGCAGGAGGATTTCCACGCCAGCCATGGGCTGGATTGCCCGCCCCGGCGGCGGGCCCAGTTCTGAGCCTCAGGCCGGCCGGTTCTCCCAGATCTTGTTGAGGATCTGCATACCGCTCACGGCCTGCCAGAGGAACAGGGTCACCAGCAGCATGTTGAGGCCCACATGGGCCTTGCGGGCGATCAGGTTGCCCTGCTGCATCAGCGGCGTGAGCGAGGCGGCCAGCACGACCATGCAGGTCATGCCGATGCCCACCAGCAGGTGGGGACCCACGAACAGCTTGCCGTTGTTCAGGTAAGTGACGGCCATGCCGCCGAAGGCGCCCAGCACCAGCAGGGCCAGCAGGATGCTGCCCAGCTGGAAATGGCGCTTGGCGTACTGACCCTTGATCAGCTGCTTGCGGGTCTCGGCGTCGGGGGCCGTGCGGGTTTTCTTGGCCTTGATGCCGAGAAACAGTCCGTAGCCGGCCACCCCCAGCAGGCTCCACATCATCAGGGGGTGGAGGAAGTTGAGGTAGTAGGCGATCGACTCAGGCATGGCGTGGCCGGGGGACGAAGAGGAGGAAGAGGTGTTGGAGCGAAACTACAACTGAGCCGGGGGGCTGTGCTGCCCCCTTCAGTGCAGGAAGTGCCGACGCCCGGTCACCACCATCGCCAGGCCCAGCTCATCGCAGGCCTGGATCGAATCCTTGTCGCGAACGCTGCCACCGGGCTGGATCACCGCACGCACGCCGTAGCCCGCCGCCAGCCGCACCGTGTCATCGAACGGGAAGAAGCCATCGCTGGCCAGCACGGCCCCGTTGGCCCGCTCCCCGGCGGCCTCGAGGGCCAGCCGGGCTGAGCCCACCCGGTTCATCTGCCCGGCGCCCACCCCGAGGCTCTGGCCGTCGCGCGCCACGGTGATGGCGTTGGAGCGCACATGCCGCACCAGCTTCCAGGCGAAGCGGAGATCGGCGAGTTCCTGGGGGGTGGGCTGGCGGACACTCACCACCTCCCAGCTGCTCTGCTCCACCGGCCGATCGTCGAGATCCTGGGCGAGCACGCCGCCCAGGACCGTGCGCAACTGCTGGCGGGAGGCCCGCCCGATCGCCTCGGGGGCCAGTTCCAGCAGCCGCAGATTGGCCTTGGCCGCCAGCACCTCCCTGGCTTCGGGCCGGAAGTCCGGAGCCACCACGCACTCCAGGAACAGGCTGGTGAGATGGGCGGCGGTGGCCGCATCCACCGGGGTGTTGAGGGCCACGATGCCGCCGAAGGCGGAGAGGCGGTCGGCCTCGAGGGCACGGGCCAGGGCATCGGCGCAGCCACTGCCGGTGGCCACGCCGCAGGGGTTGGTGTGCTTCACCACCACCGCCGCCGGCTGAGCCGCCGGCCCATAGCCGAACTCGCGCACGGTCGCCAGGGCCGCGTCGAGATCGATGAGGTTGTTGTAGCTCAGCTCCTTGCCCTGCAACTGCAAAGCCCCACCCCAGCCGGCCGCGGCCGCGCTGTACCAGACGGCGCTCTGGTGGGGGTTTTCGCCGTAGCGGAGCGACTGGCGGGCCGGCAGCTCCAGCCTCAGGGGCGGGCTGGCGAGCTCTCCTTCTGCCTCTGGCTGGGCGATTGTGCTGGCCAGCCAGCGGCTGATGGCCGCGTCGTAGGCGGCGGTGTGCTCGAAGGCCGCCAGGGCGAGGCCACGCCGCAGCTCCTGGGTGAGCTCGCCACGGCGCAGGGCCTCCAGAAAGGCCGGGTACTGGGCCGGACTGGTGAGCACGACCACATCGGCATGGTTCTTGGCGGCGGCCCGCACCATGGCCGGGCCGCCGATGTCGATGGTCTCGATCGCGGTGTCGAACGGCACCGCCGGATCGGCGACCGTTTCCCGGAAGGGGTACAGGTTCACCACCACCACGTCGATCGGGGGAATCTCCTGGGCCTGCAGATCGACCTGGTGGGAGGGGTCGTCGCGCCGGGCCAGGATGCCGCCATGGACGCGCGGATGGAGGGTCTTCACCCGGCCCCCCAGGATCTCAGGCGCGCCGGTGTGATCGGCCACCTTGGTCACCGCCAGACCGGCCTGCTTCAATGCCGCCGCCGTGCCGCCACTGGAGATCAGCTGGAAGCCGGCCTCCAGCAGCCCCTGGGCCAGGGGCACCAGACCGTCCTTGTTGGACACGCTCAGGAGAGCCGTGGGTGCCATGGCTGCAGGTGGGGGTGGCTTTCAGCCAACCTACGCAGCAGCTCCGCCCCGCCCGATGGACGCTGCCTCCACCCCCGACTCCCCCATGCCATCCCCTGGGCCATCCCCGGTGTCATCCCCGGTGCCATCGCAGACCGCTGGGGAGCTCCGGCGCGGACCCGAGCAGGCACAACGGCGGCTGGTGCTGCTGCACGGCTGGGGCGCCGACGCCGACGACCTGCTCGAGCTGGGCTCCCTGCTGGTGGATGACGCCGTCAGCGTGGTGGCCCTGCAGGCACCCGGACTCCACCCCAGCGGCATGGGGCGGCAGTGGTACGACCTGCAGCAGCCCGGCTGGCCCGGCCTGCCTGAGGCCCTGCAGCAGTTGCGCCGGCGCCTTCTCAGCCTCGATCAGGAGGTTCCCCTCAGCCGCTCGGTGCTGCTCGGCTTTTCCCAGGGGGCGGCCATGGCGGTGGATGTGGTCACCCGGCAGGGGGACCTGCCGCTGGCCGCGCTGATCGGCTGCAGCGGCTATCCCCATCCCGACTGGTCACCGGCGGCCAGCAGCCCCTCCAGTCCTGCGATCGTTCTGACCCATGGCCGACAGGATCCCGTGGTGCCCTACGGCGCCAGCGTGGAACTGGTCCGCCGGCTGAACGACCGTGGCTATGCCGTAGAACTGCTGGAGCATCCGGGAGGCCACAGCATCGAGCCCGACATGCTGCCGTCACTGAGGCAGGCCATCGAGGCCTGCTGGCGTGAGGGATCCGGGGTTGCCTGAGCCATCAGCCCCTGAGCCCCACGGATGGGCTTTCGGCTTTCGGTGATGGTGATGGACGTTCAGCGATGGCGCTTCACGAAGCCCTCGCCAGACAGCTCCTGCGTGTTGACCAGCTGACTTGCGGGCATTCCGGAGGGGGGCAGTCCCCACCAGCCCCCCTCGGGAATGAACCTGGAGCCGGCGCCGATCAGACGAAGGCGTATTCGTACTCCTCCATTTCCTCCCAGTCGTCGGAGGCGAGAGCCTCGATCCCCTCGAAGAGCACCTCCTCGCCGATGCTGTCCACGATGGCCCGCAGGGAGGGGAACAGGAAGTGGTTCTCCTCGGCGTACTGGGCGCTGAACAGACCCTTCTCACCCCAGAAGAAGCGGTCCGTGGTGTGCTCGTTGCGGCGCACATTCAGGATCGCGGGCGGCACCAGAGCCTGCTCGGCGATGTAGCGGCGGGCTGCCGTCACGGGCTTGTGGGAGCCGGTTTCGAGGTGGAAGGTGGCCACGTGGGCCAGAACCCGCTGACCGGCAAGACGACGGCGGCTGATCCGCTTGCGCTTCTTAGACATGAGACGGCTCCCGATGGCGGGAGAAAGAGGGGGGACGAGGAGAGCGAACGGGACGGGCCCGCCTGCTGGAACCGGCACTGGAGTGTCCGGAACGAACGACGCCCAACCGACTGGAGACCGCAGAGGGCGCGGGACATCGTCGTCAAATCCCGGAGCGCTCAGGCGCAGCGGAAGACCAGCAGGAGGAGCAGCCCGTGGGTCGGACCTGTCACTGCTGTAGCCTCGTTTGAGCGAGAACGCAACCGAAGCCGTCGAGACGGTGCCCGAGGCCCGGTGCGGGTCGCGGGGTAGTGGTCGATACCAAGATCTTAAGACTTTTTCGCGGATCTTTTCGCTTCTCCCGAAAAATTCCTGCGATCGGGGGTCCGGAGCCCGGTTCATGGCTGTCTCCAAGCGCTTCCAGAGCCTGCTCCAGTGCCAGCTGGCCCAGTTCGCCGACCGCCCCGATGTCACCAGCCTGGTGGTCTACGTCGCCGAGGCGGGCGAGGGGGAGGCGCCCCATCTCGTTCCCGTGGGGCAGTGGCCCCTGGTGAACCGGGCCCTGCCTGCCGTGGCCCTCGACAATCCCCTCAGCGGGGCTGCCGACCTGCGCCGCTGGCTGCCCCTGCGGGATCAGGGCGTGCTGCTGGGCGCGCTGCGGGTGGACACCCTGCAGCTGCCCTGGCCGGAACCCCTGCGCCAGCGGCTGCAGGCCGTGGCCCTCTGCCTCACCGAGGGGCTCTGTCTGGATCTCGAACAGCAGCGGCTGCAGCAGCAGCTCACAGCGCAGCAGCAGCAGCTCGGCGTGCTGCTGCACCAGCTGCGCAATCCACTGGCCGCCCTGCGGACCTTCGGCCAGTTGCTGCTGCGGCGCCTGGACGGCGACGAGCGCAACCGCACCCTGGTGGAAGGGCTGCTGCAGGAGGAGCGCCAGCTGCAGCGCTACGTCGAGGCGATCAGCCACCTGGGTGCAGGCGCCCTGGTGGCCGCCCACGACCAGGAGCCCACGCCGCTGCTGTTGCCCCCCAGCCTCGGCAGCCCCAGCGGGCAGCCCCTCGTGGCCCTGCTCGCCCCGCTCGTGCAGCGGGCCGCCGCCACCGCCTCCCTGCAGGCGCGCCCCTGGCACGGCCCCGACCAGTTGCCGCCCTGGCGGGGCGACAGCGGGGCCGTGGTGGAGATCCTGGCCAATCTGCTGGAGAACGCCTTCCGCTACAGCCCGGCCGGATCCGCGGTGGGACTGCACTGCCAGCCCACCCCCAGCGGAGGCTGGCGGCTGGTGGTGTGGGACGGCGGCCCGCCGATCGCGGCGGAGGAACGGGACGCGATCTTCGCCAGGGGGGTGCGGGGCCAGAGGGGCGCCGACCTGCCAGGCACGGGCCTGGGCCTGGCCCTGGCCAGGGATCTGGCCGACGCCCTCGGGGGCCGTCTGGAGCTGGTGGCCTCGCCCGCCGCGATCGATCCGGCCCTGCCGGAGCAGGGCAACGCCTTCAGCCTTGAGCTGCCAGCCCCCGCAGCAGCAGCCCCATGAGCAGCAGCCCCAGGGCCTCGGTCCACTCCACGCAGGCGCCGTAACTGTCGCCGCTGTGGCCGCCCAGCCGGGCACCGAGCCAGCGGGGAACAAGCACGGCCGGCAGGCAGGGCAGCAGACCCAGGCCCAGCTGGACCCCCGGTGCCAGCGGCGAGCCGAACAGGGCGGGGCCCGCCGCCCCGAGGCTCAGGGCCACCAGCAGGCCACCGGCGAGCAGGGCCGGACGCAGCTCCCGGACCAGGCCCAGCCAGTGCCGCCGGTGAAAGCCGGCCGTGCCGCCTTCGCCCGGCCGCTGCCGCAGATAGGGGAACCAGGCCATGGCCAGCAGGGGAGCGCACCGCCCCCAGAACGCGGTCCAGACCAACGGCAGCGGCGCTGCGGCGGCGAGGCAGAGGAGGCCCGTGGCCCGCAGCAGGGCCAGCACCAGAGCGGCCTGAACGGCCGCGGCGCCGACACGGCTGTCGGCCATGGCCGGCAGCGCCCGGGGCCCAGCCGCCAGGCCATCGGCCGTGTCCAGGGCCCCATCGTGATGGAGGCCGCCGCTGAGCAGGAGGGCCAGCGCCATCACCAGCGCCACCTGGGCCGCCAGGGGCAGCCAGCCGGCCGTGGCCCACCAGAGCCAAGCCTGCAGCCCGCCCAGCACCAGGCCGATCACCGGGGCGAAACGGGCGATGCGCTGGAAGCGGGGCTTCGGCCACGGCCAGGCCGGCAGCACGCTGTAGAAGATCCAGGCACCGGCCAGGTCCCGCAGCCAGCCCGGGGCCCGCGGCTGATGGTGCTCCTCGGGGGGGTGGACGTCCTGGGACACGGGCAGCTGCGCTCTAGCGTCGGGACAGCGCCGGCGCGGCCCCATCAGCTTCACACCGCCACCCTTCGGGTTCACGATCACGGCGCGCTGCTCCCACACCCAGGCGCGTTGCGGCTGCTTCCACACCCCGCACGGCACGGTCACCACGCCCCGCTTCATGCCCGTGGGCACCCTGGCCACGGTGAAAGGGGTCACCGCCGCGCAGTTGCAGGCCACGGGCGCCCAGATGGTGCTGGCCAACACCTACCACCTGCATCTGCAGCCCGGCGAGGAGATCGTGGCCGAAGCCGGAGGCCTGCACCGGTTCATGCACTGGTCGGGCCCGCTGCTGACCGACTCCGGCGGGTACCAGGTGTTCAGCCTGGGGGCCATCAACCGCATCGATGACAACGGCGTGAGCTTCAGCTCTCCCCGGGATGGCCGCCGGATCCTGCTGACGCCGGAGCGGGCGATGGCGATCCAGATGGCCCTGGGCGCCGATGTGGCGATGGCCTTCGACCAGTGCCCCCCCTACCCCGCCAGCGAAGCGGACGTGGAGGCCGCCTGCCGGCGCACCCACGCCTGGCTGGAGCGCTGCGTCGCCAGCCACCACCGCAGCGACCAGGCCCTGTTCGGCATCGTGCAGGGGGGCTGCTTTCCGCGGCTGCGGCAGGAGTCGGCCCGGGCGGTGGCCTCCATGGATCTGCCCGGGATCGCCGTGGGCGGGGTGAGCGTGGGGGAACCGGTGGAGGAGATGCATCGGGTGGTGCGGCAGGTGGGGCCGCTGCTGCCGGACGCCAGGCCCCACTATCTGATGGGCGTGGGCACGCTGCCGGAGATGGCCGTGGCGGTGGCCCAGGGCTTCGACCTGTTCGACTGCGTGCTGCCCACCCGCCTGGGCCGCCACGGGGCCGCGCTGGTGGGAGGGGAACGCTGGAATCTGCGCAATGCCCGCTTCCGTCACGACCACACCCCGCTGGATCCCGGCTGTCCCTGCCCGGCCTGCAGCGGCCACACCCGGGCCTACCTCCACCACCTGATCCGTGCCGGCGAGATGCTGGGAAAGATCCTCCTCAGCCTGCACAACATCACCCAGCTGGAGCGGTTCAGCAACGCCATGGCCCAGGCGATCCGCGAAGGGTGTTTTGCAGAGGATTTCGCTCCCTGGAATCCCGACTCCCCGGCCGCCCACACGTGGTAGCGTCCGGCTCTTGCTGATCGTTTTGCAGGGATGGCCGTCTCCGCGCTGCTGGCTACCGCTTCAATGCCCCACCTGCCGTCGCAGACCCTGGCCCAGCTGCCCGAGGCCTACCAGGCCTTCGGTCCCCTGGTGGACATCCTGCCGATCATCCCCTTCTTCTTCCTGCTGCTGGCCTTCGTGTGGCAGGCCTCGGTGGGCTTCCGCTGATCTTCGGCCCAGCCCGATCCCACGGCTGGTCAGCCTTCCCTCAGCACGCGCCAGGCGAAGGCCGGCAGCGCCAGCATCCGGCGCCAGCGGCTCGGTTCCTGAATCAGCCGGTACAACCATTCGATCTGCAGGGCTCCCATCCAGCGGGGGGCCCTTTTTTTGACGCCGGCCCACACGTCGAAGCTGCCCCCCACCCCCATCCACAGGCCAGTGCGGCGCCCTGCGAGCTGCTGGATCCACAGCTCCTGACGGGGGACCCCCAGCGCCACCAGCACCAGGTCTGGAGCCGTCGCCAGCAGCTCGGCCTCGAGGGCGGGCCAGGCCTCCGCAGGCTGGAAGCCATGGATGGCCCGCACCAGCTGGAGCTCGGGCAGTTGCTGCCGCAGCCGCTCCTGCAGCCGGGCCATCACCTCCGGCGCCGCCCCCACCAGCGCCACCCGCCAGCCCACCCGGGCCCCGTGCACCAGCAGGCTGTGGGCCAGCTCGATCCCCGGGCTGCGGCGCACCCGGAAGCCCTGGCGGCCCAGGGCCCACACCACGCCGGCCCCGTCGGGAATCACCAGATCGGCGGCCGCGATCGCCTGGCCCAGGGCCGGGTTGTCCAGGGCCGCCATCGTCATCTCGGCATTGAGGGTCACGATCTGACCGCCACCCCTGGCGTGCAGGGCCAGGGCCGCCTCCCGCACATCCGGACAGACATCGATCGGCACCGAGAGCACCTCGGTGCGCGGCCCGAGGGGCCTGGCTTCGGTGGCCTTCGATGCCATGGATGGGGTTGCCGCGGGAGAGAATCTATGGCCGGCCTGCGAGCAGGCCACCCCTGCCCACCGCATGCCCCAGTCCGAGATGGCTCCAACGCCAGGCAGCCCGGTGCTGGTGGCCGACCAGGCCGCCACCACGCTGCTGGCTGAGCTCGACCAGCAGGTCAGCCAGGTGGTGCTGGACCGCCAGGATCCGATCACCGGGCTGCTGCCGGCCAGCACGGCCAACACGGTGCACGGCAACTACGGCGATGCCTGGGTGCGCGACGGGGTGTACTCGATCCAGTGCGTGTGGGGGCTGGCCCTGGCCTACCGGCGCCAGTTCGGTGCCTGCCGCCGTGCCTTCGAGCTGGAGCAACGCGTGCTGCAGCTCATGCGGGGGCTGATGAACGCGATGCTGCGGCAGGCGGCGAAGGTGGAGCGGTTCAAGCACAGCCTGGACCGGGGCGACGCCCTGCACGCCAAGTACGACACCGCCACCGGCGCCCCGGTGGTGCCGGACGACGGCTGGGGCCACCTGCAGCTCGATGCCACGGCGGTGTTCCTGCTGCAGCTGGCCCAGCTCACCCGCTCCGGACTGGTGGTGGTGCGCAGCGCCCACGAGCGGGACTTCGTGCAGAACCTCGTGTACTACGTGGCCCGGGCCTACCGGGTGGCCGACTACGGCATCTGGGAGCGGGGGGACAAGGGCAACCACGGCCTGCCGGAACGGAATGCCAGCTCCATCGGCATGGTGAAGGCGGCGCTCGAGGCCCTGGAGGACCTGGATCTGTTCGGCCCCCACGGGGACGGCAGCTGCTGCCTGGTGATCCCCCACGACGCCATCGTGCGGCTGCGACGGGCGCTGCAGGGGCTGCTGCCGCGTGAATCCGCCAGCAAGGAGGTGGATGCGGCCTGCCTTTCGGTGATCGGCTATCCGGCCTGGGCCGTGGAGGACCGGGAGCTGGCGGAGCGCACCCGCAACAAGATCCGGGCCGAGCTGGGCGGCGCCTACGGCTACAAGCGCTTCCGCCGCGATGGCCACCAGACCGTGGTGGAGGACCACACCCGCCTGCACTACGAGCGGGAGGAGCTGGCCCAGTTCGAGCACATCGAGTGTGAATGGCCCCTGTTCTGGGCCTATGAGCTGGTGACGGCCTGCTGCCAGGAACGCTGGCAGGAAGCACGGCAGTGGCGCGGCCGGCTGGCCAGCGTGAGCGTGGTGCAGGACGGCGTTCCCCTGCTCCCGGAGCTCTATCTGGTGCCGCCCGAGGCGGTGGAGCGGGAACGGCGCCAGCCCGGCAGCCAGCCGCGCCAGCCCAACGACAACGTGCCGCTGCTGTGGACCCAGAGCCTCACCTGGCTCGGCGATCTGCTGCTGGCGGGACTGATCACCCCCGCCGACCTCGACCCCAGTGGCCGCCGGCTGCCGCCGCCGCCCCGGGCCGAGCGGGTGCTGGTGGGGCTGGTGCCAGGCAGCGCGGCCGTGGCCGAGGCCCTGCGCACCGCGGGCCTGCCCACGAGCGGCAGCCTGGGTGGCTCGGCCCCTGAGGAAGCGGCCAGCGGCCCGATCGTGATCCAGGGATCCGAGGCGCTGGCCCAGCGGCTGGCCCAGGTGGGGGCGAACCGGCGCCTCGGCCTCACCGGCCATCCACCGGTGCGGATGGAAACCCTGGCCACGGCGCGCCTCTACCGCTGTCCGCAGCCCGGAGGGGGGGAAGAGCTGCTCGCCTTCGTGCCGTCCGTGCTGGAGGAGGGCACGTTCTATCTGGCCGATGACGCCGAGCTGCAGGTGGACACCGTGCAGGCGGAACTGCGCATGCTGCAGCGCCAGTGGCGCGGCAGCGGATCGCCCCTGCTGCTGATCCCCGTGGCGGAGGCGGCCTTCCAGAGCGATCCCGCGCCGTTTCTGAGCCTGGGGGCCCAGCTGCTGGCTGGCGAGGTGGGCGGAGTGCCCGTGGCGCTGGCCAGCCTCGACCAGCTGGCCGGCCAGGCCCACTGGGTCACCCTGCCGGCCCTGGCCGCAGCGGACCAGCCGGACGCGCCTCGCTCGACCGTGCCGCTGCAGGCCAGCAGCCGCCAGGCCCCGCTCTCCGCCGCCGAGGAGCAGGAGCTGGAGCGCGATGACCTCAGCATCGCCGAACTGGCGGACCGGCTCTGGCAGAGCACCTCGTTGGAGGAGCAGGCCGAGGTGCTGGAGCAGCTGGTGCGGCGTCTCGGTTCCGAAGCCCTGCTGCAGGGCCCGGGTCAGGAGCAGCCGGTGCCGTTGCGCCGCCTGCTCGAGGAGGTGTACCACCGGGCCCTCGGCGAGGCCGACTGGGATGTGGTGCGCCGTACGGCGGGCTGGCTCGCGCTGGTGCATCCCCAGCTGGAGGATGCCCTCACCGACCTGCTCGTGCGCCAGCGCCAGGTGGTGGTGGGCCGCAACTACACCACCGAATCCCTGCTCACCGAACCCCAGGGGAGTGCCGCGATCGCGGCCATGATCCGCCGCTTCAGCGGCGAGGACAGCCGCGAATGGATGCTGCAGCAGGAGCTGCTGCTGGCGCTCGATGGCCTGGCACGCCACGAGCCGAGGCTGCTCAGCGGCAGCCTCACCCTGCAGGTGGGCCAGCTGCTGCTGCTGCTCACCAGCGAGCTGGCCGCCGAGGCCGACCTCACCCCGAGCGAGGCGTTCGAAGCCCTCTGCGCCCAGCCGCCCCACGCCATCCGCCGGCGGCTGCAGGCCCTGATGGCCGATGTGGAGCACGCCAAGGACTCCCTCAAGCGCAAGGAGCAGCTGCACGTGAGTGGACGGGTGCACTGGAGCGTGCCGCCCCCGCTGGAGGACCTGCCCAGCGGCGAGAGCTGGCTGCAGCACAGGGTGCGGCTGGGGGCCCTCGGCCAGGTGCCGCGGGACTTCTATGCCGGCGTCTGGGAGCTGCTGCACCATTGCCGCGGCATCGTGATCGGCGACAAGCTGGAGCGCCGCAACAGGCTGGCCAGCGCCCCTCTGCTGAGCGAGAAGACGCCGGGGGAAAAGAACTTCGCGGCCCTGGTGGAGCACCTGCTGAGCAAGATCGAGGCTCCGGAATACCGCCAGCTCTGCACCGAAACCCTCGTCACCCTGATGGCCTTCGTGGGAGCCAACCCCCAGGTGCGCTTCGAGGACGATCTGGCGCTCGATGTGGTGATCGGCCACGCCGTGCGAGTGGGCTGGCAGCTGTGCCATCCGCAGATTCCGCCCGAGGCCTACACCCTGCACAAGGCGGCCGCCTGGGAGGCCTTCTACAACGCCTCACCGGCCGCCTGCCGCCGCTGGCAACTGGAGGCGCTGCGGCAGCTCACGCTTGAGGAGGACTGAACGGGCAACCGGCAACCGGCAACCGGGCAACGGCAACGGCTACAGCTACGGCAACGGCTCCGGATCAGAGCGGCTGCTCCAGGGTCATGCACAGGTTGGGCTGCTCCACGCACTGCTCGATCAGGTCGGCGAGCAGCAGGGCCCGCGAGGCCTGGAGTCCATCCACCGCCGGCACATCCCGGCCACGCACGCACTGGAGGAAGTGCTCCAGCTCCGCATAGAGCGGCTCGATCGAGGTGGTGCTCACCTCCTCGATCACCCCATCGGAGCGGTACACCAGCTCCCCGTGCTCGGCGCTCACGGTCTCATGGGCGCGGCG
Source organism: Cyanobium sp. PCC 7001 (assembly GCF_000155635.1). NCBI lineage: Bacteria > Bacillati > Cyanobacteriota > Cyanophyceae > Synechococcales > Prochlorococcaceae > Cyanobium > Cyanobium sp. PCC 7001. The sequence continues at coordinate 1,703,412 of NZ_DS990556.1, forward strand.
GTGAATGTGCAGGGTGCGGTTGAGGAAGTCGGTTTCCACCAGGGAGGCGCGGCAGTGGGCGCTGAGGCTGCGGATCTTGCGGTGGGCCATCTTGCTGGCGGTGAGGCTGGCCACCACCCCGTTGGCGAAGGCCAGGGTGGCGTTCACGTAGTCGATCGGCCCCTCTGCGGAGCGGCCCCCGGCGGCCGCCAGCCGCACCACCGGGGCGCCGGCCAGCTCCAGCACCAGATCGATGTCGTGGATCATCAGATCGAGCACCACGGACACGTCGTTGGCGCGATCGGGATGGGGACTGTGGCGGCGCGCCTCCAGCACCACCACCTCTTCCCCGGCCACCACCCGCATCAACTCGCGAAAGGCGGGATTGAACCGCTCGATGTGCCCCACCTGGAGCAGCACGCCGGCCGCCTCCGCCGCCTGGATCAGCTCACTGGCCTCCTCCTGACTGGCGGCGATCGGCTTCTCGATCAGCACGTGGCGGCCCGCCTCCAGACAGCGCAGCCCCACCGAATGGTGCAGCAGGGTGGGCACGGCGATGCAGACCGCATCCACCAGCGGCAGCAGCTCCTCGAAGGAGGCGAACCAGCGGCAGTCGAACTGTTCGGTGGCGAGCTGGCCACGGCGGGAGTCCGGGTCGGCCACGCCGACCAGGTGGGCATCCTTGATCAGGCTGAGCACCCGGGCGTGGTGCCAGCCCATGTTGCCGATGCCAATGACACCCACACGCACAGGGTTCATGGCAAGGGCGTGCAAACGCGCTGATTATCGGCGATCGCTGCTCTCCTCCGCCTTTTCGGCATCCTGGGCGGCTGGCGATGGCGGGGTTTCGGGCCGGCGCTCGATCTCCACCCTGGCGATGCGGGGGCCATCCATGGCCAGGATCCGGAATTGATAGCCCTTCCAGCGCACCCCTTCCCCGGCCGCCGGGATGTGCTGCAACCGCTCCAGCAGAAAGCCGGCCAGGGTGTGATGGCCGTCCGCCTCCGGCAGGGGGACGGGCAGATGGCGGTTCAGCTCGAAGATCTCGAGATCCCCCGCCACCGACCAGCAGCCTTCGGCCAGCTCGTGAAGCTCACCTTCTCCGTCCTGGGGCTCGTCGTCATCGCCCACGATCTCGCTGGTGAGGTCGGCCACCGTGACCAGCCCCTCGGTGCCGCCGTGCTCGTCCACCACCACCAGCAGGGGCTGGCCGCTGCGGATCAGGGGAAGCAGATCGGCCAGGGGGGTGCTCTCCTGCACCTGGGTCACCGGCAGCATGTAGGGCGCCAGGGGGGAATCGGCACTGAGCTGGCCCCGGGCGATCGGATCGGCGAGACGCCGCAGATCCAGCAGGCCCTTCACGTCATCCAGCGAGGTGCCGATCACGGGGAAGCGGGCATGGGCGGTGTCGTGCACGGCCCGCATCAACTCCGCGAAGGTGACGTCCAGGGGCAGGGTGACCATGCCGGAGCGCGGCACCATCACCTCCCGCACCAGGGTGTCCCGCAGGGAGAACACGCCCTCGAGGATGTTGCGCTCATCCGGCATCAGGCCGGTGACGCTGCCCGACTCGATCAGGGTTTCCAGCTCGCCGGCCGAGAGCATCGGCACGAGCTCGTCCCAGTTGCGCGGCAATCCCAGCAGACGCAGCAGGATGGCCGAGAGCCGCTCGATCAGGCCGATCACCGGGGCCAGGCTCCGGCTCACGGCGGCCAGCAGGGGGGAGAGCCGCAACGCCGAAGCCTCGGGGTTGTGCAGCACCCAGGCCTTCGGCGCCAGACCACCGAGCAGGGTGGCCAGCAGCACCAGCACCAGAAACACGATCCCGTCCAGCCAGGACGCAGGCAGTGAGGAGCCCGCCCAGGCCTCGGTGAGCCGGTCCGCCACCGAGCGGCCAGCCCAGCCCAGCGCCACCAGCGCCAGCACGGCGCCCAGCTGGGTGGCCACCAGCACCCGCCGCAGGCGGCGCTGCAGCAAGGACACGGCCCTGGCGCCGGGTTCGCCGCTCTCCAGCAGCTGACTCACGCGGCTGGGGCGGATCTTGATCACCGCCAGTTCGCCGGCGGAGAAGAAGGCCAGTAGCAGAACTAGCACGAGCAACGCCAGAAGCAGGATCACGCTTGAGGCCTCATGGGGAGCCCAGGGAAATCCAACCGGCGGCAAGAACGGAGGGAGCAGGCGCGTGAAGAGTTCAGATCCAGGCTGGTCTCCTGAAGAGGCTAGGACGGATGTGACACGGTCACCGGCCCGGAGCGGTCCATCTGCACACCCGCGGCGGCATAGGCCTGCCATCCCGCGGCCATCAGGGCGGCGTTGAGGTCACGACAAGGGAGGCGGAGCATCGGCGGAAACCCTCCGATTTCGAGGAGCGCATCGCGCCTCCAACTGCACAGGTCCGGAGGGGTGCCGAGCACGGCGCCCATGGAGTCACCAGAAGAAGGGGGCAGGGAACGGTCGCCAGAAAGCTGGTCAGCATGGTGATGGGCACCTGTCACCATGGCGAAGCCGCGGCGGTGCGCCTCCACCATCCGCCGGAAAGCTCCGGGCGAGTAATGCAGCCAGGGAGCCAGAAAGCACACGATTTCACCCTTCGCCTCCACCAGCCTGGTATTGATCGCCAGGCCATTCAAGGCAACGGACTCAAGCCCGACGCCCTCGGGACTGGCCTGCGGGGGCGTCGCTTCTGGAAGGACAGAGACAGCGTTGTCCACCAGGAGAAGTTCATGGTCAAGGCCATCGGCATCCCCCGGCTGCAGGATCTCCAGAGGATCCCCCTCGAAGCCGGGGCATGGCAGTTCTGCAGCATCCCCAGGTAAAAGAACCAGAAATGAGATCGACAACCCTCTGGCCGCATGGCCCGGGGCGCTGCCGGTCGATGACGCCGTGGCGACGACCTCCTCCCAGAGCATGGGTTCATGGGGTGAACGGGGTGTCCAACGGGGCAGAGCCGCAGGGGGATCGCGTAGAAGTGCGCGGTAGTCCGTCTGGAATTCGCACGCCGGGTCAGCCTGCCGGTACTTGTCATACCGGCTCCTGCGGCGTGCGGCGGTCAGACCGCCGAGATGCTGGATTCTGAGGGTGGTCCGTCGCCAACGCGACCGAGGGATCTGGGCTGGAATCGGGAACAGATGGAGCCGACGGCCTTCAAGAATCTGACCCGGGGCATGATGAAACAGCCGGTACACCCACAGGCACCGCTCCTCGTAATGCTCAAGGTCGTTGCGTAGCGGGAACACCCGAAAGCCGTAGGCGGAATCGGCCATGGCCTGTGCCGTGATGAACTGGCGCAAGGCCTGACCCTCAGCAGGATCGAGACGCTCATCCGCATCCAGCCACAGGAGCCAGCGGGGCTTGAGAGCGCTCGCCGCCTCAAGCAACCGTGCCCGGTTGGCGGCGTCATCCCAGCCGTGGTACGTCTCACGGCGGGGATTCGCCAGCAGGATCCTCACCAGGCTGCTGGAAGCCAACAGGCTCGCGGTGTTGTCTGTGCTGCCATCATCCAGGGCCACCACCGCATCGCAGAACAGGGCCACAGACTCCAGAAAGCCAGGGAGATCCTGAGCCGCGTTGCGGGCCGGCACCAGGCAAGTGAGCAGAGGGGAAGCGACATCAGGCTCAGCGAGCATGCAACCACGCAGAAACACGAGTACACTCTTGCCTACCGACGAGAGGGATGTGAACTCGTGTCGGATGAATTTGCTCGGGCCGCGTGACTCCTATACAAGTGCCACCAGCGTCCACCATCTCAGGCTCGACCCACTCGATCACTGCTCACGCAATAGCGCCTTCTGAATCACTGTTCCAGAAAGACTCAAGCCTCACTCAAGAGCTTACCCAGTACATATTTCTCGAAGAAAGACTCAGCACTTTCGACGTAGCCATATGCCTTGGCTGTACGAGCTATAGCAAGCCCATTCGAAAAGGAATCCAGCTTTATCACTCGGGCCACTGCAGCAAGCTGTTGCTCACAGGCGGGGAGAACGCAAGACTCAAAGGAAACGAGGCGATGCTCATGGCAGGGCTTGCTTTGGCGGCGGGCATCCCCAGCAGGGATCTGATCGTTGACCCCTGTGCATCGAACACCCTGGAGAACTGCACGAACGCCATCGATCTTTTGCATCGCCACCAACACAGTCTGCCCCCAGCATCGCGACGGAAGCCGAGGACAGCCCTTGTCGCCATTCACTTTCACAGCCGTCGCGCACTGGAGACATTTCGATGGGTCAGTGACGGTGAAGTGCTCCCTACCGTGATTCCCTATCCGAGCTCCTATTATACCTATCGCGACTGGTTTCAGTCGCAGCGGGGATGTCGAGACGTACTGGGCGAAATCGCACGCATGGAGACCTATCTTCCTCTCGGCTTTTCCCCTGAACTTGAATATCTAGTATCCAGGCTCCGCAGTTATTCCGTGCCAAGCACAAAAGCACAGGTGTGACCCGAATTGACTCCAATGGAACCCAGCCTTGAGGATAGAGCCAGGTCAGCAGGATCTTCTACTGCCGAGTATCTGCACTCTTCTCTCCAGGATGACTCCTCCTCGAAATTTCATCTGATCGACGAAAATGGATTCAACCGATCACTGACCTTCGGCAACCTCGGCCAGCGTGCTTTTGATGTGCTGGCGACTTTACAGAAAGCAGGTCTTGGGCCAGGCTCAGTTTTAGTGATCCGAAGCTATAGCAGGGAAGACTTTATTTCATGTCTATGGGCCTGTCTACTGGGAAACATCACTGCCCTACCCATTGAAGCAGGGATCGGGGAGGGACCCGCCCGTGAGGCACTGCATCGGAAATTGCTCGATGCACTCGTCGACAAAAAAGACTTGTATGTACTTGACTCAGTTGCCGCCAGAAGACTCACCGGGTGGAGACAACGTATCCATCCCAGCCATTGGATTCGACTGAACTCCAACGGGTGCGGCGCAGAGAATCAGCAGGCCAGAGTTCATGTTGCCCGTGCCTCCGATCCAAGGCTGCTCATCCTGACATCAGGAACGACAGGGCAGGCTTCTCTTGTAGAACTCTCCGACCGTGCCGTGTGTTCTCGGTGGTGGCCCTGTGGCCCTGCCATCAACAACACGACAAAGTTTCTGTCCTGGGCGCCGCTTGACCATGCCATGGGGCTTTCAGCCTGCAGTCCCAATGCGTCCTGCAAGGTGGTTCTCCACACCATCGGTTTCCTGAAAGACCCTCTGCAGTGGCTGGAGTTAGCCAGCAACTACCGAGTCACACACACCACGATGACGAGCTTCGGCATGAAGCTGATTCTGGATGCTCTTCGCCAGGCGCCGGTAGCTCGTCTCAACAGGATTAACCTCTCCATGATCGATAGCGTCGGCATTGGGGCGGAGCCACTCCAACCAGACGTGTTCAGAGACTTTGCAAGCGCTCTCACGGACTTTGGAGCCAACAGCGAGATTTATGTACAGAGTTACGGCCTCACAGAGTGTGGTCCAGTGATGAGTGGGCGTCTGAATGCGCATACCTTTGCAGTCAACAGCACGACTGGCTTCTGGTTTACGGACCTGAACCATGACCACGAAGTGAGAATGCAAACCAATAGCGACATTCAAGACGAAAAGAGACCCGATCTTGGAGAAATTCAAGTAAGGGGCCCCAGCATGGCCACTGGCTACCTCAACGCAGCCCAGGACAATGGACGGCTCCTCACGAGCGATGGATGGATACGCACAGGTGATGTCGGCAGAATCCAGGAAGGAAGGCTGCAACTGGCAGGGAGAATCAAGGAGACACTGATCCTCAATGCCGTCAAGTATCCCTGCCAGATGGTAGAGGATGTTGCGCTTAAGATTCCTGGCGTCGCTACAGCCATTGCTCTTCAGACATCAAGCCGGATCGACAATAGTTCTTCAAGTAGCTATGAGATCATCATTACAGAAGCCGATCATGCTGAGCCATCCGACTCCCTGGCCGCAAAGATCGTTGACCAAGTAGGCAAAGAGTTTGGGGTGCGACCCAGCAATGTGATCGTAATCCCTGAGGCTTACATCCCCAGATCAAGCCTTGGGAAAGTAAGTCGATATTCATTGGGACGGATGCTTGAATCCGAGGAATCGGGCATCAGCGATGTCATCAAAATCTACCCAGCTGCCTCACGAGTGGCCGGAACTCCGGAAGGCCTCACTCCAGCTGAGCTCAAGATCCATGAGCTTTGGAGCAAAGTACTTGGCCACCAGAACTTTGGGATTGATGATAACTTCTTTGCAGCTGGTGGAGACTCTCTGCAAGCCGCACAGCTCGCGCTTGAAATAGAGAAGTGGTTGAGACGGTCGGTTTCTATAGGTGAGGTCTTCCGTCATTCATCAGTGCGGAGCCAATCATCCTCTATTGCAACAAGAATCAGGCCAGACTATCCAGGTCAGCAAGCATCTCCTAGCGATTCAGTTGGCACAGAGATTTTAATTAGACGACAAACCGATATGATCAACGACTGGTCAGGGGTCCGGGATCAACCTGGAAGCCTGATTATCAGGGCAAGCCGGAGTGGTAGCAGGGGGAAATACCCGGGGGGGGCAATGAACTTGTTCTGGTGCTTCCAAGGAAATCAAGAGTTTCAGAGCTTGGCGGAAATGCTGCCAAAAAAGATCTGCCTTTTTGGGATGCGCTCTGGCCACTTGATCATGGAGGAAACGCAGCACAATATTCAGAGTCTTGCCACTATTTATGCTCGCGAGTTGAGGCGCCTTCAGCCTGACGGACGATTCATCCTTGGAGGCAACTGCCAAGGCGCCAGGATCATCCGCGCCGTCGCCTTAATCCTGGAGAGCCAAGGAAGACAGGTTGAAAGCCTAATCCTCATGGAAGACCGCAGGCTTGAACCCTACAGCAACGGCAGGACTACCATCATCTTTGGAGAGGACAGCGAATTCAACCCATTGCAATCGCAGCCTGAGTCAGAAGTTAGCTCGAGATTACGCCAGAGCTACCCTTTGGGATACGACTTCTACGAGATTTCAGGAAGCCATGGCAGGTTTTTCAATCCTGAGCATGTGCGCTCACTCGCGGATACAGTTCTGCAATCACTGGCCAACAACCTCAATGAGGAGAAATCTTCACTTTCTGTATCGAATGTTCCGTTCAGATCCTCCCGCGAGAGCCCTCCTCATTTGGCCTGCATTGTGATCAGCGTAGGAAGATCACCACTACTTGTTGATGCTGTACGCTCACTCGTGCGGCAAAACCCCAAGCCTGAAGTGGTGGTAGTCAGCACGGGGGGACTAACCCCAGCAGCTGACCTTGCAACAGCAGGTTTGGCTGTGCCGGTGATCCACCGCCGCTGGCGCCGTTTTGTGGGCTGCGCCAGAAACATTGGGATCAAGAAAACAACTGCTCCCTTCATTGCCTTTCTTGCAGATGATTGCATTGCAAGAAAGGGATGGGTTGCTGAACGCCTGCGTCTGCATCAGACTGGCGCGATAGCCGTTTCCTCTGCACTGGTTCCCAGTGACAGGAAGAATCTCTGGTCCTGGATCAGTCATCTACGCCTGTATAGCCGTCGCCTTCCAGGGATACCAGAACAGGAGGCTGTGCATTACGGAATCAGTTATGAGCGCAGTCTTTTTGATGAGTTTGGGTTGTTTCGTGAAGATCTACGCGTTGGCGAAGATAGTGAGTTTAACGCACGCTTCCAACACCTTCATCAAATCACCTGGACACCCTCAGTCAAAACAGCGCATCGCCATCCAACTGGCTTCCTCGGTCTTCTGATCGACCAGTTCAAGCGCGGACGTCGGCGCGAATCGACGCGGGCAGCACTGCCTTGGTTCCTCCCCTCCATGGAGCTTCATGAGAAAGGGGTATGGGCAGCTCTCTCTGCGGAGCGCCAGCACAGCCAAAGACTGCTGCATCTTGCACGCTGGGGACTTGGTCCTCAGGAACGCTGGGTTCTTCGCTACGCCCCAAGCGTGCTGCCGGTCTGCAGCTTCGCGTTCTGGCTGGGATCCACAAGCCAGAGATGGTTGGGAGGCGGACCTTCAGAAACGAGGGCACAACAACAGGATGACCGCAACCCAATCATTCATGTTCTGTTGAGATTCCGCAATGAAGCTCGATATCTACCCACCTATCTAGAACATCTGGAAGGAAAAGTCGATGGGATCATCGCCTTGGATGATGGATCCACAGATGGTTCAACGGCCATTGTCCGTTCTCACCCTTTGGTCAAGGAGCTCATCGTCCATCCCGACCGTTCTGATCACGTATGGGATGAAGCAGGAGACCGTCGCCTTCTCATCACCACTGCGCTCCAGGAGAATGCCGATTGGCTGTTGGTTCTTGATGCTGATGAACGGCTTGAGGACAATTTCAGAGATCGAGCTATCCCCATCCTCCTCCAAGCTTTTGAATCAGGACAATGGGGGCTGGGTCTCAGGGTTCTTGATTGCTGGAATGCATGGAACATGGTGAGAACAGATGGAATCTGGGGAAGGAAGTCTTCGCCTCGTCTCTTCCTTGCCCGCCACGACCACGAATTTGACAATAAGCCACTCCATGGAGCCTGGGCTCCCTTGAATAGTCGCAGCAACGGGATGTTCCCAGTGGTCGATGTGATCATCTACCACCTGAAGATGATTCGCGAATCCGATCGAATCAAACGGAGGCAACGGTACGAACAGCTCGATGCACGGAGTGAGTATCAATCCGTTGGCTACTCCTACCTTACTGATCTCCATGACATTGAGCTGACGAGCTTTGAGGCCAACAGGGGCTACTCCAAGGCGTACGCGCCATCATCCTGAAGCCCCAGGAACATGCCATCGGAGCCAGCTCCTACGATTGACCTGATTCGGTTCGACGGCTGTGAAGCCGAGCGTCAGCGCGTGCTGGGCTGGTTTACCGGGCAGCGGGATGAATTCACGACTTCGGGGTCGCGGTCTGTATTGTTGAAGATGAATGATCAGTACAGCCTGAAGATCAAAGGCTGCGGGCGTGCTCCTGAGTTCACCATCACGCCAGGGGTGTATCACGCCACTGGTCCAGCAGCTTTCCGATTTGACTATGAGGGCGGCAGGATGGACGATATCGCCATCGGTCATGACGCCGCCCTCTCGGGCGGCATGAGCTACCAGCAGGCTTCAGTGGAGTATGGAGCCTCCCGGCATCTTGCTTCCCTCGGCTTCAGCGTGGCTCCCTGTATCGGTTGGGGTGTGATCAACCATGGCCTTGCAGCAGATCCAAGTTTCTTTGCCGTGATCCGGTGGGAGCACGGATTGATCAGGCCGGAACGCTCCACGCCAGAGCCTTTGCGACTGTCACTCCTGCATTCCAGCGCGGAGACCGTCGTGGAGGTGCATCTGAAGCATCACGTTGCCAGTTACTTTTCCCTGGCCAAGCATCCCGATCAACACATCCATCTGCTGTATGACCTTCACCCAACACGGCTGATCTCTCCACTGACTGACTCACCAATCTCAGCCACGTTGACCATGCTTTACAATTTGCGCGTGCAATGGTGGGCTCTGAAGGGGTTTTGCCTCTTGGGCACAGAAGAGCAGCGCCAAAGGTTTGCCGACCACGTGTTTCGTGCCGTAGTACCCGATGCCACTGATGCAGAGTGCCGGCATCTTGAAACCAGTGTCATCATTCCCATGCTTTGTCGCTCTCCAATCCAAGGCTATCGGAATCACATGTTGCTGCTACAAGGCAACAGAATCAGTGCCACACTCTTGGAGAGATTCAGTCAAACTCTGCATCATCTCTCAAAGCACGAGGATAGATAGTCCAAGTGGGCTGGCCGTGCGGGGGTTGGCTGACCGTATTCGCTTAGAGTGGGGGTCGCGAGGATCGAACTCGCCTCCGGCGGATTATGAGCCCGCTGCATTCACCAGATTGCTAGACCCCCGGGATGCCGGGTGATCAGGCAGAGCCCTGTCAACCGGCCAGACACCAGCGTGTCATGGCCGGCGCAGGGAGATCACCACAGCCCGCGGACCGGTGGCGACCAGGTGGGACCAGGATCCTCCCAGGCCACCGGCGCGGGCTGCGGGTTGCCGAGATTGCCGGAGAAACCGCTGGACACATCCGCGGTGCGCAAGGGCATCGGATCGCTCTGCTGGTCGTTCAGGGCGCGGAACGTGTTCTCGATCGCCGTGCCATCCCAGACGATGGCCTGATCGGAGAAACCGAGCCCCATCACCCGGGTGCCGTCACCGCCGCCCATCGCAATGCCGAACAGTTCGGTGATCTGGTTGGTGAGGCTCACCCCACGGGCATAGGGGGCCGTCCAGCCGTAGTACCGGCGCTCCACCAGATCGGGGATGGTCTGCACGGCATTGCAGCGGGTGACCTCCACCGGCGCCGGTGGGGTTCCCCCGAGGGAGGAATCGGAGGGAGGGGCCTCGAGCGTGGTGGTGCAGACCACAGGACCGGCCTGGGCGGGCTGGTGGGCAGCCAGTCCGAGCAGGGTGAGCGGTGCCACCAGGAGCGGAAGGCGCCAAAGGAGCGATCGACCGGCAGCCCCGGCAGCCGGCTGCCGGCAAGCCTTGGGAAGCAGGCCCCGAGACAACGGCATGCGCAGGGGCCACTGCGCCAGTACTTGCGTCACAGCCAACGCCAACATCCTGAGTAGGCGCAAACTAGTCAAGATCGGCAGGTTCGGCCACCCTTGCCCGCCCCAGCGCGTCCACCTTCATGTCCGTCTCCATCCCCTCCGTCGTGCTGCCCACAGCCACGGCGGCCATGCGCCAGAACCTGCTGGTGCAGCTGGCGAGCCGGGCCTACCGGCACGGCCGCTTCACCCTGGCCTCGGGCCGCAGCAGCGACCACTACGTGAACTGCAAGCCTGTGAGCCTGAGCGGCGCCGGGCTGGCCCTGCTGGGGGCCCTGCTGCTGGAGCAGGTGGAGCCCGAGGCCGCGGCCGTGGCCGGCCTCACCCTGGGCGCCGATCCCCTGGTGAGCGCCGTGGCGATGCGGGCGGCCCTGGATGGCCGCGGGCTCGACGCCCTGATCGTGCGCAAGGAGGCGAAGGGGCATGGCACCGGCGCCTGGCTCGAGGGCCCGCTGCCCGGGAGCGGCGAGCGGATCACGGTGCTCGAGGACGTGGTGACCACCGGCGGATCGTCCCTGAAGGCCGTGGCCCAGCTGCGGGAGGCCGGCTATCGGGTGGAGCGGGTGGTGGCGATCGTGGACCGCCAGGAAGGGGGGCTGGAGGCGATGACCGCCGCCGGGCTTGAGTTGCGCAGCCTCTTCCTGCTGGAGGAGGTGGCGGCAACGGCCGCGGAGCTGCGCTAGGAGCCCCGAGCCCGACAGCCGCCCTGCGGACGATCCCAGTGATGCCGACCCCCTGGAACTGGCGGCCTTCGGAGCCGGCCCGGCTCGAGAGGCCCGTGACTCTCCTGAGGCTGGAGGGAACCGACAGCCGCCGCTTTCTGCACGGCCAGACCAGCGCCGCCATCGAGCTGGCGCCCCCGGGCGCCTGGATCCCCACCTGCTGCATCTCGCCGACCGGCCGGATGCGAGCGCTGGCTGAGGTTCTGGTGGACGGCGAGGGCGCCTGGCTGGTGGTGAGCGCCGGCGACGGCGAAGCCGTGCGCTCCGCCCTGGATCGGGTGCTGTTCCCCGCGGATCAGGTGGGCCTGGGGACGCTGGAACCGGCCCGGCTGATCACCGTGCTCCCGCCCGTGTCCCCCGACTCCGGGCCGATGGCCGCCCCGGCGGCCCCCCTCAGCTGGGGGGAGCTCGGCGGTGGGGTGGGCTGGCGCCTGGGGGCCAGCTGGCTGCTGCGCGACGGGGCACCCCTGCCGGCTGAGCTGGCCGCGCTGCCGGCCCTGGGCGATCACGACCAGGAACGCTGGCGGCTGCAGCAGGGTCTGCCCGCGGCGTCGGCGGAACTGAACGACGACACCAATCCCTTCGAGCTGGGACTGGCGGATCGGGTCTCCCTCTCCAAGGGCTGCTACGTGGGCCAGGAAACCCTGGCCAAGCTGGCCACCTACGACGGCGTTAAGCAGCAACTGCGCCGCTGGCACTGGTGCCAGCGGCCGGAGGGCAGCCCAGCGGCGGCAACGGTTCCTGAACCCGGCACGGTGCTGCTGCATCCCGACAACCCGGACGGCGGCCGGGCAGGGCGGGTGACCTCGGCCCTGCAGCTGGACGGGGGCGACTGGATCGGCCTGGCCCTGGTGCGCCGCCAGGCCCTGGAGGCACCCGCGCTGCTGCTGGGTCCAGAACCGGGGGCAGGCCTCGCCCGGTTGTCGGTCCCTGAGGCCTTCACTCCCCCTCCCGTGGGGTCCGGTTCTCAGGGCCGCTGATCCAGCAGCCAGCGCACCACGGCCCAGGTGGCCAGGTTGTCGTCGCGGTTGTAGGTGAAGATGCGCTGCAGCCGGCGGGTGCCGCCATCCCGGCGCCACTGCCGCCACCAGAGCAGGCAGCGGGCGCCATCCACCCCCGGCTGGCTCCAGCGGAATCCCACCCAGATGGCCACGGCCTTGAGCCCGTAACTGCTCACCGGCAACAGCCAGTGCCGGCGCACCCGGGCATGCACATCCACCAGGCGGGAGCGGAGGGCGGCCAGTTCGGCCTGGGAAGCCCCCTGCCGGCCGGCCAGGCGCACCAGGGCGACGGCCTCCGTTTCGCCGTAGTGGAGCAGCGGCCAGCCGGGGTAGCGGGCGAGCAGGCGCCGCAACCGCTGCCAGAGCCGCGCCTCGCCGTGGTCGTGGCGGGCCAGCAGCGGCTGGTAGCGCCAGGCGCCACCGGCCGGCGGCGCCGCCGGCCAGCTGCCGTCACCGCCCCTGGGCAGCACCACGAAGCCGTGCAGGAAGTCGTCCCGGGCATCCGGATCCGATTCGATGTCGTACAGGAGCACCCCCGGGGCCTGATCCAGCTCCGGCAGGGGAGCGTCCAGGCCGGCGGGATCGAGCCGCAGCGGCTGGCCGCTGGCCTGCACCCGGGCCTGGGCCACCAGCTGGGCCGCCACGTCGGCGTGCTGGTCACCGTGCACCGCCAGCGCCTCGGCCAGCTGTAGCGGATCGCTGGCTGCCAGCTCCGCCAGGGTGGTGATCCCCAGCTCCAGCAGCATTTCGCGACGCCGGCCACCGATGCCGCTCACTTCGCTGAGGTGACCCTGCGCCGCGGCCTCCTGATCGCACAGACCCCGCCAGCTGCACAGCACGCACTTCTTGCGATCGGCCACCAGAGGCGGAGGCTGGGGGCGCTGCAGGTCGGAGGCGAGGCGGGCCAGGCTGTCGTCGAGCTGGCGCTCCAGCGAGGGGGAGAGGCTCAGCCGTTCCTGCTGCAGCCCGCGGCCATCGCTGGCCACCACCAGGGCCTGGGGCACCGGCGCCTTCTGCAGCTGTGCCAGCAGGCGCCCCCACAGGGTGAGCACGAGCCGATGCTCGCGGGTGAGGTTGCGCCCCTGCTTTCCCAGCACCGGGCGATAGGCGTGGTCCCCCCACACACTGCGGCCGGGCACCCGCTGCAGAAGCGGTGGGTGGGCCTGCAGCTCCTGGCCAGCCGGCCCGGGGGAGCGGAGCCGCACCCCCACGACCCCGGGAGCGCCGGCGGCGCAGGCGGCCACGCCATGGCCGGGCCGCTCCGGCAGCAGCCGCTGGAAGCTGGCGAGCTGATCACTGAGCGCCAGGGCCCGGTGGGCGGTCCAGAGGCGGCGGTCGGGATCACCGTGACGGTCCAGCCAGGCGCGGCGCCGGCAGCGCAGCCAGCTGCGGAGCAGCCGGTCGGTGATCACCTCCTGGGGCATCGGCTCAGGCTAGGGAGCAGCTCCCCCGGGCGTTCCCCAGGCCCACAGGCCCCGCAGGAGCCCGGAGACCGCCAAGGTTCGGCAATCCACCCGGCAGGCCGTGTCTGTAGCAACCGCTACCGAAGCCTTATGATGTGAACACGTTGATCCTCCTGTCCCCAGGCGGATGCAGTTGGACCCATCTCAGGCAACGGGGAGGTGGGCGCTGTGGAGATCACCATGAACGTTCTCGAACTCGTCAGAAACAGGATCCTCAAGACCCAGCGTCTGCATGACGCCCAGTTCCTGATGGCCAAGGCCTACAGGGGCGTGCCCTACGTGGATGCCCACCACGACCATCCCGCGGACAAGGGTCAGAGCGATGAGCACAAGCAGCTCACCTACCGGGGCAACGCCTACGAGCGCTGATTCCCCACGCTGACCCCTGATCCCAGGGGCTGAGCGAGGCCCGCCGGCTCACCCCGGCGGGCCTTCTGTTGATGACACCCTGCTGCAGAAAGCCTGCTGCTGACAGCCGTGGCAGACCTGACCAGGCTGAAGGCAGCGCTCGGACGGCAGGAATGGGTGAATCCTCCCTTCCGGTGACCCTCAACTGCTCGGGCGGCATCGCGCTCGGGGCCTACATGGCCGGGGTGTTCACCGAGCTGGTGAAGGCCTCCCTGCGGCCCCGGCCCGGCAACGACAACCCGACACTGGCCCCGGCCCTGTGCATCGACACGATCACCGGCGCCTCCGCCGGCGCCATGACGGGCCTGATCGCCGCCCGCTGCCTGCTGCTGGATCCCGGTCGAGCCCTGGAGGAGCTGGCGGACGACGACCCGGGCGGCCCTGCACCCGGCATCCGGTCCGACGCCGAAGAGCCCCGCAACGGCTTCTACCGGGCCTGGGTGCAGCGGGCCGATATCCGCGCCCTCACCGACCACCGCTCGGAAGAGCAGGCCCTGCGGGAGCCGTCCCGGGTCGGCGGCGTGGCGCCGCGACCGCGGCTCGGGCTGCTCAGCGGCGCTGCCATCGCCGCGATCACCGACGACGTGGGCGGCACATGGCGTGAGGCCGACCTCCCCGGCATGGCGCGGGCCCTGCAGGCCCGCAGCCTGGCCGTGCTGATGACCACGACGAACCTGCAGGGCGTGCTGCGCAGCGAGGTGGCTGGACGATGCACGGTGAGCCATGCCGAAACGCGCCGGTTCCTGTTCCACCGCCACATGAAGGAGCTCGTTGCGGGAACGGAGAACGGCGTCAGCGGTGAGGGCCTGGCGCTGCTGAACCGCCGCTGGCGCAAGGCCAAGGAGTCGGCGCGGGCCTCGGGTGCCTTTCCCCTGGCCTTCCCGCCCCTCTCCAACAGCAGCGACCCGCACAGCTACAACCTGCAGCTCGACGCCACCAGCCTGGAGCTGTACCTGCGCGAGGCCGACGCCCAGACCGGCACCCCCGAAGGCAGCGACCCCGACCGGGTGTTGGTGCGGGTGAACGGGGAGGGGGAGCCCCAGAAGCACGGCTCGACGCTGCGGCTGCGCTTCGACTACACCGACGGCGGCGTGCTCGACGGACTGCCGGTGCTCAAGGGCATCGGCCTGCTGAACCAGCTGGCGCCGGATGGGGAGCCCATGGATGGGGACCCCCTCGATCAGGATCTTGAGGCGTTCGCCGGCGACTGGAACCACGTCCCCGCCCGGGAGCAGCGGCGGCGCTTCGTGTACGTGCAGCCGATCCCCGTGACGGATCTGAAGGGCAACCGATCGGTGCTGCAGCGCTTCTTCGGAGCGGTGGCTTCCGCCCTGGCCGGGCTCACCTATCCCAAGGCCGAACACGACCACCTGCGCCTGGAGCAGATCGAGGCGATCAACCGGCTGGTTCACGCCCGGGAGCGGCTGATCAAGGACCAGGGCCTGGCGGACACCGATCCGGAGGCCATCCGCCTGTGCCAGGTGCTGCCCTACCGGGAGGTGCGCCTCGATCCCATCGATCCGGTGCTCACCTTCCGCTCGCAGGCGTTTCGAACGCTGCTGCTGGCCGTGGCCGCCGAAGAGGCGGAGCTGGAGGCGCGGCTGGAGGCGGAGCTGGACCTCGCTCCCGATACCTCAGCGCAACAGCCTGATGCCGACCCCAGTCCGGTGAGCGCGGAGGTGGCCGCCCTGGCGCGTTTCGAGACGCTCATCGGCAAACGCACGCCGGGGCAACCCCTGCCGGAAGGCGCGGTATCGCCAGTCGATCTGCTGGCCAGCGACCTGCTGGCCGCCTTCGGCGGTTTCTTCCATGAGCGCTACCGCCGCCACGACTATCTGATCGGGCGGCTCTCGGGTCTGGCCTGGATTCTCGACGTCACGGGGCAGCCGGACGCGGTGCTGCCCGACCTGAGGGCCGTGGTGGGCCAGGCGCGCCGGGATTATCTGCCGCAGCGGGAGCGCACCCGCCTGCATCCGCTCGACTGGCTGCGACTGCTCCGGCTGCTCGCCGTGCGCCTGCCCTACGTGCTGCTCAGCGACCATCTGGCCCGCCGCAACGACCCTCCCCGGTCCCTGCCTGCCCCCGCCCGGACGCTTCTGCGGCAGGGGATCGCTCCGCTGCTGGGCATCCTGGGCCTGCTGCTGCTGCTGCCGGCTGCGCTGCTGGTGGGGCTGGTGGCCCTGGGCCTCGGGGGGTTGGCGGCCCTCACGGCCGTTGCCGGCCGCGACTGACTCCCCGAGGCTTCGGCGGGCCCGCATCGTTGAATGGGCGGGCACGCTCGACGCACTCGATGGCCTCAGCCCCACTGCCCCTGGAGGCGGCACCGATCGCCTTCGGCACGGATGGCTGGCGCGGCGTTCTGGGCGTGGACATCACGGTGGAACGGCTGCTGCCGGTGGCGGCCGCCGCCGCCGCGGAACTGGCCGCCGCCGCTCCGGAGGGCCTCAGCAGCCGCGAGGTGGTGATCGGCTACGACCGCCGCTTCCTCGCCCCCGAGCTGGCTGAGGCCATCTGCAGCGCCGTGCGCGGCGTGGAACTGGAACCCCTGCTGGCCAGCAGCCCCACACCCACGCCGGCCTCCAGCTGGGCGGTGGTGGAGCGGGGCGCCCTGGGGGCCCTGGTGATCACGGCCAGCCACAATCCGCCGGAATGGCTGGGCCTCAAGATCAAGGGGCCCTTCGGCGGCTCGGTGGAGGGCGACTTCACCCGGCGGGTGGAAACCCGCCTGGCGGCAGGCGGCATCACGGTGCCCCAGCCGGGCGAGCTCCAGCGCATCGACGTGCTCGGGGCCTACCTGGAGGGGCTGCGGACCAAGGTGGACACCGCCGCCCTGGCCGCCGGGCTGCAGCGGCTGGGCCTCACGGTGATCGTGGATCCGATGCACGGCTCCGCGGCCGGGGTGCTGCCGGCCCTGCTGGGCGAGCAGGCCGTGGCCAGCGGGGCGATCCGGGAGATCCGCTCCGGGCGCGACCCCCTCTTCGGCGGCAACCCACCGGAGCCGCTGGCGCCCTACCTGCAGGAGCTGATCACCGCCGTGCGCGCCAGCACCGCGGCCGGCCAACCGGCGATGGGGATCGTGTTCGACGGCGACGGTGACCGCATCGCCGCCGTGGATGAACGGGGCCGCTTCTGCAGCACCCAGCTGCTGATGCCGCTGTTCATCGATCACCTGGCCCGGGCCCGCCAGCTGCCTGGGGTGGTGATCAAGACCGTGAGCGGCTCCGACCTGATGCAGCGGGTGGCCGAGGATCTGGGCCGAACCGTGCTCGAGAAGCCCGTGGGCTTCAAGTACATCGCCGCCGAGATGCTGGCTGGGGAGGTGCTGGTGGGAGGCGAGGAGTCGGGCGGGGTGGGCTTCGGCATGCACCTGCCGGAGCGCGATGCCCCGTTCGCGGCCCTGCTGCTGATCGAGGCCCTGGTGGAGGGCGGCGTACCCCTGGGGCAGCGCATCGACGCCCTGCAGCAGCGTGGCGGCGGAGCTGCCGCCTACGACCGTCTTGATCTGCGCCTGCCCGACATGGCGGCCCGGGCCCGGCTGGAGGCCCTGCTCGCCTCCACCCCGCCGGCCGAGGTGGCCGGTCTGCCGGTGCAGGAGGTGATCCGCACCGATGGCGTGAAGCTGCGGCTCGGGCCCAGCCACTGGCTGATGCTGCGCTTCTCGGGCACCGAACCGCTGCTGCGGCTCTACTGCGAAGCGCCGGCCGAAGAGCGGGTGGCGGCGGTGCTCACCTGGGCCCGCCAGCTGGCCGAGCAGGTGTGAGGCCCGCCGGATGGTGAGGATGGAGCACAGCCCGATGGAGCCCTCCGCAGGCGGCTTCGGCAGCGGCGCGCTGGTGATCGCCAGCGGCAACCGCGGCAAGGTGCGCGAATTCGGCCAGCTGCTGGCGGGGCTGGATCTGGAGGTCCGGCCCCAGCCGCCCGGCCTGGAGGTGGAGGAAACGGGCAGCACCTTCGCGGAGAATGCCCGCCTCAAGGCGATCGCCGTGGCCCGGGCCACCGGCTGCTGGGCCCTGGCCGATGATTCCGGCCTCAGCGTGGACGCCCTCGGCGGAGCCCCGGGGGTGCATTCGGCCCGCTACGCCGACAGTGATGGGGCCCGCATCGCCCGCCTGCTCGCCGAACTGAAGGCCGCGGAGTCCGAGCCCGGTCGCCAGGCTCGCTTCACGGCTGCCCTGGCGGTGGCCGACCCCAGCGGCGCCGTGCGGCTGGAGGTGGAAGGTCACTGCCCGGGGCTGATCCTGGAGGCACCCCGCGGCGATGGGGGGTTCGGCTACGACCCGGTGTTCTACGTGCCGGAGGCGGGCCAGACCTTCGCCGAAATGGACAGCGCCACCAAGAGCCTCCTGGGACACCGGGGCCGCGCCTTCGCCGCCCTGGAGCCTGGACTCAGGGAGCTTCTGAACTCCCCGAAGAGCCGACCGAAGAGCCGACCGGAGAGCCGCCCAGAGCGTTAAGCGCAGGGGGTGCGGGCGGCCACCCAGCTGCCGTGCAGTCCGTGGGGAATGGCCAGGGGGAGCTCCAGCACCGCCTGTTCCGAGAGATCGGCCGCGTTGAGGATCACCAGATCGCTGGCGCAGCGCGCTCCGTTCCACACCACGGCGAGGAGCCAGCCGTCGTCCTCTCCGGCCGCCCCAGGACGGGGCACCATCACCGGCTCGCTCACATAGCCCCGCGGAGCCGCGCTCCAGAACCTGCGCTCGCCGCTGGCCAGATCGAGCTTCTCGAAGGCCTGCAGGGGGGCATTGCCGCGCTCCTGCTCCGTGACGGCCATCCAGGCGAAGCGGGCGTCCAGCCCCTGCCGCTGGGGGTTCACCATGGCGAACTCGCAGCAGCGCTGCTCCAGCCAGTCGCAGCGCACGGCCCCGGCGGGATCGGTGCCGGCCTTCTCCAGATCGATGCGGCAGCGCTGCAGTTGCCCCTCGGGAACGGTCTCGAAGTCCACGTCGCGGAAATCCTGCCCGGGGCCGATGGAGGGGAAGTCGGCGTAGAAGATCGAATCGATCACCAGCTCGCCGCTGGCGGCGTCCTCGAAGGCGTTGAGGTGATGGAACACGAACCCCTCCGGTGCCGGCACCTCCAGGGGCTGGGGGTAGCGCTGGGCCGCGGAACTGCCGGGACGGGGCACCAGCCAGAAGCGGCCGCGCTCGCCCGGCTTGGAGGCCAGGCACTGGGCCGCACCCTTCTGACCGAGCAGGTAGGGGAGGGGGTTGAACGCCATGGCGTTCTGGAGAAACACCGCCCAGTTCGGGGTGATGGCGAAGTCGTGCAGGAAGGCGAAACCCGCCATCGTGTCGCGACGTTCAGCCAGCAGCTGGCCCGCCCGCACGCCGCTGGCGGCGTCATCGGCGGCGGCGAACTCCATCAGCCGGATCGTGCTGCGCGGGCCGGTCTTGACGCCGAAGGTCACCATCCGCGGGGCGCTGTGGTGGCCGGGGTCGAAGCGCGGGTGGGCACTGAAGGCCTCCCCGGGCTTGAGCACCCCATCGAGGAGGGTGATGCCCCGGGTCTCGAGGCTGCGGGGATCGAGGGCGTGGGGCTCGGCCGCCTCCCAGAGGGCCAGCAACGTGTCGCCGAGCTGCACAACGTGGGTGTTGGCGATGTTCTTGAGCCGCAGATCGAAGGCGTTGGCCAGCGGACCACCCGGCTTCTGGGTGCCGAACACACCGCGGTAGAGGAAGCGGTCGGCGGCCTCCTCCGCCTGCCAGCCCTGGGTGCGCACGAAGCGGTTGCTGAGCCGCGCCTCACCCCCCTCGAACTGCAGGGCGGTGATCATGCCGTCGCCATCGAACGGATGGTGCACCCACTGCCCCCCCCGCTCGAGCCGGCCCGGACCATTGCGGTAGAGCGTGCCCGCCAGCTCCGGGGGGATGGCACCACGAGCCGGAACCACGGCCTGATCGGTCAGCTCCGTGCCGACGTTGCGGAAGGCACTGGCCCAGTCCGAGCGCTCCCAGGTGGCGGGTCGGTCGGCCGCCGATCGGCTGGGGGCGAGGGTCATAGGGGCGTCACCGCTTCGGTGTTTGAGAATTGTGTCGAAAATAAGACGGCGTAGTGGCCACCGCGAGCCAGCAGCTGCCGGTGGGTGCCGGATTCCACCAACCGGCCGGCCTCGATCACGCAGATCCGGTCCGCATTCACCACGGTGGAGAGGCGGTGGGCCACCACCAGGGTGGTGCGGTTGCTCATCAGCCGGTCCAGGGCCTCCTGCACCACCTGCTCGGACGCCGAATCCAGGGCCGAGGTGGCCTCGTCGAGCAGCAGGATCGGCGCGTTCTTGATCAGGGCGCGGGCAATGGCGATCCGCTGCCGCTGGCCGCCGGAGAGCAGGGTGCCGTTCTCGCCGATCAGGGTGTCGTAACCCTGGGGCAGCTGGGTGATGAAGCCATGGGCATTGGCCGCCCGGGCCGCGGCCTCGATCGCCTGGCGCGACGCCGCCGCATGGCCGTAGGCGATGTTGTTGGCCACGGTGTCGTTGAACAGGAAGGTGGTCTGATCCACCACGGAGATCAGCCCCCGCAGCGAGGCCAGGGAGAGGTCGCGGATGTCGGTGTCGTCGATGCAGATGCGGCCGGCGCCGGGGTCGTAGAAGCGGCAGAACAGGTCGATGATCGTGCTCTTGCCGCCACCGCTCGGGCCCACCAGGGCCACGGTGCTGCCCACCGGGATGGTGAGGCTGAGGTCGTGGATCACGGGCTCGGCCCCGTAGCCGAAGCTCACGGCCTCGGCCCGCAGCTCCCGCTCCAGCCCGCTGGCCACCACAGGAGCCGGAGCCTCCACCGGATCGGCCGGGGTGTCGAGGATGGTGAACAGATCGCGGGCCGCGGACACGCCCTGCTGGAGAGTGGCGTTGGCCTTCGCCAGGCCCTTGAAGGGGGCGTAACAGAGGTACAGCGAGGTGAGGAAGGCGAAGAAGCTGCCGGTGGTGCGGGTGCCCGCGATCACCGCCTCGCCGCCGTACACCAGCACGGCGCTGAAGCCCACCGCCCCCAGCAGTTCCATCAGCGGCTGGTTGGCCAGCTTGGCGCGGGTGGTGCGCAGGGCGGCGCGGAGCACGGCGGCGTTCTCCTCGCGGAAGCGGCGCAGCTCATAGGCCTCCATGCCGAAGATCTTCACCACGCGGGAGCCCACCAGCGCCTCCTGCAGGTAGCTGGCCAGCCGCGCCAGGCTGGATTGCCCCTGACTGGAGTGGCGCCGCACCTTCTTCGAGGACTTCAGCACCGGCAGGATCGCCACCGGGAAGAGGATGAAGGCGATCAGGGCCAGCAGCCAGTCCTGGTAGAAGGCCACCACCACCAGGGCCAGCAGGGTGAGGGAGTCCTTGAAGATGGCTGAAAAGCCATCCACGATGCCCGTCTTCACCAGGGTCACATCACTGAGCACCCGCGAGATCAGCGTGGTGGAGGGGTGGCGGTCGATGTAGGCCTGGGGCAGGTCCATCACCTTGGCCGCCAGGTCGGAGCGCAGATCGGCGGTGATCGACTGGCTCACCGTCTCGGTGAGGTAGGCCCCCAGGTACTGGCACACCGCCCGCAGCACGATCACCCCCAGGATCACGGCGGGAGCGGCGTAGAGCCGGCCCCGGTCGCTGCCCGGCAGGATGTCGTCGAAGAGGTAGCGGATCACCAGGGGCACGAAGCCGGTGGAGGCGCCGTAGCCGAGGTTGAACAGCAACGCCAGCAGAAAGGTGGGCCACAGGTAGCGCTGGCCATAGGCCAGAAAGCGCCCGTACACGCGCAGCCTCATCGCAACAGGTCCACAAGCTCATCGGCCGCCCGCAGCGAAGCGCCGGGCGGCCCCATCCTGCTCCGCAGCTCCTCCACCCCCTGCTGCCAGCGGGCGGGATCGGCCAGCAGCTCCCGGAGCGCCCGCACCAGATTGGTGGGGGTGACCGCCCGCTGCAGCAGCTCGGGGAACAGCACCCGCCCCAGGATCACGTTGGGGAGTCCGAGCACCCGATGGCGGGTGACGATCCTGGCCAGCAGGTAGGTGAGCCAGGAGAAGCGGTAGGCGATCACGTGGGGACAGCCCAGCAGGGCGGCCTGGAGGGTTGCCGTGCCAGAGCACACCAGGGCGGCATCGGCGGCATGCAGCAGGTTGCAGGTGTCTCCATCCAGGCAGGGCACCGGCAGAGGGCCGGCCACCTCCTCCAGGAAGGCGCGATCCACCGTGGGCGCCCGCAGCAGGGCCACCTGCCAGCCGTCCTGTGCGAAGGCGGCCGCCGCCTTCAGCAGATCCGGCAGCAGCATCCTGATTTCTGCCCGCCGGCTGCCCGGCAGGAGCAGCAGCAGGCGCTGATCGGCCGCCAGCCCATGGCGGCGCAGCGTGTCCTCCCGGCCCTGAGTGACCTGGAGCTGATCCATCAGCGGATGGCCCACGTAGCGCGCGAAGGCACGGCCGTGGGAGTTGAACAGGGCTTCCTCGAACGGAAAGATCACCGCCAGCCGGTCGATGATGCGGCCCATGCGCCGTGCCCGGCCCTTCCCCCAGGCCCACACCTGGGGTGCGATATAGAAGAACACGGGAATGCCCCGCCGGTGGGCCTGACCGGCCACCAGGAGATTGAAGCCGGGGTAGTCGATCAGCACCACGGCATCGGGGCGGTGCTGATCCATCTGCCGCTTGAGCTGCTCCATCACCCGGTGGTGGCGCCCCACGCTGCCCATGATCTCCACCAGACCCGCGGCGGAGAGGCTGCGCACATCCGCCAGCTGGTCGAGGCCGGCGGCCCGCATCCTCTCACCCCCCACGCCGCGCACCTGGGCATCGGGGAGTCGTCGCCGCAGGGCGGAGAGCAGGGCGCCGCCGTGGAGATCGCCGGAGGCTTCCCCGGCCACCATCAGCAGCCGCGGCGGTGCCGGCGTCCCGGCCAGCCCGTGGGCGGGTCCCTCAGCGGGCCCTTCAACCATGGGGCGGGATGGAGGGCCGCAGGCTCAGGGCGGCCAGCACCGCGTCGGCCAGGGCCGCCACCGCCACCGGATCGAGCACGAGCGGCACGGCCGCCACCACGGAGCGGTAGCCGGAAGGCAGACGCTGCCAGTCCTTCACGGTGGTCACGAGGGTCGCGCCCCCCCTGGCCTGGGCCAACGCCACGAGTCGCTCCAGATCGGCCTGAGCATAGGGGTGGTGGTCCGGGAAGGACTCGGTGCCCACCACCTGCAGGCCCGCCTGCCGCAGCGCGGTGAAGAACTTGCGGGGCAGGCCGATGCCGCAGAAGGCCAGCAGCGGCCGCTCCCGCAGGCTCGGGGCGGGATGGAGCGTGGCCGGCACCCGCAGCCAGGGCTTGACGCTGGGCCAGCCCAGGCTGGCGGGATCCACGCGGCCGCTGCGCTCCGGCAGCCCGCCTTCCACCTCCGGCCCCCCAGCCGGCAGGCTGCCGGTGCCGGTGAGCACCAGCAGATCGGCACGGCCCAGCAGAGGCGCCGGTTCCCGCAGGGGTCCGGCCGGAAACAGCAGGCCGTTGCCGAGCCCATGGCGCTCATCCAGCACCGTCACGTCGCAGTCGCGG